>CAYNDR010000223.1:235-10774 GCA_964395295.1 uncultured Planctomycetales bacterium
TGAGTTCACGCTACAACTGGTGGCGCTCAACCCGGCGGTGATACGGCAGGTTGGGGATACGGTCATCGTCACCGACCGGGGAGAGGCGCTGTGGAACACCCGCCAGGTGCTGGGCGGGACGTTCGAGCTGACGCCGGCCACGGACTCCCCCGGGCAGTACCAGCTGGCGTGGTCGGCCGGCGTCCTCTGGCAGGGCAAGGCCGTCCGCATCGAGGCCTCCCCCATCACCCTCGAGCGGACCCGCTAGGGGATGGGGTCATCGGGCGATCGAGTCATTGAGTCATTGTTCGTCCCCCCTTCCCCCCCGGGGGGGATCCCCTCAATCGCCCAATCGCTCAATCACCATGTCCCCCATCCGGTCGGTGGGGATGCCGCTCGAGGCGTCGATCGAGGGGAGCTTCCCGGACTCGATGAGCCGCCGGACGGCGGCCTCGATCCGGTCGGCCGCGGCCTTCTCGCCCAGGTGATCCAGCAGGAGGCCCCCCGACAGGATCGCCGCGAGCGGGCAGGCCTTCTTCAGGCCCTTGTACTTCGGCGCGGAGCCGTGGATGGGCTCGAAGACGGAGATCCTCCCGGGATGGATGCTGCCGCCGGCGGCGAGGCCCAGCCCGCCCTGGATCATCGCGCCGAGGTCGGTGATGATGTCGCCGAACATGTTGGTGGTGACGATCACGTCGAACCAGTCGGGGTTCTTGATCATCCACATGCAGGTGGCGTCCACGAAGGCGTTGTCCTTCTGGACGTCGGGGTAGTCCTTCGCCACGGCGTCGAAGACGCGCCTGAGGATGTCGTGCGCGCGGACGGCGTTGGCCTTGTCCACGAGCGTGACCTTCTTGCGCCGCTTGCGGGCCTGCTCGAATCCGTAGCGGATGATGCGCTCGCAGCCGCGCCAGGTGTAGCGGGCCTCCTGGATCGCCACCTCGTCGGGCGTCCCCTTGTTCTCGAAGCGCGCCTCCCCGGAGTAGGCGTCCTCGGTGTTCTCGCGGCAGACCAGGATGTCGACGTCCGCGGGCTTCTTCCCCTTGATGGGGCAAAGGCTCTCGCTGTAGAGCTTGATCGGACGGAGGTTGACGTAGAGGTCAAGGCCGAAACGCAGGCGGAAGAGAATGCCTCGCTCCAGGATGCCCGTCTGGACGCGGGGATCCCCAAGCGCCCCCAGCAGGACCGAGTCGAACCGCCGGATCTTCTCGAAGGACTCGTCGGAGACGAGTTCTCCGGTCTTGAGGTAGTGGTCCGCCCCGTGGGGGAAGTCGGTGAATTCGAGCCGGAACCCGTCCTGGACCTTCTGGAGGACCTTGACGGCCTCGGCGGCGACCTCGGGACCGATCCCGTCGCCCCCGAGCACGGCGATTTTATAAGTCTTCATGGCGCCAGAGATTACATGCCCGGCCAGGGCGTGTCCAGCAGGAAATCCTCGCCCGGGGCCTTGACAGGAAGCCCATCACCCCCCATAATGATCTCGGAGATATCGAGGGGGGAAACAGCATGCCACAAGCCAAGCGGTCATCCTTTCTGCCCGTCGCCCTGGTGATCCTCGCCTGCGCATCCGCGATCGTCTACCTGGCCTTCTTCCGCGGGGGGAGCGCGCCGGCCTCGCCCGCCGCCTCGGCGGCCGCGCCCTCCGACGCCCCCGCTCCGGCGGTCGGGCCCGAGCCCGCCCCGCCGCCCCCCGCGCCTCAGCCCCGGGCCGAGGAGCCCCGGCCGGCCCCGGCCCCCAGGGCCGCGGCGCCCGCGCCGGTCGCGGCCGTGGCCCGGACCGAGCCTCCCCCGCCCGTCCCCGCGCGCTTCGAGCCCCCCGCGCCCCGGGGCGCCTCGGGCGAGATCGACGGCCTGCTGGCCGAGGGCAAGTGGCGCGAAGCGGGCGCGAAGCTCGCGGCCGTCTTCCCGGGGGTCCTCTCCGACGCCGAACGCGCCGACCTCGCCCGCAAGGGGATGGAGGTCTGCCGCCACCTGCTCCTGTCGGAGAAGCCCGACGAGAAGGCGATCGAGCTCTACGAGATCCGGCAGGGCGACACCCTGGAGGGGATCGCCCGGAAGTTCAAGAACCTCAACGGCGTCAAGGGCTCGGCCATGCTCGTCAACAACTACAAGGAGAACTCGATCCTGCGCGCCGGGCGGAAGATGCGGATCCCCCGCGGGACCTGGACGATCGTCGTGGACAAGTCGCTCTTCCGCCTCCACCTCTGCTACGAGGGCGCCCCCTTCAAGGAGTACAAGGTCGCGATCGGGACGGACCAGAAGACGCCCGCCGGGAAGTTCGTCGTGGGCGTGAGGAATCCCAAGCCCCCCTGGTGGCCGCCCGCCGAGATGCAGATCAAGGAAGCGCAGGTCAAGTACGGCGACCCGAAGAATCCGCTCGGCGAGTGGTGGATCTCGCTCGAACACGACCTCTACCACGGGATCGGCATCCACGGCACCAACGACCCCGGGTCCGTCGGGTCGAAGGCCTCCAACGGCTGCGTCCGGATGCTCAACGAGGAGGTGGGCGAGGTCGCCGCGATCGCCTACAAGGGGATGGTCGTCACGATCGTGGAGTAGGGCCCCGCTCCGGGAAGACCTTCAGGACCTCCTCCGGGATCGGCCGGCCCGTCCAGGCCCGGAACCGCTCGTCCGCCCGCGGGAGGAACGCGTCCGCGCCCCCCGCCGCCCACAGGCTGCGCAGATCCATCGCCTCGACGAGGTCCCCCAGCGCCGGCGCCTCGTCCGCCCCGATCCGGACGCACCGCGCGTTCCTCCCCAGGGCCCGGAAGGCCTCGTTGAAGAGGTCCGCGCCCCACGGCGGCACCCCCGCCTCCCCCGCCAGGCCGTAGAGCTCCGTCTCCCCGTCGATCGACCGGACCCGGTAGCGCCGGACGAGGTCCTCCACCGTGAGCTGGCCGGGGGCGGTCTCCGCCCCGGACCGGACGGAGGCGTACGTGAGCCACCCCCCGTACCGGGCGTAGAGGACCCGCAGCGGCTCGCCCGCCTCGCCCATGGCGATGACGGCGCTCCTTCCTTCCAGGGACTTCTGGAGCCGGACGAGCCGCGCGAGGTCCGCCGCCCCGCCCGCCCGGCAGGCGACCTTGACGACGAAGGGCTCCAGCAGCCTCATCTTCGCGGCCGTCCCCTCGATGTCCCCGGGCGTCTTCTCGAAGTCGTGGAAGGAGAGGATGAGCCTCGCCTGCCGGCGGTCGAAATCCTTGTAGGCGCGGAACTCGACGTCCACGTACTCGGCGCCGCACCGGCACGCCTCGCCGAGCAGCATCAGGCGGTCCGCCTCGGTCCCCTCGAACCGCCCGCCTTCCCACTTCGGGCGGGCCGTGGCCACCGCGGGGAGCGGCCGCCCGGCGAGGAGGCGCGGCAGGTCGGGGGCCCGCACGTAGTCCAGCCGGAGCTCGCAGAGGTCCGCCCCGGCGCGGCGGGCCTCCTCCATCCCGGCGAGGGCCCCGTCGGTGGTCTCCGCGCGGACGGCGGCGCAGATCAAGAAGCCTACTCCTCCCAGCCCTTGCCGAACCTCTTCGACCACCACGCCCGGGCCTTGAGGATCGCCTCGCGGTTGGCCTCGAGGGAGGCCCTCGGGTCGTACCCGAAGCCCTCCCCCGCCAGCTCCCCGAGGAGCGCGGCCGCCCCTTGCCGGAGGTAGACCTCCTCCGACAGGAGCGCGTCGACCAGCGCGCGCAGGGCCGGCGCGCCGCCCACGGCCGCCAGGGTCGCCATCGCGAGCCGCTTGACGTGGATGTTCTTCTCGCTCCGGTCCCCCAGGAGCGCCGCCAGAGGCCCCACGCAGGCGGGCGACCGGAGCCGCCCGAGGACCCGGATGAGCCGCGCCTTCTCCGTCCCCTCGGAGGGATACTGGGGATCGGAGAGCGCCTCCAGCACCCGCTCCGCCGCCTCCTCCGCCTGGGCCGCCTCCATGCGGCCCCTCAGCCGGCCGAGCGCCTCGGCCGCCCCCAGCCGCACCTCCGGCGCCCCGCCCCCCGCCAGCCCCAGCAGGGGCCGGATCGCCCGGGCGTCCCCCGCCTCGCCCAGGAATCCGCAGAGCGCCGCGGCCCGGGCCCGCTCCAGGCGCTCGTCGCGCCCCTCGCGGTCCTTGATCGCGTCCAGCGCGGCGCGGACGCGCCACAGGACCTCGGGGTCGTCCGATCCCCTGGCCTCATCGAGGGCGGGGCGCGCGCGGCGTCCCAGGTCGATCAGCGACCGGGCGGCCTCGTCCCGCTCCTTCCACCGCTTCGACGAGAGCTTCCGGACGAGCGCCTCGATCCGCTCCTTGAGGTCCGCGGGGCCGGCATCGAGGCCCCGGATCGCCGCGGGGACCGCCTCCGCGCCCCGGCCCCGGAGATCCTCCAGCGCCTTCAGGCGCTCCGCGGGATCCTCGGTCTTCAGGCGATCGAGGAGGGCTTCCAGGTCGTCCCTCCCGGGCGCGGGCCCGGCGGGGGCCTGGGGCAGGATCAACAGGATCAGGAGAAGGGGGGCCGGGACCATGGGGCGGATTCTACTTGAGGCCGAGGACGTAGGCGACGAATTTCTCCTCGAGCTGCTCCAGGTCCATCCCCAGGTTGGCCTTCACGAGGTCCTCGAACTTCTTCCTGCCGCCCTCGCCGCGGATCTCGGCGCGGAAGTAGTCGTCGAACGTCCGCCGGTACTCCTCCCCCTTCTGCCGGAGGAAATGGACGAAGGCCCAGGACTCCGCGTAGTAGAGATGGGCCTTGCGCGTGGCCTCCGCGGCGTCCGCCTCCGTCCCCCCCATGCACCTCTCGTACCAGTCCCAGAAATCGTCGACCGTCATCCCCACCAGGACGCTCAGCGGGACGAAGCCCCGGCGCCCCTCCGGGTGAGGATCCCGGAGCGCCTCCTTCACCGCCGTCAGGCGCCCGCGGTTCACCCACGGGTCGATCACGACCTCGCCCTCCCCCGTCCGGCGGAACCCCTCGAAGTAGGTCCCCAGCCCCTCCTGGAACCAGTACATGTGCGGGGTGCGCGCCCCGCCCGTCTCCCGGAGCACGTAGTAGTGCACGAGCTGGTGGACCCCCTCGTGGAAGAGGACCTCGTAGGGCGCGTGGACGTCGTAGTACACGACGATCCTCCGCCGGTTGTACTCGTAGATCCCCTTGATCTGCGGGGACATCTCCTTCTTCTCGCGCTCCCTGCAGTAGCGGTCGAAGCTCTCGCGCGAGTTGAGCACGACCGCCGCCAGGACGTCGTTCACCTCGGGCAGCTTGAGGGTGTCGACGAACTCGCGGCGGAACGTGGCGTACAGCAGTTCCAGCCGCTTCCCGTAGTCCGCGATGACCTGCGTCCCGATGTAGCGCTCGGAGGACTCCACCGCCAGGAGGTAGGGATCAGCCTTGTAGAACATGAAGACGTCGCCGAACTCCTCCTTGAGCTGCTGCTCCGCCTTGATCCCCGGGTCGACGAAGATGCGGCTCGTCACCCCCGGTGCGGGCTTCTCCGGCGGGGGCGCCGGCGGGGCCGGGGCCTTGGCCATCGGAGGCGCGGCCGCGGGCGCCGCCCCCGCGGCGGGCCGCAGGGCCAGGTAGAGGACCGCCGCCGCCCCCAGCCCCGCCGAGATCCGCCGGCGACCTGGAGGACCAGCGAGAGCGTCAGGGGCCGGGCCGGGAGGACCGGGAGGTCGGCCCGGGGGACGCCGAGGATCGCCGTGCACCCGCTGCACCGCAGGCGCGTCCCGGCGGCGAAACCGGAGATGTTGAACCTCTTGCCGCAGTACGGACACCGGACCAGGGAAAGGGACATCGGCCCCCCCGCGCCTTACGGAACGGGAAACCCACCCACAGGCTCTATCCCGAGGCCTCTAAAAAAAGTCTAACACCCTTCCGGGCGGACGGCAAGCGAAAACGCCCCGCGCCTGAAGAGGAGGAGCGCGCCGAAGTACTCCCGCACGCAGGTGACCCGGGAGGCCAGGAGACGCCGGGCCGGCCCCGGCAGAGCGGGCGGGGCCCCGCCGGCCGCGCGCCCCCAGGCCTCCTCGCCGAGGAACGGGACGAAGACGTTGAGCGCGATCTCCCGCGCGCGGGCGGGACCGATCAGGCCGGTCCCGTCCGGGTCGAGCCACGCGGCCATGGCCTCGAGGCTCGCCGCCCGGGCCGCCAGGCCCCGCGCCAGCCCCTCCTCCCGGGCCGCGCCCAGGAACCGCGCCATCCCGGAGAGCCGCCGCCACGGGTGGTTGGCCGGCCTCACGCTCCGGAGCCGCCACATCGCCGGCGGCATGCCGGCCGCCGCCCCGCGGAGCCGCGCCTCGATCGCCCCGGCCTCCCCCTCGAGCGCCCCCAGCGGACATCGCCGCGCCAGCTCGGCCATCGCCGCCTTGTTGTGCTTGTAGCCGAGGGCCACCAGGATCTCCCGGTAGAGGACCTCCTCCTCCGGGGCCCGTTCGAGCGCCCGGCGCATCCGCGCCCGGCGGTCCGCGAACCACTCCTCCCCCGCCGCGCCGAGGCCGCCGGCCGCCTCCGCGCCCGCCGGCGGCGCCGCGGGATGGAGGTAGGGCTCCAGGACCAGGACCGGGATGCCGCCGGCGGGGACGGGGAAACGGTCCCGCCGCAGAACCACGTGCAGGACCACCCCCGCGTACGCGCCGTCCCGCCCGTGCCCGTGGGCGCGCCATCCGGAGGGGACGAGGTGCAGTTCCACGTCCCCCGACCGCCGCTCGCCCCCGATCCGGACGAGGGCCCCGCGGAAGTCCGGCCCGCCCTCGCCGGAGCGGATCCCGGGGAACTCCACGACCACGCGCCGGGCGTCCTCCGTCAGGAGGTTCTCCCGCCGGAAGAGCTGGCGCTCCCAGAGCCCCTGGAGGTCCTTTTCCGAATACAGCGACCGCAGCATGGCGCTACGCGGGCGCCGCGTCCATGTCCTGCCGATCCCCGAACCCGCGCCCCTTCAGGTGCGCGAGGATCTCTCCGACCACGTCCTCCACCCCCTTCCCGTCGGTCGCGATCGTCACGTCCGCGCTCTCGAGGTAATAGTCCCGGCGGAACTCGATCTGCTCGCGGATCTCCGCGAAGGGATCCCGGCCGGTCAGCGGCGGCCGGCGCGCGGGGCTCGCGGGATCCTCCTGCATCCTCTGCAGGGCCGCGTCCGCCGAGACGCCGAGGTGGAAGACGACGCCGTTCCGCTTCAGGGCCTTCATGTTCTTGTGCTTGAGCACGGCGCCGCCCCCCGTGGCGATCACCTTCCCGTCGAGCTTCGCCAGCTCCGCGATCGCCTGGCTCTCGATCACGCGGAAGCGGCTCTCGCCGTGGCGCTCGAAGATCTCCCGGATCGGCAGGCCCGTATGGCGCTCGATGAACTCGTCGCTGTCGATGAACTCGCGCCCCAGCCTCGCCGCCAGCATCTTCCCGACGCTCGACTTCCCCGAGCAGCGGAACCCGGTCAGGATCACGTTCATCGCCGCGGCGTCTCTTTCTTCCGTCGGACCTTCCCGAGCGCCGCGCGGAGCCGCCCCGCGGCGGCGGCGCCGATCGATCCCTTCTCCAGCGCCACCTCCACCGCCAGGAGCCCCAGCTCCGCGTACGCCCCCGCCAGCCCCGGCGCGTGGGCCGCCAGCGCCTCCGCGTGCGCCTTCACCGTCCCCGCGTCGCCCCGCTCGACCGGCCCGGTGAGGGCCTCCGGGATCCCCACGGAGGCCGCGTTCGCCAGCGTCCCCTCCGCCAGCGCCCTCAGCGCGGGGAGCGCCTCCGCCCGGCGCACCCCCGCCCCCTCGAAGAGCCTCAGCGCCGCCTCAAGGGCCGCCACCAAATAATTCGACGCGAAGACCGCCCCCGCGTGGTAGAGGGCCTTCCGGCCCGCGCGCACCCCCAGCGGCGTCCCCCCGATCGCCCGCACGAATCCCTCCAGCTCCTCCACCGCCCCCGGGTCCCCCTCCACGGCGCAGGCCGTGCCCCGGAAGAGCTCCGCCGCGCGCGCCGGGTCCCCGAAGCTCCTCAACGGATGCATCGTCCCCGCCGGCCGGTGCGGACGGAGCGCCTCCGCCCCCAGGCTCGCGCACGTGTGCGCCACCACCCCCCCGGCCCGCACGCGCCGGGCCCCCGCCCCCCCCCCGATCGCCCCCTCCGGCCCCCCCTGGCCGGCGAACCAAACCACGAAACCACAAAATCCACATCCTGCCACGTACGTTCGACCCTGCCCATGATCGCACTGTGCCCGGACCAGGGATAACGGTCCAGCTCAGACAAGGATTCTGTCAGGCCTACCCGTAATGGGTTCAGATGTATGTAGCGGACGAGTTCTTGAAAATAGGCATCTTCTTCGCAGACAATGGATGTGTATCGGTTCTGAAAAAGATGGCCGTGACGATGATGTCTCTGGTTGTATCTGATGGCGTATCCCGTCAAGAGCCTGCGCATGAGGTGAGAAACACCCTTGGGGCCACTCCTGATGAGCATGTGGGCGTGATTGGCCATCAGCGCCCATGCATAGATCTGCGTTTCGGACTGCCGAAAGATCTTGCCCATCCGGTCAACGAATTCTTGGCGATCTGCATCGTCATCGACAAGCTTCCGCTGTTCGATTCCGCGCACGATGACGTGATGAAGCGTTCCGGGAGAATCCAGTCTGGCTTGTCTGGGCATGGCAGGAAGTCTTGCCTGCGATTGGCTGTCCTAAACCGGAGGGAGGCTCAAGTCCGGCCGGTTCGTTCTCATCTGCACCAGAGTGAGAGCGTAAGCGAGGGTGATCAAATTGACGAACTGAACAACCTCCCCCGTCTTGGGTTCTGGTGGTGAAAAATCGTGCACGAAAAAGACAGGAATGTCCCTGGGCCTACCAGACTTCTGCATTTCGCGTGCCACGCCCCCTTGGCGACTTTAGTCGCTCTTGCGGTGTAGTCGCTGTTGTGGGCGTGAAGTCAGGAAGGCAGCGAAGAAGTTAACGAATTAAACAACGTCCCCTTAATTGGAGGTACAAACAGCCTTGCTCTGCGGCGCCAGCGCAGCAGCGTGACATGGGACTCGCTGCCCTGGCGGCCATGATTAATACGATAATAATGTTCTTGTCAGGATAAATTTCTTTACAAGGGGTCTCCGGATTCGATACGATAAGGGGCAGTAAAAGAAAAGAAGGGGAGGAGGTAAAATGGAAAGACGATGTTTTCTCTTTCTGGTCACCCTTTGTCTTCTGCTTGCGGCAGCCCTGCCTTCTCCGCAAGCCTCTGATTTTACTCCAATTTTCCCGAAGCACGGCGCCTGGATGGTCGTACCGCCAAACATCACATGGGCCCCGGGAGACTACGACCTATTCCGGCTTGTCATGGTCTTCCCTTTTTCCACGGGGTATCAGGTGATTCCCATCTGGAGCACGAAGCCGTTCTTCTTACTGCCGGAGGCTTGGTGGGACGCGATGGCCTCCTACCGGTGGGGGCTCTGGGTGGTCATAGGGCTGAACACCACGACCTGGGACTATGGGATCACGCCCCTGCGTGTGTTCCTAAAGGCGTCCGATACCGAGGTGGACTTTCCGGATTCCACGCTCGAGAACTTCATGCGACAGAAGATCGACAAGCCCTCAGGACCTATCCTGGCCTCTGATCTACAGGATCTGATCCATTTGAGTGTCTCTGTTGGCGGGGACATCTTTGACATTTCCGGCCTGGAATACTGTGTAAACCTGACCAGCTTAGGCCTAGGCGGAAACCAAGTCAGTGACTTGGGGCCTCTGGCCGGTTTAACAAAGCTCAGTAAAGTCTACCTTGCCGACAACCTGATTGCCGATATCAGCCCCCTAGTGGGACTGACGGCCCTCGGAGAGCTTGATTTGTTTTCCAACCAAGTCAGTGACCTGGGTCCGTTGGTCTACCTCGTGAATTTGAAAAGCCTTCATGTTGATTGGAATGACATCCAGGATCTCGATCCACTGACCGGTCTCACCAGTCTTGAAGAGCTTCATATTGGATTCAACTGGGTCATGGATCTCGCTCCACTCTCCGAGCTGACGAACTTGCGCGAGCTCAAAGCGGAACTCAACCTAGTCACTGACATTGGCCCATTGGCCGGACTTGTGAACCTGGAGTATCTCGAACTCTGGGACAACTTGGTCACGGATCTCGGCCCCTTGGCCGGCCTGACGAGCCTGCGAGCTCTTGGGGTGCTAGGCAACCCTATCAGTGACCTCAGCCCCTTGGCTGGCCTTACGAACTTGGAAGGAATTGACGCCCAGTTTTGTCAGATCAGTGATCTCAGCCCCCTGGCAGGCCTTACGAGCCTGGTGGGCCTCGCCTTGACGCAAAACCTGATCAACGATCTCACCCCTTTGAGCGGACTGGTAAATCTGCAGACGCTATGGCTGGATTCCAATCAGATCAGCGACATATACCCGCTTGTTCAGAATCCCGGAATCGACTTTGCGGATTATCTTCGCCTTAGGGACAACCCCCTGAGCTCCGAGTCCTGTTATTACATCTCGGAACTCATCGACAGGGGCGTCGACGTCCTGCACGATTGCTGGTGATCGCGGGACGTGACGACTGCGCCCCTCAACGCTTTTCCCCTTTTCGAGGTAAATCTCTGACAGCCTCCCGGGCCTGCGAAATGCGCCCTGGTGAAGCCTGTTCCC
>CAYNDR010000224.1:0-10691 GCA_964395295.1 uncultured Planctomycetales bacterium
CGAGCGGGCGCCGAACTCGGCCCGGCCGCCCACGACGAGCATGTTGATCTCGGCGAGGAGCTTGCGGGCCTCCAGGTTCTCGTGCCAGGCCTGGACCGCCTTCTGGCACTCGATCCGGGCCTTCTCGAAGTCGCCCTTGTTGTGGTAGGCGAGCCCCAGGCGGTAATGCTCCTGGGAGGTGTGGATCCGCTGCTGCTCCTCCACGGTGCGGCCGCGGGCGAGCTCCTGCGCGATCTTCTGCCACTCGGGGTCCTGGGCCTGGATGGTCGTGGGCTTCGGCTGGCCCTCGGGCGTCACCGCCGCGGGCGGAGGCGGGGCCGGCTGGACCGCCGCGCCTTCCGGAGCCGCCTGCTCCGGCGCACTGCTGGCGCAGCCGGCGGCCCCGGCCAGGAACGCCACGGCGAGGATCGTGGCGAACGTCCGCAGGGTGACATGCGTCATGGTCCAGTCCTCCAGAGACCCCAGCACGGGTCCGTGCGACATAGTAGAAGACGCGGGGAAGCCGCCGAACCCTGCAAGATTCTACAGGAAACGCCATCCCTGGCAAGAAAAAGTGAGAGCGCTCGGGGGTTGAGGGCACGGAGGAGACAGAGAGTCAACCACAGAGCGCGCAGAGCGCACAGAGCGGAGGAGATCACCTCCGTGGAAGGCACGGAGGGGACGGAGGGATCTCCGGGGAGGGGCCGGGAGGCCTCGGATCACCGCCTCCCGCGCTCGAACTGCCCCTTCTGGTACGCCCCGTAATACTTGTCGTGCCGGGGATTGGCCACGAACTCGACGTTGTGGATCCCCGCCTCCTTGAGGGCGTTCACGGCCCCGATCACGTGCTCGTAGGGCACCTCGCTGTCGGCGTCGAGGATCAGGGGGGCGGGGAGGCCCCGCGGCTGGGGCGGGATGCGGGCGTGGAGGTCCCGCGCCATCGAGCCCATCGCCCGGTAGACGGCCTTGTTGGCGGCGGTCCGGTCGGGGTGCTTCTCGGTGCCATAGACGTCCCCGATCATGCGCTTCTCCACGGCCACCCGGCAGACCTCGTTGGATTTCTCCAGCTTCTCGTGCCTTCCCTTGTCCGTGAGGTGGGTCTCGACGTCCCCCCCCGCGCAGATCACCACGCGGACTTCCTCCAGCACCAGGGCCTCCCCCTCCCCGGGCCCTTTCCTGGGCATCTGGGAGAGGAGCTTCCCCTCCACCTCCTTGAAGTGCATCGAGAGCATGAAGAAGATCAGGAGCTGGAAGACGCAGTCGATCATCGGGGTCATGTTCCCGACCTCGCAGGTCGGGTCCTCGGGGCGGCGGCGACGGCGGCGGAAGATCATGGCTGGCTCCTTTCCAACCTGGCGCCCAGGCTCACGCGGGTCTTCTGGCCGCGCTCGGCGGCGATCGTCAGGATTTTCTGGACGTGCTCGAACGCGGTGGAACGGTCGGCCCGGATGAGCACGGGGGCCTCCAGGGCCCGGCGGGACTGCGCCTGGGTGGCGAAGAAGTTCTCCAGGGCCTCGTCCGGGAAGGTCCGGCCGCCGATGCGGACGCGCCCGTCGGCCGTGACGTTGACGAGGGTCTCGGGCCCCTCCGTGATCACCGCCATGCGGGCCGACGGCAGGGTGAGCGTCTCCACCTGGTGGGAGGACATGTCGCTCGTGATCATGAAGAAGAGCATGAGCTGGAACGTGACGTCGATCATGGGGGTCATGGAGAAGCCTTCGGGATCGAGCTCCGGGGGGACCTTGGGGCGGCGGTGCCAGGCCATGATCAGAACCTCCCCTGGCACGCTGGGGATAAGAACGGACGGGGGCGCCGGAGGTTCAGGGGAAAGCGCCGCCGGCTACTCGGATTCGACCGCTATCTTCGACCAGTAGCCCGCCTCCCACGACCAGCCGTTCGGCTGGTTGTGGATCTCCAGGCTCACGGTCTTTCCGGCGAACGGCGCCAGCGGCACGCTCACGTCCAGCCACCCGTTCGCCGCCGTGTCCTTGCCCACCGCCTGCTTGAGGATCTCCTTCCCGTCCGCCTTCACCACGAGCACCCAGTCCCCCTGGGGGTGGTGGCCCACGGAGAGCTTCAGGACGGACTTCCTGCCGGGGGGCACCTCCACCTTGCGGCTGAGGACGCAGGCGGTGTCCTTGTCGAGCGGGTGCGTCACCAGGACGTTCTGGCGGCCGCGCTCCTCGGCGCGCAGGCCGGGATCCATGTCGCTTCCGCAGTGGTCGGCCTTCCAGCCCGGCGCGAACTTCTCCACGGCCTTCTTGAACGTGTCGGGCGTGCCCGACGCGGTGATCTGCGCCATCTCCGCCTCGGTGTACCTGCTGTCGGCGATCGGCCCCGGCGCCCAGCTCAGCTCCAGCCTGCTCGGCCTCGCCGGCTTGGCCGGGATCACGAACGCCTCCTCCCCCTGGGCGTCCTTCTCGACCTTGCCCCCCTCCCGGGCCAGCGCCTGCCGGGCCAGCTTCTCGCACACGTCCAGGAGCGCCGGGAAGTTGTAGGCCGTGTGGCTCCAGACCCGCTTCTCGTCGAGGTCCTTCGAGAACCGCTCCGGGAGCCTCGAGAATCCCATCGTGGTGAAGAGGACCCCCGCCGAGCTGGAGGGGTTGCAGTCCGAGTCCTGCCCGCTCCGGCAGGAGATGATGACGGTCCGGTCGGGGTCGCCCTTCCCGTAGAGGAGCCCCATCAGGACGTAGGCCCCGTTGATCTTGCAGTCGATCCCGCCGTTGGAGGCCTTCTGGTATTCGGGATTCTTCCGGTACTTCTCCTGGCAGAGGTGCCAGGCCTTCTCCCAGTCGTCCGGGTCCTCCCGGTGCCACTTGAGCATGTCCCGCACCATCTCCGCGTACTGGCTTTCCGCGGGGATGGCCTTGAGGGCCGTCTCGGCGATCTTGACGACGTCCGCCTGGAAGAACGCCTCGGCGTACATCGCCCCCATGAACTGGCCCGCGTAGACGCCGTCCCCGTAGTTCATGAGCCTACCGAACTTCTCCCCCAGCCAGACGGCCACATTGGGCATCCCGGGGGCGATGAGCCCCGAGAAGTCCGCCTCGATCTGGTAGTCGATGTCGTTGGGGCACTTGTTGAACTTCGGATGGCTCGAGTCGGGCGGGGCGATCCCGCGGCGGAGGTTCTTGCGGCCGGCGTCGTTGGCGCACCAGAGCGGGTACCCGCTGTTGGCGAAGTCGATCCCCGCCTGGCGGATGGAGACGTCCAGGCCGTACTGCTCCATCGAGCGGAGGAACGTCATCTCCACGTAGAGGTCGTCCTGTCCGAAGGAGTCGTTGACCATCCGGGGGGCCCACTTCGGCATGGCGCCCTCCGGGATGACCTTGTCCTTGTACTTGAATTCCGTGGGCGCGCCCCAGGCCACGCCGATCACCTGGCCCACCCAGCCCGCCTTCATCCGGTCGCGGTACTCCTTGACGGGCAGGCGGCGGACGGATTGCGCGGACGCGGCGGCGGGGCCGGCCAGCCCGAGGGCCAGCCCGACGATCCCGGCCAGCGCGGCGCCCGGGCGGACGAGTGCGCGAGTCATGGCGTTTCCCTCCAAGACCCCCCGGCCTGAGGAGCCCTTCCGGGGCGGTCCCCTGGGGATCGGATCAGAATCGAGAATAGAGAATCAAGAATCGAGAATGGATTCCCCCCGTAGCCCCCCCCAGGGGCGGGTGGGGGGGGACGAACCCTTGATTCTCGATTGTTCATTCTTGATTCTCGGATACCCCTGCATACCCCCTATATTGGCCCCGGGGGCCGAGAGGTTCGAGGAAAAAACCGCATGAAGGTTTTGCCCGGGGGGGGCGGTTTTGCTATAAGACGGGTCCCGTGGCGCCGCGGGACAGGGTGTCCCGGCCGCGGAGGGCGAAAGGAGACTTCGATGGGCGATCCGATCAAGTTCCTGCTCGGCGAGAAGGACCTGCCCCGCGCCTGGTACAACCTGGCGTCGGACCTCCCTAAGCCCCCGCCCCCCGTCCTGCACCCCGGGACGGGCAAGCCGGTCGGCCCCGCCGACCTCGAGCCGCTCTTCCCGATGGCGCTGATCCTGCAGGAGGTCAGCACCCAGCGCGAAATCGAGATCCCGGAGCCGGTGCGGGACATCTACCGGCTGTGGCGGCCCACGCCGCTCTGCCGCGCCCGCCGGCTGGAGAAGGCCCTCGACACCCCCGCCCGGATCTACTACAAGTACGAGGGCGTCAGCCCCACCGGGAGCCACAAGCCCAACACGTCGGTCCCCCAGGCCTACTACAACAAGGCCGAGGGAGTCACGAAGCTGTCCACGGAGACCGGGGCGGGGCAGTGGGGCTCCTCCCTGGCCTTCGCCGGCGCCCTCATGGGCATCGAGGTCCAGGTCTTCATGGTGCGCGTCAGCTTCAACCAGAAGCCCTACCGGAAGGCGATGATCGAGGGCTTCGGCGCCAGGGTCTTCGCCAGCCCGAGCGACCAGACGGAGGCCGGCCGCGCGGCCCTCGCGAAGCGCCCCGACCACCCCGGGAGCCTCGGCCTGGCCATCAGCGAGGCCGTGGAGGTCGCCGCGAAGAGCAAGGACACGAACTATTCCCTCGGGAGCGTCCTCAACCACGTCCTCCTGCACCAGACCGTGGTGGGGGAGGAGGCCATCAAGCAGATGGAGATGGCGGGGGACTACCCGGACGTGGTGATCGGCTGTGTCGGGGGCGGGAGCAACTACGCGGGCCTGGCTTTCCCCTTCCTCGGGCAGCAGCTCCGGGGCGGGAAGAAGATCCGGTTCGTCGCCGTGGAGCCCTCGGCCTGCCCCAGCATCACGCGCGGGCGCTACGCCTACGACTTCGGGGACACGGCCAAGATGACGCCGCTGATCAAGATGCACACCCTGGGGAGCGCCTTCATCCCGCCCCCGTTCCACGCGGGCGGATTGCGCTACCACGGCATGGCGCCGATGGTCAGCCACGCCGTCGCCCTGGGGCTCGTCGAGGGGGCGGCCCGGAACCAGGTGGAGTGCTTCCAGGCCGGCATCCAGTTCGCGCGGACGGAGGGGATCTTCCCGGCCCCGGAGGCCAACCACGCGGTCCGCGTGGCCATCGACGAGGCCCTCAAGGCCAAACAGGAGGGCGCCCGCCGGACGATCCTCTTCAACCTCAGCGGGCACGGCCACTTCGACATGCAGGCGTACCTCGACTTCACCAGCGGCAAGCTCAAGGACATGGAGTACGATCCCCAGGAGCTGGCCATGGCCCTGGCGGGACTGCCGGCGGTGAAGGAGTAGAGGCGTCCCGGACCCTTCGGGGGAAAAAACGAAAAGCCCCGTCCATCCGGACGGGGCTTTTTTTGCGGGTGCTGGGTCGGGGATTACTTCTTGCGGGTCCTTTCGAACTGCCCCTTCTGGAACGAGCCGTAGTACTTGTCGTGCCGCGGATTGCCCACGAACTCGATGTTGTCGATCCCCACTTCCTTGCAGGCGTTGACCGCGCCGATGATGTGCTCGTAGGGCGTCTCGCTGTCGGCGTCGAGGATCACGGGGGGCCTCTTGGACGGGTCGGGGATGCCCCGGCGGGCGGAGGGGGTGGACTGGTACATCTCGTTGGTCTTGATCCCCAGGGACTTGTAGATGCCCTTGTTGTGGGCGATCTTGTCCCCGTGTTTTTCCGTCTTGTAGACCTCCCCTATCTCGATCTTCTCCACCATCATCTTGCAGACGTCGTTGTTCTTGTCCTCCTTCTCGTGTCGTCCCTTGTCGTGCAGGTGCATCCGGGTGTCGCCCCCGGCGCAGATGACGACGCGGACCTCCTGGAGCTCCGGATTGAGGACGTGGGAAGGCGCCAGGCCCTTGTCCTTGGGGAGCTGGGAGAGGAGCTTGCCTTCCACCTCTTTGAAGTGCATGGACAGCATGAAGAAGATCAGGAGCTGGAAGACGATGTCGATCATCGGCGTCATGTTGGACGCTTCGAATCCCAACTCCTCGTTCTGAAGCCGCCGCCTTTTCTTTTTCTTGGCCATCTACTTTGTCTCCTGCCGCGCCCCGAGCTGCACGCGGGTCACCCCGCCGTGGTGGGTCGCGATCATCAAGAGCCTCTGGATGTGCTCGAAGTGGGCCGACCGGTCGGCGCGGATCATGAGAGGGTACTTCACATAGGCGTCCGATCCCTCGACTTCCTGGTATCGCTTGTTCTGCCGCCGGGCCTCGAACAGGTCTTCCAGCTTCTTGCAGTCGTCCCCCATCTTGGGGTTCCAGAAGGCCTTCCCGCCCGACTTGATCGTCCCGTCCGGCATGACGTTGAGGACCAGCATCAGCGGGTCCTCGTACTTCTCCTTGATGGCCTTGGAGGCGGAGGGGATCTTCAGGTTCTCGATCTGGGCCCGGGCCATGTCCGTGACCAGCATGAAAAAGATCAGGAGCTGGAAGACGATGTCGATCATCGGGGTCATGTTGCCCCCCTGGTAATCGACGTCGGCCGGCATTTTCCGTTTCGCCATGGTTCACCTCTTTCGAAGGCCCCGGATCACTTCGCGGCCGGCGAGGTGCCCCCGCCCTCGGCCACCGGCTTGAAGCGCTCCACGATCTCCATGGCCACGCCCGAAAGCTCGAAAGAGAGCTTCTGGATCTTCACCTTGAAGTAGAAGTAGAAGGCCGACGAGGGCATCGCCACGAGCAGGCCCCACACCGTGGTGACCAGCGCGGTGAAGATGCCCAGCGCGAGCTCCTGGGGGGACGGGGTCCCGGTCGACGAGGCGATCTGGGTGAACGCCATCACCATGCCCACGACCGTCCCGAAGAGGCCCATGAGGGGCCCGATGTTCGAGAAGAGGTTGAGCCAGCTGATCTTGTGCTGGAGCTTCAGGTTCTGCTCGTCCGTGGCGCCCTCCGCGGCCGAGATCATCGCGTCGTACCCCTCGCCCACCCGGGCGATCGCCGCGCCCACGATGTTGGTGATGTAGTTCTTGGTGGCCTCGCAGAGGTTGATGGCCTCTTCGTACTGCTCCTCGTCGAGGAGCGTCTCGAGCTCGACCACGATCTCGGGCGGGACCAGCTTGTCGCGCTGGACCGAGACGAAGTGCTCGATGATCGCCGCGACCGTGGCGATCGAGCAGATCTCGATGGGCAGGACGAAGATGAAGCCCACGCCGCCGCCCCCGAGGATCCAGACGGTGAAGAAGTCGAAGTTGCCCCTGGAGGACTTCCCGCCCTCCTCCTGCGCCGCCATGGCCGCGCCGCAGAGGGCGAGGTTCACCAGAAAGGCGCCGACGGCGGCCCAACTCCACGACCGGACGGAAGGAAATCGCTTCATCCCAGCACCCCCACAATGCACCCGCTCCCGTATTCCCGCGCGGCCGGCGGGCACCGGCACCCGCGGGAGCGGCGCGCCCCAAGTCCACGACTCTAGCAACGCGGCCGCCTCAAATCAAGCACAAGTGATCGTTCCGTCGCGGCCTCGCCCCGCATCATGGGACGCCGGCCGCGGCCGGACCGTGCTACTTTTTCTCGGCCTTGGGCTCGTACTGGCGGGCCTTCCGCTCGGCCTCCTCCCGGTACCGGCCGGAGGGGTACTCGATGGAGAGCTCCCGGTAGGCGCTGGAGCACATCCGGGACACGTCGTCCCGGGAGGCGTCCTTGGCCGCCTTGGTCAGCTCCTCGTAGCAGCGGGCCAGCTGGAAGAGGGCCCGCTCGTGCTCCCGCTCGGCCCCGGAGCCGGTCCGGCCGGGGTTGAACTTGACGACGCTCTGCACGTAGGCGTCCCGCGCCTGGGGGTACAGCTTCTTCTCGAAGAAATCGTCGCCGATGGCGTTCGAGGCCATCAGCAGGAGCGCCGGCTGGCTGGCGGTGGAGAGCACCTTCTTGCAGTAGGCCTCCAGGGCCGCGGCGTCCTTCATCGCGCCCAGGCACCGGATGACGCCGGTCGTCCCGTCGGCGGCGATCTCGGGGTCCGGGTTGAGGGCGATCTCCTCGAAGATCTTCCTGGCCTCGGCGTACTTGTTCTTGTCGAAGAGGAACTCCGCGCGCTGTTTCTTGGCGCGGGCCTTGAGCCCCTGCCGGATCTCCGGGGGGGCGGCGTCGATCTCCTTCTCGAAGGCGTCCATGGCCGCCACGTCGGCCCGCTCCCGGAAGGCCTGGAGCGTCAGCTCGTACGCCTCCGCCAGGAAGCGCGAGTCCTTGTAGTCCTTGCGGATCTTGTCGAACTGCCCGATGGCGTCGGCCGAGCGGCCGAGCTGGAGGAGGCACACGCCGCGGTAGAAGGTCAGGGTGGGGAGGAACCAGAAGGCGCGGGGCTTCGCGATCTTCTCCTTGGAGTTGAAGAGCTCCTCGGCGCTCCGGAGCGAGTTGAGGGCGTCCGACCACTTCTCCTGGTCCAGGGCCACCATGGCGCCGCGGAAGGCGGGCGGGGCGTCGCCGTACTCGATCTTGAGGACGTCCTCCGATCGGAGGGTCTGCGCGCCGCTCCCGGTCGTGACCACGACCTCCTTGTTGGTGTCCTTCTGGACCGTCCCTTCGACGGCCGCGCTCTGCTTGAGGATCACGCGGTCCTTCGGGGCGGCCGGCTGGGCCTGGCCCGCCGGCGCCAGCGCCGCCAGGACGAGCGGGACGAGGTTCATGGGCGGTCCTCCATCAGGGGTTGCCGGTCTTCCTCGGGGGCACCTTCTCGTCGACCTTCTTGCGGAGATCCTCGAACTTGGGCGCGAAGCCCCACTTGCTGACGCCCTTCTCGTCGGCGTCCCAGGTCTTCCCGTACCCCTTCAGGTCGTAGGTGTCGTAGAAGAAGCGCGCCTGGTCGACGTCGATCTCGAACAGGCACTGGGCGTGCTTGTAGAGGAGCCTCCAGGTGTGCTCGTTGAAGAGCTGGCGGCTGATGAGCCGGGCGGCCAGGCTGGCGAAGGTCTTGTCGGCCTGGCGGAAGAACTCGTTGCGGTTGGCGCCCAGGGGGGAGGCGAAGGCCCTTTCCAGGTAGCAGTCCGCCATGTCCTCCCAGGCGCTGCCGTCCCTCATGTCGGGGTCGCCCTTGGTGATCTCCTGGTAGATCTTGACGGCCTCCTCGAACTGGCCGGTCATGAGGAGGCACCGGGTGATCTTGCGGTTGAGGGCGCGGACCTGGTCCTTGGGGAGGCGGGGCTCCTGGTCGGCCAGGAAGGCCTTGAAGAGGTCGCGGGCCTGCTTGTAGATCTCGCGCGCCCGGTCGATGTCCTCCTTGCTGCTGCGGGCCTGGCCCTTCTTCATGCGCTGTTCGGCCACGAAGAACAGCATGTCGGCCATGCCTTCCATCTGGTCGGGCTTCTTGTTCTCGCCGACGTTGAGGATGTAGTAGCCGTAGTAGTATTCGCCCGCCTTCTCCGAGAAGATCTCGAACTTCTCGGGGTCCTTGTCCCGTTCCTTGGCGGCCGCCTCCTGGAAGGCGTTGGCGAGCACCGCCAGGGCGTTCAGGTAGTAGTCGGAGCCGATCCGCTCCTTCTCGAACTTGGCCTTGAGAACCCGGAAGTCGTCCTCGGCCTCCTGGATCTGCTCCATCTTCACCTTGGCGTTGAGCCGGAGCGACATGATGGCGATCACCAGCTTCGGGTCGGCGTTGGGGAAGCGCTTGTCGAGGTCCTCGGAGATCTTGAGCGCCTCGCCGGCCCGGTTGATGCGCGGGTGGACGAGGATCTTGGAGGAGAAGAGGATGGAGCCGATCGCGTTCTTGACGACGCGGGCGTCCTTGGCGGGCAGGCGGTCCACGTGCTCCAGGTGCTTCTTGAAGGCCTCCAGGGCCCGCTTCCAGACCTCCATGGCCTGGTTCATGGCCTTGTCGCGCTCGGCCCCCTTCTCCTTGAAGGCGGCGTCGACGCGACGCTCGCCCTCCCGGTAGAGGTTGAGGCCCACGCTGAAGGCCGCCTCCTCGTACAGGGGCTTGTTGGGCTGGGCGAGCTTCTCCCATTCGCGGACCGCGTCCATGAACTTCTGCTTGGCCTCGGCGTCGATGGCCAGCTGGCGGATCTCCTGGTCGCCGGCCACGTCCCTGTGGGTGCGCACCAGCCAGGCGCGGAAGTCCTCCAGGGCCTTCTCGTCGGCCTTGTCCTTGGTGATCTTGGCGATGCGGGCCAGGGCGCTGCGCTTGAGGAGGGCGGCCTGGGGCGCCTCGGGCGCGTTCTTGTAGGCGGGCTTCTCCAGCTCGGAGAGGGCCGCCGCGGACTCGTAATACCGGTCCAGGTAGTAGTAGCAGCGCCCGATCTGGTACCAGCAGAGGGGCCGGTACTTCCTCTCGTCCTCCGGCTTCTTGATGGACTGGAGGGCCTTGCGGTATTTCTGGACGGCCTTGTAGAGGTAGGCCGGGCCGCGGTCGAAGTAGTTGTCCGCGGCCTCGACGGCGAGGTTCACGTTCTGCTCCCCCGCGTACTCCCCCAGGATGTCGATGGCGACGTTCTCGACCCAGGAGCCCTTGAACTGCTTGGAGAGCTCCTGGAGGAGGGCGATGCCCTTGGGGAGCTGGCCGCCCTTGCAGTAGGCGCGGGCCTGCTCCAGGCGGATGGCCTTGCCCATCTCCTCGAAGCGGAGGGTGGGAAAGCTCCGGAAGAAGTCCTCGGCGAGCTTGGCGGCGTCGGCGAACTGCTTGATCGAGGCGGGCCCGCGCTTGGCGTCCCCGTAGGCCAGGCGGGCCTTCATCTCGAAGAGGAGGGCGCGGCTGCAGATGTCGCGCACCGCCTCGTTCTTGCGGCTCTCCGGGTCGCTCAGGAGCCCCTTGGCCTTGTTGACGAAGGTGAAGCACTGCTTCCAG
>CAYNDR010000225.1:0-4467 GCA_964395295.1 uncultured Planctomycetales bacterium
CCTGCCGGAGGTCATCGCCCGCGGCGAGCCCGCGATCCTCGTGTGCCACTGGCCGGGCATCTACCACAACGGCGACGAGTCGGGCCTCAAGGCCTTCCAGGTGGTGGTAGGGCGCCTCGAGGCCGCCTACAAGAACCTCCTCTGGATGACGAACGGGGAGATCGCCCGCTACTGGGCCGCCCGGGAGTGCACGAAGATCCGGAAGGAAGGCGCGAAGGTCTCGCTCCGCGCTCCCTTCGCCTGTCCGATCTTCACCCTGGAGGTCGAGGCCGCCCCCGCGGCCGTGCCGAAGCTCTTCGCCGGCGACGCGCCCGCGGAGCTCAAGGAGGTCCCAGATCCCCTCAAGCTCGAGAACGGGACATGGCCCCGCGGCGAGAAGGGCGTCACGGTCTGCTTCGACCTCCCCCGGGGCGCGTCGCGGATCGAGCTGGGATGATGCCGGCGGCGGGACTCCTGCTCCTCCTGGCGGCCCAGGATGCCGCGGTGCCCGGCGAGCTCCGCACCCACGCGACCCTCCATTCCATCGGGATCGAATGGGACCTCGCCGGCGACGCCAACCACAACGGGACCTGCGCGGTCCAGTACCGGACGCCGGCGTCGACCGCCTGGAAGAAGGCCCTGCCGCTCTTCCGCGTGGACTACCGGGGCTGGTACGACACCGACAAGGCCGACCGCGCCTATAACATGTTCGCCGGCAGCATCCTCTTCCTCGATCCGGGGACTTCGTGGGAGGTCAAACTGGACCTCTCCGATTCCGACGGCGGCTCCGCCTCGAAGACATTCTCGATCCGGACGCGGCCGGTCCCCGTCCTCCCGTCGGGGGGTAGGATCCTCCATGTAGTCCCCGGGGACGGCGGGGGCGCGGGATCGCCCGCGAGCCCCTACAAGGGCCTGCGTTCCGCGCACGAGGCCGCGCACCCGGGCGACGTATTCCTCCTCCACAAGGGGACCTACGGGAACTTCGAGTTCCAGAAGGCCGGCGAGCCGGGGCGCCCGATCGCCTGGAAGGCGGCGGGGGACGGCGACGCGGAGTTCGTCGAGCTCGACGTCTACGGGAGCCATCTCTGGTTCGAGGGGCTGGTCTTCAGGAATCCCGGGAAGGCCCACCGGGCCCTCAAGGGGCAGGGGGCCGTGGCCGAGGCGGTCGTGCGGCGGTGCCGCTTCACGGGATTCAACTACTCGATCCTGCTCGGCCGCGAGTGCCGCGACTGGGCGATCGAGGACAACGTGATCGAGGGGGACCAGGACCCGTCGCAGGGGGGGCTGGGCGGCGAGGGCGTGGAGCTCAGCCACTCCAGCGGCCATGTGGTGGCCCACAACCGCATCTCGCGCGTGGCGGACGGCGTCTCGTACCCGCACCGGAACTGCGACATCTACGGGAACGACATCTTCGACGTCTCGGACGACGGGATCGAACCCGACTACGGCTACGCCAACAACCGCATGTGGGGCAACCGCCTGACCAACTGCAAGAACCACGCGCTGAGTTTCCAGCCCATGTACTGCGGCCCCTGGTACTTCATCCGGAACCAGGCGGTCGGCGCGAGGGCGGTCTTCAAGTTCCGCGTCCAGGACCGCTTCGTCCTGGCGCACAACACGTTCGTCAACTGGGAGCCGATGTCCCCCAACATGCACCACGGGCTGTCGTGCTTCTCGCGGAACAACCTCTTCATCGTGGCGGGGAGCGGAGGACTCGTGTGGGAGGCCCAGGCGGCCCGGAATTCGCGCTTCTATCTCCCCGACCGTTTCCTGCCCAACTGGATGACGGACATGGATCACGACGGATTCGACTGGGGGAACTCGAAGACCGCCTTCCGGTGGGACATCGTCCGGCCGGGCCTCTACCGGGACCTCGAGAGCTTCTCGAAGGCGGCGGGGATCGAGGCGCACGGGGTCCGCGTCTTCAAGGAGCAGATCTTTGAGGACTACCGGGTGCCGGAGCAGTCGGGGCCGGTGGGCCCGATGATCCTCACGCTCCGGAAAGGTTCGGCCGCGGTGGACGCGGGCGTGCCGATCCCGAACCTCAGCGACGTCTTCGAGGGCCGCGCGCCGGACCTGGGGGCCCACGAGTGCGGCAAGCCCCCGCCGGTCTACGGCCCGAGATCCTGATCGGCTACTTCGGCTTGCCCACGGGGTCCACGGCCCCCCGGAATCTCATCGTGCGGGGCGCGACGGCTTTCGCCAGGTCGGGCAGGTCGTACGCGGCGAGCGCGCCCGGGACCGCCTGGTTGAGCTGGTTCCTGCACTGCGGCGTGGCCACGACGTCCATCCAGGAGTCGATGGCCTGTTCGATCGAGGTCTCCCGGAGGCGCTCGTCGAGGGCCGCGGCGTGGAGCGCCACGGGGCCCCCGCGCTCGATGCCCACGGCGGACAGCTTCGCGGGATCGGCCTCGGGCCGGCCGGCCAGGACGTCGAGGGCGGCCAGGGCGTCCTCGACCCGCTGGCCAAGCAGTGGGCGTCCCAGGTGGAGGGCGAGGAAGGCCACGGGGAATTCCTCGCTCCAGCTCCGCGGCGCCTTGACCGGCGCGGTCTCGCCGCAGCCGCGGAGGTCGATGCTCAGGACGACGCGCCCCGACTGGACGAGCTTCTCGATCGCGCCGCCCGGCGCGGCGTCGGCGGCCTTGCCGCGGCCGTCCAGGTAGAGGACGGCCGGGAGACGGCCCTCGGCGGCCTTCGGGACGAAGAGGAGCGCCGGCACCGGGACTTCGTTCGCCCGCTCGATGAGCAGTTTCTCGACGCGGCAGGCCGGGCGCTCCACGGTCCCGGAGGACTTGACGTCGGGCTTCCCGCCCGGGGCGCGGATGCCGGCGAGGCGCCGGATCTCGTCGAGGCACCGGGCCTTCGGATTGTCGCGCCAGAAGGCCTCGCGCCGCGGGGCCAGCTCCCGGGCGCGGGCGAGGTTGAGGTCCCACACGGTGACGCCCTTGAGGTCGCGGACGACTTGGCCGCTCTCCGTGACCTGGAGGGCGGCGTCGGTTTCGAACTTGAGGGGGGGCTCCGAGACCGGGTCGTCGAGGCCGAGGAGCCAGCGGCGCATCCACCGGAGCATGGCGGTGCGCTGGGCGGGGGGGTAGCCGTGGCCGCCGGGGAATTCCGCGAGGCTCACGCGCTCGGGAAAGCCGAGGATGGAGTAGGCGCGCTTGGCCTCCCGGAACGTCGTCCAGGCGCCCGAGATGTCGAAGAAGTCCCCCGTGGCGGTCAGCAGCAGCGTAGGCCGGGGGGCGCGCAGGGCGAGGTAGTCGGCGTGCTCGATGCCCAGCGCCACCTGGGCGGCGACGTTCTGCTCCCCGTCCTGCGGCCCGATGGTGGCGAAGAGGCGCTCGAGGGAGGTGACGTAGCAGGACGGCGCGGCCGCCAGGATGCGCTCGTCCGTGGCCATCAGGTAGGAGGTCAGGGTGCCGCCGCCCGAACAGCCGGTACAGCCGAGGCGCTGGGGGTCCACCTCCGGGCGACTCGCGAGGTAGTCGATGGAGCGGATGCCGTCCCAGATCCGGTACGACGCGGCGCCCCACCCCACGAGGCGGGCGCCGATGTCGGCCAGCGTGTGCTCCGTGGTGCTCCCCACGACGGGTTTGCCCTTGTCGTCGAGGAGCTGGACGCGCTCGCCCTGGCCGATGGGGTCGTAGGCGAGGGCGGCCATGCCGTGGGTGGCCGCGAGGATGCCGCAGGCCTGGTTGTAGTCGGCGGCCTTGGCGTTCGCGCTGTGGCCGGAAGGGATCAGGATGGCGGGGTAGGGCGGTTTGCCCGTCTTGGGGACGTAGAGGTTGGCGGTGACGTGGTGGCCGGGCCGGCTCTCGTAGAGGACTTTCTCGATGCGGTAGCCTTCCCGGTCGAGGACGGCGACGACCTTCGGGTTGAGGGGCGTCCGTTCCGGGAAGGGGCCGAGGGCGACGAGCCAGCTTTCGCGGAGCTTCTTCTGCCGCGCGAGGAACTGCTCGGCGGTGGTGGTGGCTTCGACTTCCTTGCGGCGCGCGTCGAAGTGCTTCTGGCATTCCTGGAGGAGATAGGTCCTCAGGATCTCCCCGCCCGACTTGGGGGGAAGGACGTCGAGGTCGCCGCCCTTGTCGCCCTGCGCCGCGAGGACCGTCGCGAGCGCCAGGCCCCAGCTCATCATGTTCATGGAACTCTCCCTTCGGCCGCCGGATAATATACGGTACGGGCCGGCAGGAGATCGCCATGCGCCTTCGTTGGATCCTGGCCGTGGGGCTGTGCGGGGTGCCCCTGGGTGCGGGGCCTCAGCCCTCGCCCGGGCTCTCCGTCCGCGACGGCGTCCCGGTGAAGGACGGGAAACCCTATCGCGGCATCGGCGCGGACTTCGCGAACGACCGCGCGTGGATGATCGAGCGGGTGGCGCAGGCCAATGCGCGGCTGAGGTGAGCCGGCGGCGGGAAGGATCAAGCCGTCGGCGGTTTGCGGACGCGCACCCGGCCAGGAGGACTGCCCACGGGAGAAGTCTTCGAATCATAC
>CAYNDR010000225.1:4477-5056 GCA_964395295.1 uncultured Planctomycetales bacterium
ACCCGGTCAGGATCGATCACCACGAGGCAACCGGTCGGGGACGACAGGTCCTGCCCTTGGAGGAACTTCATTACGAATGCCTGCACGGTCAGAATGCCCTTGCTTGAGGGGCGAAAGAGAAGGATTCCAGGGTGCGTCCCAGGCGGGTACTTCCGGATGTCGGAAAAGTCCAGGTCGAGCGTCAGGAGCATTCTTCCCTCAGCGGCGGAAGACTCAAAGACGGCACGGTCAGGTTTGGAGAGAAGCCCTTCGTCTTCGGCGGTCAGGACGTCGTGGCCCAGGGCGGCCACGGTAACTTTAAGGTGGCGGGACAGGTTCTCGTCCAGCTTGAGCTTCACATCGCCACCTTGAAGGTGTTCTCCTGGGCCAGAAGACCGCCGTAGGCCAGTGCCGCACGGATATCTTCGGGTTTCAACCCGGGATAGTGATCTATGATTTGCTCGGCGGTCATTCCCTCGGCCAGGCTGTCCAGGATGATGGCGACGTAGATGCGGGTCCCCCGGATGACGGGCTTGCCTCCGGCGATTTGCGGATCGACCGTGATCCGTTGAAGCAGTTCGGCATGCGTCATGGACGACC
>CAYNDR010000225.1:5066-10684 GCA_964395295.1 uncultured Planctomycetales bacterium
ATTCGGGCTCAGCCTTGACTTCCGATAGTACATGAATGGAGGGTCGAATCCAAGAAGCGGAATCCGGAGGTCTTGATGTCATCGGGGGTCACTCGCCGACGTAACGGATTATGGAGTATTGAACGATCCTGGGAATGAACGGGGGGAACGTCCATGAGGCAGATTGCATTCCTGGCCCTCGCGCTCCTGGGGGCGGCGGCGCCGCGGGAGAACGAGATCGTCCTCAACGCCCGGCGGCTCGAGGAGACGAAGAAGGCGGCGTGGGAGGGGAAGAAGACCGCCGTCGTCATCTGCGACATGTGGGACAAGCACTGGTGCGCGGGGGCCACGCGCCGCGTGGCGGAGATGGCGCCGCGGATGAACGACACGGTCGTGGACCTGCGCAAGCGGGGCGCGCTCGTCATCCACTGCCCCAGCGACACGATGGGCTTTTACAAGGACACGCCCCAGCGCAAGCTCGCCCAGGCGGCGCCGAAGGTGGAAACCCAGGTCCCGCTGGCGCGGTGGCAGAAGCTCATCCCCGAGCGCGAGGGCAAGCTCCCGATCGACGACTCGGACGGCGGCTGTGACGACGATCCCTCGTGCAAGACCGGGAAGGCCTGGAGCCGGCAGATCGAGGTCGTCAAGGTCGAGGAGGGGGACGCGGTCACCGACAGCGCCGAGGCTTACTATCTCATGAAGCAGCGCGGGATCGAGAACGTGATCGTCATGGGGGTGCACACGAACATGTGCGTCCTGGGGCGGCCGTTCGGGATCCGTCAGCTGGTGCTCCAGGGGATGAACGTGGTCCTGATGCGGGACCTCACCGACACGATGTACAACTCCCGCAAGGCGCCCCACGTGAGCCATTTCAAGGGCACCGATCTCGTGGTTGAGCACATCGAGCGCCACTGGTGCCCCACGGCGACGAGCGCGGACATCCTGGGGGGCGAGCCGTTCCGGTTCAGGGGGGCCCCGTGAACCTGAAGTGCGTGAAGTGCGGGGTCCTCCGGGAGCGCACGGCCTGCATCTGCTACGAGGTGATGGGGGACGAGTACATCGACAGCTATTTCTTCTGCCCCGCCTGCGGCGTCTACACGGTCGAGGTCTACCACGACCGTTTCCTGGGCCCTTCGACCGCCTCCGTGCAGGGACCGGTGTCCCGCGAGGCGGGGGACGCCGCCGTGGAGAAGATCCGGCGCTGTCCCAAGCCGTCAAGCAAGCGCTGCGACTGCCCGACGCACCGGGAATACGAATAGGGGGACTACTTCTCCCTGTCCTGCCCGGCGAGCCACGCCTTCCAGAATTCGCGGGCCTTGTCGGCGGGGATGATCCGGATCCGGTCGGTCTCGAGGATGAAATCGAGTTCCCACGGGAGGTTCGATCGCAGGGCCTGAAGGATCGTCACATCGCCGTCGGGATTCCTCACGGTCACCCGCGTGGAAAGGCTTTCCTTTAGGTCCACGTCCGGCGGCGGGAGTTCGAGGGCCATCCCGGCGGACTTCGCGAGTCGGTCGAGAACCTCGCGCCGGGTTCCGATCAGGGTCTCCTTCACCGGCGTGCCCTCCAGCGTCTTCCAGGCGTCCGGCCGGCGGAGGGCGTTCAGGAAGCAGCGTGCCTCGCTGTAGAGTGACAGGATGTCCGCGCCCTCGCGGTGACCCCGGCGGCAGAGCCATTCGGCGGCCGTGCGGCTCACGTTTCCTTCGGGGTCCTTCAGCATCCTGAGGATCGGGGGGGAAGGCTCGAACGCCTCCAGCTTCCCGAGGGCCTCGATCGCGCCGGAGCGGAGCTCGTGGATGGGCGATCCCAGGAGCCGCCGGATCTCGGGGACCGCCTCCCTCGCCCCGATCGAGGCCAGCGCCTTCAGGCTCCGGCCCACGACATCCTCGTCCCCGTTCCCGAGGAGGCGCGTGAGGGACGGGATTGCCTCCTTCGCCTTCATCATCGACAGCGCCTGGATGGCGATGGGACGGTTGACGGGGACGCCCCCGTCGAGCATCTCGAGGAGGGCCGGGAGCGCCTCGCGCGCCTTCAGCCTCCCGAGCGCGAAGCCGGCCTCCCGGCGCGCGTCCGCGCTCCCGTCCTTGAGGAGCGGGAGGATTTCCCTGACGGCCTCCGCGGCGCCCAGTTCGGCCAGCGCCCTCGCGGCGCCGGCCCGCGCGGAGGCTCGCGGGTGCTTGAGCATCTCGATGAGCGGGGGGACCGTCTCGCGGGCCTCCAGGAGCGCCAGCGCCTCGGCCGCCTGATCCCGGCAGGACGCCCGCCCCTCCGCCAGGATATGCACGATGGCCGGCGCCGACTCCCTGTGCCGGAAGGCGACCAGCGCCTCGAGGACGTGGTTCATCAACTCCAGCTCCTCCTTCCTGAGGAGTTTCGCGATCCCGGGGGCGGTCTCCCGGGCGTCCAGATCGACGAGGGCCCCGATGGCGGCCGTCTGGTGCTGATGGCTGTCCAGGAAACGGACCAGCCGCGGGATCGCCTCCTTCGCCCCTACCCGGCCCAGGGTCTCGATCGCGGTGTCGCGGATGGCCTCATCCGGATCCTCGAGGAGCGCCAGGAGGTCGGGGACCGCCTCCCGTCCGCCGACCTCGCCCATCGTGACGAGGGCGATGCGCCGCGCTTCGCCTTCGAGATCGTCGAGGTCGTCCCGGAGCACCGGCAGGGCGTCCCGTCCGAGGAGGGTGCCCAGGGTCTGCACCCCCCAGAACCGGTCGATCATGCCGTCGCTCAAGTCCATGGAGAGTTCCCGGAGACCGGGGACCGTCTCTTTCACGCCCAGGGGTGCGAGGACCCACACGGCGCATTTCCTGACCCTGGCGTCGTCATCCTCCAGGAACCGAAGGAGGGCGGGGATCATCTCGCGCCCGCCCAGTTCGGCCAGGGCGATGATCGCCTCCCCGCGGGTCTCGCCATCCTCTCCCCCGACGGCGGTCTTCCGGAGGGTGGGGATGGCGTCGCGCGCCTCCAGGTTCCGGAGTCCTTGGATCGCCTGCGCGCGGATCGAGGGGATTTCGTCCTTGAGCGCCTTGAGGAGGAGTTCCTTCGCCCAGGGGGGGCGCAGGTCGAAGGTCACCCCGATCACGGCGGCGCGCACGCCCCTGTCGGGATCATCGAAGAGCTTCATGATCCTGGACATGGCCTCGGGGGGGAGAAGCGAGGCCTTCTCCGGGGACTGGATTTCGCCGATCGCCCGGACCGCGGCGGCGCGGACGTCGGCGTCGGGATCGTTGAGGAGCTTCACGATCACCGGGACGGCTTCGACTCCGAGCCGCCGGGCGAGACAATCAGCGGCATCGCACCGGACCCCTGCTTCCTTGTGTTTCAGGAGCTTCATCAGGATCGGGAGGGTCTCGGGGGCGTCGATCTTCCCGATCGCCGCGACCGCGCGTCCGCGGAGAATGTGATCCGCCGAATCGGCCGCTTTCAGCAGGAACGGGATGGACTCCTTCGCGCCCAGCACCCCCGGCCGATGATCCCCCACGTCTCCGTCGCCGCCCCGCGGACTTCCGTCTCGGGGTCGGCCATGAGGGGCAGGACTGCGGGCGCCGCCGATCGGAGTCTGAAAGTGGCGGCGATTCTGCAGACGGATGCCTTCTCCACGGGCGAAACGGCGCCCCTCAGCGCCGGCACTACGAGCGGTTCGAGGTCTCGCCGGCCGAGTCCCGGGAACCGTCGCACCGCATAATCGTGCGTCATGGCCCGGAGGAGCGCGGCCGTATAGGCAGCCTCGCCGCCCCCGGCCAGGCGCTCCTCGATGCCGGGGAAGGTTTTCTTCAGTTTCGCGGTGAGCTGGTCGCCGATCGCGACGCACCGGAGGAGGTGCCGCGCCCGTTCCGCCACCTCGCGGTCGGGGTCCTTCGCCACCCCTTCGAGTTCGGGGACCGCCTCCTTGCCCAGGGCGCGGAGCTTCCGTACCGCCCCCTCGCGTTCCTCGATGCTGTCCGATCGGAGCTTCTCCACCAGCTCGCGGGCGGTGGCCTCCTGCGGGGGGAGAAAGAGGCACAGCGAGAGATGGAGCATGGATTCCTATTCTATCAGACGCCGTCCGCGCGGCGGGGGAAACCCGGCGGGGGCCTCACCTCTTCTTCAGGTTCCTGTCGCAGAAGTCCAGGAAGACCTTCCAGTCCTCGGGCGTCGTGGAGTGCCTCCCGGGGCGGATGAAGTAGCCGAGCGTGCTGTCCACGAGCTTCCCGGCCTCGGGCATCCGGTCGGCGTCGAGGCCGCCCGCGCCCAGGAGGCGGTAGACCTTGTCGGCGGCTTGGAGCATCTCGAACTGCCCCGGCGGGTCGGCCCACTGGTCCTCGATCGCGTTGGTGTAGAGGACCGGGCGCGGGGCGCAGAGCGCCGCGAGCCCGTGCTGGTCGAAGGGGAGCCGCTCGACCTCGTCGTTGAACCGCCTGAACGTCGCGTTGAACCAGTGGGGGAAGGCGGAGTTGATCCGCTTGACGGTCTCGGCCTTGGGATTCTTCGTGCGGCTGGGGGCCGCCCCCCCGCAGCCCGACTGGTGGGGGATGGCGAGGGCGATCCGGTCGTCGAAGGCGGCCGCCAGGAGCGCGGTCTTGCCGTTGCGGGAGTGGCCGAAGACGGCGATGCGGTCACGGTCGATGTCCTTGTCGGCCACGAGGTGGTCCACCACGCGGTGGAATCCCCAAGCCCACGCGGCGATGCACGCCCAGTCGTGCGGCCCCGGCTGGGTCTGGCCTTCCTTGAAGTAGTGGGGATGGATGCCGTCGGTGAAGTCGGGCCGGTCGGGATCGAGGTCCCCGTGGTAGAAGGTGGCCACGGCGTAGCCGCGGTCGATCGCGGCCTCGAACGCCCATCCGGCGGCGCCGGTGCCGCGGCCCGCGTCGGTGGCCCGGTTGTCCTTGACGCCGGGCCCATGCTTGGGGACCCAGCCGCGGGGGAGGGCGACCTTGGGGTCGGCCAGCGTCGCGTGGTTTCCGTGGAAGTTGATCCCCAGGACGATCGGCGCGGGCCCGGTCCGCTTGTTGGGGACGAGGAGGAGGACGTCGATCTTCGGGGCCTGCGGCGGCCCGAACGAGAGCGTGAGCTCTTTCAGGGTGGCCTTCCCGCCGAAGTAATCCGCCTCCGTCCGGCGGACCTCGGCCTCCACGCGGGGCGGGGCCGGCGGGAAATACCCGTACATGTAGTGCTGGAAGAGGGCCTTGATCTCTGGGCGCCGCTCCTTGAGCCACTGTTCTTTCGTCGTGACCGGGCGGCCGTCGAGCGTCGTCAGGAGGTCGGGGAGTTCCTTGCGGACGGGCAGGTCCGCGATGTCGGGGAACTTCCGCGGTTCCTGCCCGGCGCAGGAGAGCGCCAGGAGGACGGCCGCGGTCGAACGGATGCGTCCCATCGAATCCTCCCCGGAAATTCTTCCTATTCTACCCCCCCGGGGGCCCCCGCTCCGGCGTATATTCTACAGGAAGTCCCAAGACTGCTAATAGAACAACCGGGAGATCCGCATGCCTTCCCGCGCGGCCGTGAACCGGAAGGCCCTGGCGCCGGGGACGGACCGGTGCCTGGCGATCCTGGAGCTCCTGAGCCCCCGCCCGGGGGGCCTCACGCTCTCCGAGATCCACCGGGAGCTGCGCGTGAGCAAGAACATGGTCTTCCGGGTGCTCGGGGACCTCGCGGCGCGG
>CAYNDR010000226.1:0-10644 GCA_964395295.1 uncultured Planctomycetales bacterium
CCGGTCGCCCTCGTTCTCCTCCGTGTGGACGGCCACGCAACCCTTGAGGAGGACCTCGACGTCCTTCTTGTTCGAGAGCTTCCGGAGGCGGGGCATCGCGTCCTTGAGGATGGCCGTGGCCCGCTCCAGGCACTTCGCCAGCGCGCAGACATCCTCCGTGGACCCGTCGAACTTGTAGAGCATCATCCGGTTGACCGCCGTGTCCATGAGGTCCAGGACGTCGTCCAGCCGGCTGGCCAGGATGTGGATGTCCTCGCGGTCGAGCGGGGTGATGAAGGTCCGGTTCAGCCGCTCGATCACCTCGTGGGTGATCTTGTCCCCCTCGTGCTCGATGTCCTTCATCTCCCGCGCGAGCATGGAGATGTCCTTGAAGCGGCCCGTGATCTCCACGAGCTTCTGGGCGCCCTTGTAGACGTTCTCGGCCGACCTCTCGAAGAGGTCGAAGAAGGCCTGCTCTTTGGGAAGGAGACCGAACACGACGCGCGCTTTATAGCAGAGCCCAGGATTCTTGTCAACAGGTCCCGCGCCCCGCGGCCCGCCGCGCCCGGGCCGCGTCGCGGCCGTTTTGAACCCCGGCGACCGTTGACACCCGCCGGGCGCCGGGGCAGAATCGCGGCATGAGAAATCCCGCCGTCCTCCTCGCGATCGCCTTCCTGGGGGCCTGCGCGGGCCTCCGCCCCGAGGAGGAGATCATCCAGGAGGCCAAGGACCGGGTCTTCCCCGCCGTGGTCTTCATCAAGCCCATCCAGCAGGAGTTCCGCGGCGGCAAGATGGAGAAGGTCCAGGTCTTTGGGTCCGGCGCCATCATCTCCCCGGAGGGCTACGTCGTCACCAACAACCACGTCGCCGAGAAGGCCGCCGAGATCAAGTGCATCCTCTACGACAAGGAGGAGGTCTCCGCGAAGGTCGTGGGGCTGGACCCGGAGACGGACCTGGCGGTGCTCAGGCTCAACCTCGCGGACCGCCGCTCCCGGGCGCCCCTGCCCTGCGCCTCGTTCGGCGACTCCCGCAGGCTCCGCGTGGGGGAGCTCGTGATGGCCATGGGCGCGCCGCACGGCTTCGAGCGCTCCGTCTCCCGCGGCATCGTCTCGTCCCTGGAGCGCTTCTTCGACTTCGCCCCCTACAACCTCTGGATCCAGACCGACGCCGCCATCAATCCCGGCAACTCGGGCGGGCCGCTGGTGAACATCCGGGGCGAGATCATCGGCATCAACGCCCGCGCCATGCGCGGGGCGGAGAACCTGGGATTCGCCATCCCCTCCGAGATCGTCCGGGACGTGGCGGAGCGCATCATCCGCGAGGGGAAGGTGGCCCGCGCCTGGACGGGGATCAAGCTCCAGGCCCTCAAGGACTTCTCCAGGAGCTCCTTCATCGACGCCAAGCAGGGCGTGCTCGTGGCCAGCGTGGACGAGGATTCCCCCGGGGAGAAGGCCCGGCTCCGCGCGGGCGACATCATCGTCGCCGTGGACGACCAGCCCGTGCAGGGGATGTACGAGACGGACCTGCCCGCGGTGGAGCGGCGCTTCGCGGCCCTCCCCCTGGACCGGCCCTCGAAACTCGAGGCCCACCGCGGCGCCGAGACCCTTTTCGTCGACCTCGTCCCCGCCGCCAAGGGCAAGCAGGAAGGCGAGGACTTCGAGTGCAAGCGGTGGGACATGACCGTCAAGGAGATCACCAAGTTCTCCGACCCGTTCCTCTGGTTCCAGCGCCCCCGCGGGATCTACGTCCAGGGCGTCAAGCCCGCCGGCAACGCCCGCGCCAGCGGCCTGGCCCACTACGACATCCTCCTGGCGGTCGGCGACCGCCCCGTCGAGGGCCTCAAGGACGTCCGCGCCGCCCACGAGGACTCCCTCAAGCTGGAGCGCGGCAAGCGCAAGCTCCTCTTCCGCCTCATCCGCGGCGGCTACCGGCGCCTCGTCGTGCTGGACTTCGAGAAGGATACCGAGAGGATCGACGATGAATGACGCCCCGGCGCTCCTGGCGGTCCTGCTCGCCCTCGCCCCGGCCGCCCAGGAGGAACGCGAGGCGGTCCGCAAGGTCCACGAGGCCGTCCGCAAGTCCTTCGTGGGGATCGAGATCTCGCTGAGGAAGAAGACCCGCCTGGAGAAGGCCGACCTCGAGGAGGAGGCGCCCGACAACGAGGCCCAGCACCTCCTGAACCTGGCGGAGAACCAGCAGGTGCTGGAGACCTGGGGCGTGGCGGTCGAGAAGGACCTGGTCCTCCTGGCGGACCCCCGGCTCAAGCCCTCCGACGCCGCCCGGATCGACCTCATCGACTCCTCCGGGGCGCGCTTCGAAGGGCGCCTCCACGCCTTGGGCCGCCGCCACGACTTCGTCCTGGTGAAGCCCCTCGCCCCCCGCGATCTGGCTCCCCTGGAGTTCTCCGGCTGGGAGGCGCCCGCCCTCGGCGACTCCTTCTACGTCACCTTCGCCGACAAGACGGACGGCGCCTGGCACCTCAACGTGAGCCCCTACATCCAGACCAACGCCCCGCTGTCCCCCCGCAAGGAGTGGTTCTGCCTCGACGCGATGCGCCCGGGATCGGTGGTCTCCGACAAGAAGGGCGCCACCGTCGGCATCGCCCTCGACCGCTACCTCTGGGTCCTCCCGGACGGCCGCAGTTCCTTCCTGGGCAAGGCGATCCTCGCCGACGAGAGGCTGACCGGCATCGAGAAGAAATACCAGGACATCGCCCGGGATCTCCCCGCCTCCATCAAGCGCGTCGAACTCTCCCTGCGGCCCGAGAAGGGCCCCGACTACGTCCCCGCCGACGACAAGGCCGGGCGCGTCATCCTCTTCGGGGCGGCGGTCGACGACCGCGGCACGATCTTCATCCCCCAGGAGGTCTCCCGGGAGGTCGTCCGCAAGATCGAGGAGATCGCCGTGGTGGAGGACGGCCGGCGCCGGCCCGCCGTATTCCTGGGGTCCTTCCGCGCCTTCGGCGGGATGCTCGTCCGCGCCGAGGGCCTTCCCGCCGGGCCCGGCATCGCCCGCGACGCGGCGCCCCCGCCTCCCGGGCAGATCTTCCTCACCGCCACCCTCGAGGACCGCTTCGGACGCGACCGGACCAGGATCGACTACAACCGCCTCTTCCGGACCGAGGCGGGCCTCCGCGGCGAGGCGCGCCTCCAGCCCCGCCGGCGCATCAAGCCCGGAGCCTTCCTCCTGGACATCGACGGCCGCATCGTCGGCTGCGCCACCGTCGACCGGAAGGACGAGGACATCGACGAGCTGGCCGCCGAGGCCGCCCGCGAGCGCACCTACGATCGCTACCGCCGGTCCTTCACGCCCGAGTACCTCCGCCGGGTCCTCTTCTTCTCGGAGATCGCCGGCGTGCTGGCGGACCCGGGCGCCCACTTCGACCCCAAGGCCCAGCCCATGACCAAGAAGGAGGAGAAGAGGCTCGTGTGGCTGGGCGTCGAGTTCCAGGAGATCTCCAAGCCCCTCGCCGAGGCCCTCGGCATCCAGGAAAAGGACCTGACCCACGACGGCCGGCGCGGCCTCCTCGTCACGACCGTCTACCCGGGCTCGCCGGCGGAGAGGGCCGGCCTCCGCGAGGACGACGCCCTGCTCTCCGTCCAGCACGGCGATGGCCTCCCCGCCCGGGACCTGATCGCCGAGCCGGACCGCCCCGGCGGCTACGGGCGCTACCCCGGCGGGGGAGGCTCCAGGGGCGCGTCCCCCTGGAGGCCCGCCCGCAACTACCTGACCTCGATCCTCACGGAGATCGGCGCCGACAAGAAGGCGGCCTTCCAGTACCTCCGGGGCCAGGAGAGGAGGACGGCGGAGGTCGTCCTCGAGTACGCGCCCACGGACTACGAGACCGCCGAGCGGCACAAGGACGATGCCCTGGGCATCACCGTCAGGGATCTCACCTACGAGGTCCGGCACTTCCAGAAGCTGGATCCCGGCGTCACCGGCGTCGTCGTGGCGAAGGTGGAATCGGGCGGCAAGGCCGAGGTGGCGAAGCTTCAGCCCCTGTCGATCATCTGCCGCGTGAACCAGGCGGACGTGAGGAACCTGGCCCATTTCAAGGAACTCCTGGGCTCCTCGAAAGGCCTCACCCTGACGGCCATCTCCTACGGGCAGACGAAGCTCGTGGAGCTCGCCCGGGAATGACCGTGGCCCCCCGCCGGCCCATTATGGGTTGAGAAAATTTGCCCGATCCAGTTGCATCCCGGGAACTTGGGGTATAATTAGTCCTACTGGGGGTGGGATGCCGAGAAGGCTCAAGGACACGTACCACAAGATCGGGGAGCTCCTCGTCCGCCGCCGCCTGGCCCCCCCGGAGGCGATCGACGAGGCGCTGGCGGTCCAGCGGTCCGCCCTCGAACGCCGCCAGAGCGTCCCCCGGCTCGGCGAGATCCTCGTCGAACGCAAGGTCCTCGACCGCCACGCCATCCGCGGGATCCTGGAGGAGCAGAAGATCGGCCGGGGCGAGAAAAAAATCCTCAGGATCGGCCTCAAGGACAACGACGGGGTGGCGGTGGTCACCCTGGAGGGCCGCCTGGACGAGTCCCGCGAGGACGCGGCTACCCGGGTCTTCGAGCGCCTGATGAACGCCGGATTCGCGCGCATCGCCGTGGACTGCAGCCGCCTGGTCTACCTCAACAGCCACGGCCTGTCCAGCCTGGTCGCCTACATCGATGAATCCCGGGCCCGCGGCGGCGACATGAAGTTCTTCGGGGTCAATCCCGACGTGCGCTTCGTCCTGGACCGCCTCGGACTGGGCCTCTTCATCCAGTCGTTCAACCGGGAAGAGGAAACCATCAAGGCCTTCGAACTGCCCATCGACGAATACATGTCCAGGGGGGCCCTGGCCGAATACGTCTGCCTGGAGGGAGGCCGCTACTTTCACCTTTCCTACTGCTCGACGGCCCAAAAAATCGCCGATGACGACCGGGTTTACTTCGAGAGCAAGTGGCACGCCCGGGAGTGCGGCAAACTGCCCTGCAAGCGGTGCAAGCCCTGACCGCGGCGGTGTAACAGTCTTCTGATAAATTACCTATCCCACCTATTCTTATTATTCAGCAACGTTGTGTTTGTGGGGTAATTGTGGAAGTGTTGTGTAAGTTGTTGGGCGCAAGGTTGTTGTGGTTGTGGTTGGTTGTTGGATTGTGTTGGGGTTGTGTTTGGTTGATTTGGGGGGTGGGAGTGGATTGGGGTGTTGGGGTTGGGGCGTCCCGGTTTATCCAGAAAACGTAAGTCTGGTTGGGTTTGATGTTATGGCAAACACTCACCTAACTCTATTGGGGTGTTGGGGGCGGTGGTGTGGGGTTGTTGTGGAGGAATTGGGTGGGGCGCCCGGGGGCCCGTTCAGGATTCGCTGATCTGGCGGATGAGGCGCTCGATGTCGGCCTGGAGGGCGTTGTTCCGGGACGCCGCGTCCTCGATCTTCCGGATCGAATAGAGGATGGTCGTGTGGTCCCGCCCGCCGAAGTGGGCCCCCAGTTCCTGGAGCGAACTGCCCGTGAAGCGGTGGCACAGGTAGATGCAGACCTGGCGGGCGAGGGAGCTCGACTTCGTCCAGCGGCGGGACTGGATCTCGCTCACCCGGCGGTTGAAGTACTTGGCCACGATCTGCTGGACCTCCGAGATGGAGACCGACGAGGCCCGGGGCGGGCGGGCACTGCGGAGCACTTCCCGGGCGACGTCGAGGTCCGGCCGCCGCTGGGCCAGGGACGCGAAGCCCATCACCTTGGTCAGGGCGCCCTCGAGCTCGCGGATATTGGTCTGGACCTGGGTCGCCATGTAGCTCAGGACCTCCTCGGGGATGTCCCATCCGCGTGCGGAGGCCTTCCTCCGGAGGATGACCAGGCGCATCTCGTAGGTAGGGGGCATGAGGGGCGCGTCGAACCCGGACTTGAAGCGGGAGAGGAGGTGCTGCTTGAGCGAGGGGATGTCCTCCGCGGGCTGGTCGCTCGAGAGCACCATCTGGCGGCCGGCGAGGTGCAGGGCGTTGAAGGTGTGGAAGAACTCCTCCTGGCTGCCCTCCTTGTTGGAGAGGAAGTGGATGTCGTCCACCACCAGGACGTCCGCGTGCCGGTGGCGGGCGCGGAAGGCGTCGAGCTTGTTCCTCTGGATCGCGGTGATGTACCCGTTGACGAATTCCTCGCAGGAGAGGTAGAGGACCGTCGCCGCGGGGTTCCGCGCGAGGATCGCCTGGCAGATGGCCTGGAGGAGGTGGGTCTTCCCCAGGCCCACGCCGCCGTGGAGGAACAGCGGATTGTAGAGGCCGGCCGGGCTCTCGCTCACGGCCACGGCGGCCGCGTGGGCCATGCGGTTGGACGGCCCCTCGACGAAGTTCGCGAAGGTGTATTCCGGCCGGAAGGCCGATCCGGCCGCCGGCGCGGGGGCGGGGGGGCGGGCCGGGGCGGGCGCGGGGGCCGGAGGGGGCGGGAGCGGGAAGGGCGTCTCGCCCACCTGGAAGACGATCTCCACCTCGCGGCCGAAGAGGTCCTGGAAGGCGTCCTCGAACGGTTTCCTCAGGAGCTTCTCCAGCCAGTCGCGGTGGAACGGGTTGGCGGTGGGGATGCGGACGGCGTTCTCGCCGGCGGCCTCGATCTCCAGGGACCGGCACCAGGCGTCGTACACCTTCGGCTCGAGGCGCGACTCGAGGAACGAGAGGACCTTCTGCTTTTCCTGGGCGGTCAGCGGGATCATCGGGGGACCATGTCGAGGAGCCACGCGAACACGAACTTGGAGAAGTACGCCCCCACGGCGACGACGCCGAGGAGGAACAGGGTGATGACGAGCCTGGCGATCGGGCCGACGGCGGAGGCCAGGGGCACCGCCTCCGTGCGGGGCCGCGCGCGCGCCGGCGCGGGGGCCGGGGGCGCGGCGGGCGGAGGGGCCGCGGCGGGGACGGTGGGCGCGGTCTGCGTGAGCGGGGCCGCCGTCGCGTCGCCCGGCTCGCCCACGAAGGTGAACAGCGCGGGCCCGGCCTTGACGCGGTCGCCGTGCTTGAGCAGTTCCGGCTGGCGGAGGAGGTTCCCGTTGTGGAACGTCCCGTTCTTGCTCTCGAGGTCCTTCACGTAGTAGTGGCCCCGCTCCACGTAGAAGAGGGTGTGCTCGCGGGAGAGGACCTTGTCGTCGATGTGGACGGTCGCGGTCTTCGCCCGGCCGAGGGTGATCGGCCCGGCGAACCGGATTTCCCGCCTCTCTCCTCCCGACTCCAGGATCAATCGTGCCACGTCGAGACCGTCCCCCGGACATTGAAGGTCATGGGCTTCCCCCACCTCGGCCGCGCGCCGAATCCGCGCGCGCCACGTCATCGGAAGGCTCGATTATTCTAGCCCGGCGCGGGCGCGTGTCAAATTTTTTCCGGCGCCCCGCCCCGCAAAGATTCTTCTCCTCGGCCTCCGTGTTCATGTGTTTCCGTGCCCTTCGCCTCCTCCGTGCCCTCGCGCCGCGCCCCGGGATTCGTTGACAGCTCGAGCGGCGTGTGATAGAAACGTCGGCAGTCCGTTCGGAACGCTGGGGCCGCCGCGCGCGGAGGAGGGGTTCCTCATGAAAGTCGAAGTCCCCGTCAAGGACGTCCTGCCCAACCCGTTCCAGGCGCGCCGGAAGATGGCCCGGGAGGCCATCCGCGCCCTCGCCGACGAGATCGAGGCCTCCGGGCTGTGGCCGGGGTCCCTCCGCGGGCGCATGAAGGGCTCGAGGGTCGAGCTCTGCTACGGGCACCGGCGCCTGGCGGCGCTGAAGATGCTGGGGTGGGACAAGGTCGACGTGGAGGTCGACGAGCTCACCGACGAGGAGATGGCGCTCCAGTCGCTGGCGGAGAACTTCCAGCGCGAGGGGCTCTCGGACATCGAGAAGGCCGAGGGCCTGCACTCGATGATCCAGCTCCTCGTCCGGCGCAATCTGAGCGAGTCCGAGGCCATGAAGCAGGTCTCGCGGTTCGTGGGCCTCTCGGAGGCCTGGATCCGCGACCTGCTGTCGATGCTCGACATGGAAGGGCCGGTCCGGCGCGCGATCCGCGACCGGAAGATCGCCGGGCGGACGGCGCTGGAGGCGCACCGGTTCGGCGGGAAGGAGATGGTGGAGACCGCGGTCGAGCACAAGCTGCCGGTGCACCGGATCAGCGAGATCGCGCGCAGGGTCCGCGGCATCCCGGACGCCGAGGTCCGCGAGAGGATCCGCCGGGACGTGGTCCGGGGCCGGCTCGTGGAGCCGGAGAAGGTCCAGGAGAAGGCGCGGCGGCTCCTCAAGGGGCGCAAGATCAAGGCGCCGGTGGACTTCGACCGGGTGCTCTCGGACTGGACGTACATCCTCAAGCACTGGAGCGAGAAGGCCGACGAGATCGTCGTCTACAAGCGCTTCTTCCCCGGCCGCAACACGAGCGCCCTCCGGGCCCAGGCCGCGTCCCTGGCGCGGAAGCTCAGCAGGCTGGCGACGTAGGCCGCGGGCCTGGCCGCCCTGCCTCGGCCAGGCGCTCCTTCGCCCGCCTGAAGTAGCGGGGGATGACCTCGATCCCGATGGAGGACCTTCCCCACCGGAGGGCGGCCAGGTTCGCCGTGCCCGTGCCGGAAAAGGGATCCAGGACGGTGTCCCCGACGAACGAGAACATCCGGACGAGGCGCTCGGCGAGGTTCAGCGGGAACGGGGCGGGGTGGTCCCTCGTCGAGGCCCCCGGCAGGGTCCAGACCTGCCGGAACCATTCGCGGTGGCGGGCCTCCGGAATGATCGAGAGGAGGCGGGCGGCGATCGTGGGCTGTCGGTATCCGCCTGGCTTCCGCTGGAAGAGGATGAACTCGATGTCGTTCTTGACGATGCAGTTGGGTTCGTACGGCTTTCCGAGGAAGCTGGATCCGTTCTGCACTTCGAACTTGGCGTTCGCGATCTTGTGCCAGATGATGGGCGCCAGGTTATCGAAACCCAGTTTTCGGCACCGCTCTTGAATGCCGGCATGGAGGGGCACGACGACGTGGCGTCCATGCTCGCGCCGGGAGAGGCAGACGTCGCCGACCACGATGACAAGGCGGCCGCCGGGCGCCAGGACCCGGTGAACGTTCCGCCAGACTTTATCCAACTCGTCGAGGAACGTCTCGTAGTCCTTCACCGAGCCGAGCTGGGCTTCGTGGGGCGCGTACTCCTTGAGCGTCCAGTAGGGGGGCGAGGTGACGGCGAGGTGGACGCTCCCGTCCGGGATCGCGTCCATGGCGCGGGAGTCGCCGTTGACGAGGCGGTGGAGGGAAGGCACCCGGCCGGCGGCCTCTTCCACGAGCCTGGCCAGGGCGGGGGACTTCGCAAGCGAGGGGATGGCCTTCTGGTCGCCGGCGCGGGCGAGCTCGCGCACCCGGCGCGGGACATGGGCGGCGAGGCCGCCCTCGGGAAGGGATTCCCCCAGCGAGAATTCCGTCCGGCCGGCGGTCCGCTTGATTGTCCGGGGCATGGTTCCGGCGCGCTCAGGTGCCGGATTATACGCCGCGGGACCGGTCCCGGGAAGCGCCTTGCCTTCAGGCGCCGGGCTTGAGGCGGCGGTCGCGCAGCTCCAGCTGGGCGCGCCGCAGGCGCGCCATCGCGCGCGGCCCCCACCCGAGCGCCCGCGCCGCCCAGTCGTCCGCCATCGCGTAGGCGTCCCAGTCGCGGCCGTCCCGAAGCGACCGGTCGATCGCCCGGGCGCGTTCCGCCGCGCGCGGGACGCCGAGGAGGGCCTTGGGGCGGGGGAGCCGGATCCGGGGGGCGTCGCCCGGCTCGATCTTGAGGACGCCGCCGGCCGCCACGCGCCCGAGGAGCTCCACGCTCAGCATCGTGGCCGCGTTGAGCGCCGCGGCGGCGAGGATCTCCGCGTGGCCGTCCCCGTCGCCGCGGAACCAGAGCCGGTGGAGGTTGTTCGTGGAGTGCGCGCCCGCGGGATTGGCCGCGATCCGAGGCCGCCACTTGACGAGGTACCCCAGGAGCGCGTGCGGCGCCTCGAGGATCCGCCGCACCGAGTACCAGGGCTTGCGCGTCTGGCACTTGTAGTTCCGGTCGGTCCCGCGCCCCTCGCCCCAGGCCAGGTACGCGTCCAGCGGCCCGCAGCCGCCGGCGTAGCCGGGCGGGATGGCCAGGAGGCGGCACGCCTCCCCCGACCGGTCGAGGCGCTCGAGGTCCCGGGCCGTCACCGAGGACCCCGCCAGCTGGACGGGGCGGGAGAGCGCGGGGAGGAGGAAGCGGCGCGGGATGCCGAGGGCGCGCGCGCGGTCCCCGGTCATCAGGAAGAAGTCCCGGTCGCCGGTGACCACGCCGATCGAGATCGACGCCAGGTCGGTGAGCGGCGCGAGGTCCGGCGACTCCAGGGCCTCCGAGGCCGCGGCGCGGCAGTCCTCCGGGATCCGCTCCCAGACCCAGGGGCGCGCGGGCACCGGGAGGGGGGCGGCGTCGATGAGGTCCTCGAGCCGGCCGAGCTCCCGGGCCTCGTGGAGGCGCAGGGACCCGGGCCCCGCGCCCTCCCCCAGGAGGAGCGCCACCTTCACCAGCGCGCCCTCGAACCAGTGCTCCCCGAGGGCCACGAGGTGGACGGAGGCGAAGCGGCGCTCGAGCATCCGCAGGAGCGGCCGCGCGTAGTTCACGAAGAGCGCCTCGCGGGGGACGATCATCGCCAGGCGCCCCCCGGGGCGGACGAACCCGCAGGCCGCCGCCACGAAGGGGGCCCAGGCGCTG
>CAYNDR010000227.1:0-9362 GCA_964395295.1 uncultured Planctomycetales bacterium
TGAGGGCGTTGAGGACGGCGTCCTCGGTGGCGCGGTTCCCCCCGCCGATGTTCACCAGGTTGAAGCGCCCGCCGAGGCGGCCGCCGTAGCGGCCCCCGCCGCCGCCGCCCCCGCCGATGACGTCGTAGGTGCCCCTCCCCTTGAAGGGCTTGTCGCTGACGAAGTCCATCGAGTCGCCCTTGGCCTTCTCGAACTCCTCCTCGTCGGCCGTCTCGGTGTGGTCCGAGGGATCGGCCTTCTTGTAGGCCGTCTCGGGGCTGGTCTTCGGGATGTCCAGTTCGGGCCTCTGGGTGGTTTCGCTCCGTTCGGTGGGATCCATCTTGGGCGGCTCGACCGGGCGCCGGGGGGGAGTGACCACGAACGCCGTCTCGTCCTCGGCGGCCTGGACCACCCAGAACCACCCGAGGACGAGCGCGAGGACGACGTGGATGCCGAGCGAGACCGACCACCACGGCGTCTTCTGGGCGATCTTCTCCGCGGGGGTCTCCGGCTCGGCGGGGGGCAGGAAGGCGAGGTCTTCCGGACGGGAGTGCATAGCGTGCCTCTCTTTCTGGCACGCTGAGTATCTGAACGGAGCCGGCCCGAAAAGGTTCAGTTACGCCCCGCCCTCGCGGTAGATCATCGTGCCGGCGCCCGTGTCGGTGAAGACCTCCGCCAGGAGGGTCGCGGACTTGCGGCCGTTGATGATGTGGACGCTCTTGACGCCCTCCAGGAGCGCCGCCACGGCCGACTCGGCCTTGGGGACCATGCCGCCGCGGATCACGCCCTCCTTGACGAGCTGGTCGATCTCCGCGGGCGTGGCGCGGGAGATGAGCGTCTTGTCGGCCCGGAGGATCCCGTCCACGCTGCTGGCGAGGATCAGTTTTTCCGCCTTGAGGGCGGAGGCGATCTCGGCCGCCACGGTGTCCGCGTTGATGTTGAGGATGTTCCCCGCGTCGTCGCCGCCGAGGGAGGCGATCACGGGGACGAAGTCCGCCCCCAGGAGCGTCACGAGGAGCTTGGTGTCCACCGACTCGATGTCCCCCACGTGTCCGAAGTCGACGATCTCCTCCTGGCCGGTCTTGTCGTTGAAGACCTTCTTCGGGGGGCGCTTGACGGCGTTGAGGATGCCGCCGTCCACGCCGGAGATCCCCACGGCCTCCGCCCCGGCGCGGCGGAGCGAGGAGATGATCTCGGTGTTGATCTTGCCGGCGAAGACCATCATGACGACGTCGAGGGTCCTCTCGTCGGTGACGCGGCGGCCGCCCACCATCCGGGGCTCGATGCCGAGCTTCTCGGAGAGGTCGCTGGCCTGCTTCCCGCCGCCGTGGACCATGATGACCTTGATGCCGACCTGGGCCAGGAGCGCCACCTCCTCGCAGAAGGTGTGGAGGACCGGCTCGTCCTCGGCGACCTCGCCGCCGATCTTGACGACGAAGGTCTTCCCCTTGAAGCGGTTGATGTAGGGGAGGGCCTGCCGGAGGAGGCCCAGGTGTTCGGGATTCATCGCGCCCTCCAGGTCAAACCAGTTCCGCCAGGATCGCCTTCTGGACGTGGAGGCGGTTCTCCGCCTCGTCCACGATCGCCGACCCGGGGGCGTCCAGCACCCCGTCGGCCACCTCGACGTTCCGCCGCACGGGGAGGCAGTGCATGAAGACCGCCTTCGGCGGGAGCGCGTCGCAGATCCACGAGCGGTACCCGTCGCGGACCTTCTTCTCCTCCTCCCAGCGGCCGTAGTAGGCCGGTCCGCCCCACGACTTGGCGTAGACCACCTGCGCCCCCGCGAGCCCCTCCTTCTTGTCGTGCACGATCCGCGGCTTCGAGGGGAGGCGCCTGAGGAACGATTCCTCCAGGGCGAACTCCGGGGGGTGGGCGATCGTCAGGTCGGCCCCGAGCTGCGAGAAGACCGCCGCGAAGGAGTTGGGCACGGCCATCGGGAGCGCCTTGGGGTGGTAGGCCCAGGTGAGCGTGACCCGGGCGCCCTTGAGGCGGCCGATCCGCTCCCGGGCCGTCAGGGCGTCCGCCATCCCCTGGCAGGGGTGCCAGAGGGCGGACTCCATGTTGATGACCGGCACGGTCGCGTGCTTGCGGAAGGATTCGATGACGGGGTCGGCCAGGTCCTCCTCGCGGGACTTGAGGCCGGGGAAGGCCCGCACGCAGATGGCGCTCACGTAGCGGGAGAGGACCCGCGCGGCGTCCTTGATGTGCTCCGTCTTGTCCTGGTCCATGACCGCGCCTTCGCGGTGCTCCAGGCTCCAGGACTCGCTCCCCACGGACATCGTCACGGGCTGGCCGCCGAGCTGGGCGATGCCCACCTCGAAGGAGACGCGCGTCCTGAGCGAGGGGTTGAAGAAGACGAGGGCCACGCTCTTCCCCTTGAGCGCCGGGGGCGTCTTCCCCTTCTTCATCGCCGCGGCGCGGGCCAGGAGTTTCTCGATCTCCCGGGGGGAGAACTCAAGCGTGTTGACGAACGGCCGGCCTTTCAAGCTCATTCCGGAGGACTCCTATGAAATGGTCCACGTGTTCTTTCTGGAGCGTGAGGGGCGGCAGGAGGCGCAGGACCCCCGGCTCGTCGGCGGTGCCCAGGATGACGCCCTTCTCCAGAAGCGCCTTCTGGAGCGCCGGGGCGTCCCCGTCGAACTTGATCCCGAGGAGGAGGCCCGCGCCGCGGACCTCGCGCACGCCGGGCACGGCCTTCGCGCGCTCCGCGAGGTAGGCCGACGTCTCGTTCACCCGCGGCAGGAGCGTCTCCACGACCTCGAGGGTGGCCTTCATCGCGGCCATGGCGATCGGCCCCGCGCCGAAGGTGGCGCCGTACTCGCCGTACTGGACCTTGTCGGAGATCTCCTTCGAGACGAGCACGGCCGAGAGGGGGATGCCGCTGGCGATCCCCTTGGCCAGCGTCGCGAGGTCGGGCGTCACGCCGTGGCGCCCGGAGTAGAACATCGTCCCCGTGCGGCCGATGCCCGTCTGGACCTCGTCGTAGATGAGGACCGTGCCGTTCTTCGAGCAGAGGGCGCGGAGCTCGCGCAGGTACTCGGGGGGCGCGGCCTTGACGCCGGCCATGGACTGGATCGGCTCGAGGATCACGGCGGCGGTCCGGTCCGTGAGGCGGGGGATCTCGCCGAGGGGCACGAAGCTCGCGCCGGGGACGAGGGGCTCGGACATCTTCCGGTACTTCTCGATGCCGGTGACGGACATCGCGCCGGCGGTGCGCCCGTGGAAGCCCGCCTGGAGGGCGACGACGTCGGGGCGCCCCGTGTGGCGGCGGGCCATCTTGAGGGCGTTCTCGTTGGCCTCCGCGCCGGAGTTGGCGAAGAGGACCGCGGCGAAGCCCGGCGCGTGGCTCAGGAGGAGGGCCGCCGCCTCGTCGCGGAGCGGCAGGCCGGCCACGTTCGAGTAGAAGATGAGCTTCGCGGCCTGCTCCTGGATGGCCCGCACCACCTTGGGGTGGCAGTGGCCGGTGGAGCAGACGGCGTGGCCCGCGTAGAGGTCCAGGTACTTCCTCCCCGCCGTGTCCCAGACCCACACGTCCTCGCCGCGGGCGAGGTCGAGGGGAAGGGTCTTGTACGTCTTCAGGAGCGTCATGTCAGCCTGCGATAAATCAAACACTTTGATTTATAACCGGGGTGATTATAAATCAAAGTGTTTGGTTTATAACACGCCCTCATGGGTGCAGGGGGGGGGCCATGAGCCCCGCCTCCTCCGGCAGGCCGAACATGACGTTCATGCACTGGACGCCCTGCCCGGCGCCGCCTTTGACAAGATTGTCCAGCGCGGCGAAGACGATCGCCGTGGTCCCCTCGGCCGCGATTCCCAGGTCGACGAAGTTCGAGCCCTTGATGTTGTTGACGTTGACCGTCCCCTTGCCCACCCGCACGAACCGCTCGCCGGCGTAGGCCTTTTGGAAGACCTCGAACACCTCGTCCGCCGTCATCGCGCGCCTGAGCGGGACGTAGCTCGTGGTGAAGACGCCGCGGACGAAGGGCGCCGAGTGGGGCTGGAAGAGGACCTCCACCCCCGAGGCCTGCTCGATCTCGGGGACGTGCCGGTGGTGGAAGGGCTCGTAGGCGAAGAAGCTCGTGGAGCGGAACGGGTGGTGCGTCTTCTCCGAGGGCTTGGCCCCCGAGCCGGAGGAGCCGGTCTTCCCGTCCACGATCGCCCGTCCGGCCGCCAGCTCCCGGAGGGGCCACAGCGAGAAGATCGCGGCGCTCGCGAAGCACCCGCCCGCCGCCGCGTGGGCGGCCCCGCGGATCGCCTCCCGGTTGATCTCCGGGATCCCGTAGGCGAACTTCGGCAGGAGCTCGGGGGCCGAGTGGGGCATCTTGTAGTACTTCTCGAACTTCGCCGGGTCCTTGAGGCGGAAGTCGCCCGAGAGGTCCACGACCTTGCCCTTGAGCTTCGGGACCACGCCCATCGCCTGGCCGTGGGGGAGGGAGAGCATATAGACGTCCGCCTCCGGCCACTCCTTCGCGTAGACCAGGTCCGAGAACCCGCGGAGGTTGGGCTGGACCTCGTCCAGGCGCTTCCCGGCATTCTCGTTGGCCGTGATGGCCAGGAGGTCCACGTGGGGATGGCCCAGGAGGAGCCGGACCGCCTCCCCGCCGATGTAGCCGGAGGCGCCGATCACGGCCGCGCGCACCTTGTTCATGTCAGCACCGGGGAGAGGATGCCCATGAGCTTCTCGGGCTCGGTGAGGGAGTTCGCGGCGGGGACGCCGATCGTCCGCTCGAGGTACGTGACGCCCGCCTCGGTGTCGGTGACGGGCCCGCAGAAGGCCGTGACGGTGACGCCCCGCTGGGAGAGGTACTCGCGGCCCCCCCAGGCGGCGGTGAGGTCGCTGGCGCAGAACACCACGGCGTCGATGTGGGCCATGAGGGCGCGGTCGTCGAAGAACCGCTCCACCTTGTAGTGGCCCATGATGCCGTCCCCGAGCTCCATCACGATGATGTCGACGTCGTCGAGCTTGGCGGCGATCGAGCGGGCGATGGCGGCCACGTCGTCCGCGTCCACGGTCGAGGCCACGCCGCAGTCCAGGAAGCTGTAGGTCCGCACCGCCCCGGCGGCCTTCATCTGGATGAGGTCCTTGAGGCAGGCGATGCCGGTGATCTTGGCCCCGCCCACGCGGAGGCCCTGCTGGGCGAGGCCCCGGATGATCTCGGCCGCGGTGCAGGTCTTCCCCACGTTCATGCAGGAGCCCGCCACGAGGACGATCGGGCGGGACTGGGCCAGCACGTCCACGCGGGGGAGGGCCGCGTCCCGGAGGTTCCGCCTCGAGATCCCCAGGACCTCCGCCTGCACGGGTTCGCCGAGGTTCTTGGGGCCGCTCACGAAGCGGCCCACCACGCCGCCGAGGTTCAGGACATGGACCCGGTCGCCCGCCGCCAGCCGGTAGGGGGCGTAGCCCACGAACCCGCGGAGGGCCTGGCGAGTCCCGAGGATCCCCGCGATCACGTCGCCCTTGCGGATGCGGACGCGGTCGCCGGTGACGAGCTCGAGGTCCGAGTAGAAGGGGTTCTCCGAGATCGCGCGGACCACGACGAGCTGGCCCACCTCGGAGGGGGCTTCCGCGTGCGCCTCCACCGGGCTCGTCAGCCCGAGCGGCGAGGTCGAGGACGCGAACATGTCGACGGCGACGTTCATGACTTCCCCTTCAGGAGGCGGCGGGCGCGCTGGTCCACCAGGGCGGGGGCCGTGCCGCCCGGCGAGCGCCTGCTCCGGACGGACGCCTGCGGATTGAGGATCGCGCGGACGCCGGGGCCGAAGGCCTCCGAGTATTCCCGCAGTTCCTTGACCGTCAGGCGCGAGGGGTCGGTCCCCTTCGCGGCGCAGTCCTTCATGAGCCGCGCCACCGCGCCGTGGGCCTGCCGGAAGGGGACGCCCTTGCGGGCCAGGTGCTCCGCGAGGTCCGTGGCCAGCATCTGCGGGTCGCTCCCCGCCCGGAGCATGCGGTCCTCGCGGACCTTCATCCCCTCGACCGCGAGCCTCATCGCCCGGAGCGACAGCCGCGCCGCCTCCGCCGCGGCGAAGACGGGGGGCTTGGTCTCCTGGAGGTCGCGGTTGTACCCGAGGGGCAGACCCTTGATCGTCCCGAGGAGCGCCACCAGGTTTCCCAGGACGCCCGCCGCCTTGCCCCGGACGAGCTCCACCATGTCCGGGTTCTTCTTCTGCGGCATGATCGAGGAGCTCGTGCAGAGCTCGTCGGGCAGTTCCACGAACCCGAACTCGGGCGCGGACCAGAGCACCAGGTCCTCCGCCGCCTGCGAGAGGTGCGCCGAGAGGAGCGCGGCGGCGGCGGCGAACTCCACGGCGAAGTCGCGGTCGCTCACGGCGTCGATCGAGTTCGTGAAGGCGCCGGCGAAGCCCAGCTCGCGCGCGGCGGACGCCGGATCGATGGGCATCGACGTCCCCGCCAGGGCGCAGGCCCCCAGCGGGCTCACGTCCGCCCGCCGGAGCGCGTCCCGGAACCTCCCGGCGTCGCGGTCCAGCCGGTCGTGCCAGGCCAGCAGGACGTGGCCGAAGACCACGGGCTGGGCGTGCTGGAGGTGGGTCATGCCGGGGAAGACCGTCTCCGCGTGGCGCGCGGCCCGCCGGGCGAGCGCGGCCTGGAGGGCCCCGATCTCCGAGAGGATCTCCTTCCCGGCGTCCCTGACCCACAGCCGGAGGTCGAGCGCCACCTGGTCGTTGCGGCTGCGGGCCGTGTGGAGCCGGGCGCCGGCCTGGCCCGCCAGGTCGGTCAGCCGCTTCTCCACGTTCATGTGGACGTCCTCGAGGGCCGCGTCGAGGGTGAAGCGGCCGGAGCGCCACTCCTTGAGGATGCGATCGAGTCCCCGGACGATCGCGCGGACGTCGCGGGGCTTGAGGATCTTCCGGCGCCCGAGCATGCGGGCGTGGGCGATGGAGCCCCGGAGGTCCTGCTCGACGAGGTGGCGGTCGGCGTCGATCGAGGCGACGAACCGGGCCGCGAACTCGTCGGCGGGCCTGGAGAAGCGTTCCCGGAGGATGTGGGCCATCTACAGGTACCGCCGGAGGCTGCGGTTCATGGTGAGCCGGAAGGCGTTCATGCGGATGAAGCCCTCGGCGTCCTTGGAGTTGTAGGTCGCGAAGGTCTCGAAGCTGGCCACCTCCGGGTTGTAGAGGGAGTTGGGGCTCTTGCGGCCCGCGACGGAGGCCGCGCCCTTGTAGAGCTTGATCCGCGCGGTGCCGTGGACGCCCTTCTGGGACTCCTCGACGAGGGCCCGCATCACGTTCATCTCGGGCGAGAACCAGAAGCCGTTGTAGATGAGCGAGGCGAACTTGGGGATCAGGCCGTCGCGGAGGTGCATGACCTCGCGGTCCATCGTGAGCGACTCGACCGCGCGGTGGGCCAGGTGCAGGACCGTGAGGCCGGGGGTCTCGTAGACGCCGCGGGACTTCATGCCCACGAAGCGGTTCTCGACGACGTCGGCCCGGCCCACGCCGTGGCGGCCGGCGATCTGGTTGAGGTGCAGGACGAGCCGGGAGGGGCCCATGGCCTCGCCGTTGACGGCGACGGGGACGCCGTCGGCGAACTCGACCTCGACGTATTCCGGCTGGTCGGGGGCGTCCTGGGGGTCCTTCGTGGTCAGGAACATGTCCTTGGGGGGCTCCTTCCACGGGTCCTCGAGGATGCCGCCCTCGTAGCTGACGTGCATGAGGTTGGCGTCCATCGAGTAGGGCTTGTCCTTGGTGACGGGCAGGTCGATCCCGTGCTTCTCGGCGTAGGCGAAGAGGTCGTTGCGGCCGGTGAAGCTCCAGGTGCGCCAGGGGGCGATGATCTCGAGGTCGGGGGCCAGGGCCTTGGCGGTGAGCTCGAAGCGGACCTGGTCGTTGCCCTTGCCGGTGGCGCCGTGGGCCACGGCGTCGGCGTTCTCGCTCCGGGCGGCCCGGACCTGGTACTTCGCGATCAGGGGCCGGGCGATGGAGGTGCCCATGAGGTAGGCGCCCTCGTAGACGGCGTTGGCCTTGAGGGCGGTGAAGACGTAGTCGCGCGCGAACTCGTCGCGGAGGTCGGCCACGTGGACCTTGTCCGCCCCGGTGCGCGAGGCCTTGCGGGAGATGGCGGAGAGGTCCTCCCCCTGGCCGATGTCGGCGATGAAGGCGACGGCGGGGACCTTGTAGGTCTCCTTGAGCCACGTCAGGATCACGGAGGTGTCCAGCCCCCCGGAGTACGCCAGGACGATCTTCTTCATGCGGTGTCCTTCCGGTGCGATTTGAGGTCCACGATCCTCCGCGCCGCCCGCCGGGCGGAGGCGCCCTCGCGGAGGACGACCAGGAGCGTGTCGTCCCCCGCCACGGTGCCCACGACCTCGGGCCATCCCATCCGGTCGAGCGCCAGCCCCACGGGGCCGGCCTCGCCGGGGTCCGTCTTCACCACGAGCAGGTTCCCCGACCAGTCCACCCGGCGCACCAGGCGCTCCAGCACGGCGCTGGGCCTCGCGTGGATCGGCGCCGTCACGGATTCCACCGGCGCGTAGCGGACGTGGACGCCGTCGCCGCTCACCTTGACCAGGCCCAGCTCGCGGATGTCCCGCGAGAGCGTGGCCTGGTCGGCCTCGAACCCGCGGGCCCTGAGGAGCTTCTTGAGCTGGGCCTGGGTGGCCACCGCGCCCGCCGCGATCGCCTCCAGGATGGCCCCCTGCCGGTCTTCCTTGGACTTCATATTTATGCAGATATACTACAAATATATGCAGGCGTGTCAAGGGAAAAAGTGACGGCCGCCCGGTCCGGGGCGGGATCACGGAGGGCCGATGGGAGGATCGATCCTTTTCCTCTCCGAGGCGATTTCCCAGAGGAGGAGCCCGAGGCCGGGGAGGCCGAAGAGGAGGGCGAGGAGGCCAAGCACGCCCCCCTCGCGGGGAGCGAGCATGGCCCCATGGAGGAGGATGGCGGCGGCGAGGAAGAACGTCGATCCGGCGACGAGCTTGGCACTCATCCAGCGGCGAGCATAGCTCGGGGGGGGGACGGCACGCAAGGAAAGGCTGCGTTTCAAGGATCTGCCGGAGCGCGGGATCGAGGTCGGGATGCGAGAAGCGGAATCCGGACGGGAGCGTGCGCCGTCAGGGGGCTTCGCGCTGGAAGAGGGAGAAGGTGATCACGGCGACGGTGAAGTTCTCGGCGGCGTAGGTGAGGCTCAGGCTCTTGGCCTTCACCGCGGGACGCTCCCTCTCGACCAGGGAGAGGAAGTCCACCAGCGCGGCCACCAGGATGGGGTTCTCCTTGGAGGGGGCGCGCAGGGTGACCGTGTAGCTGACCTCCTTCCATCCCCCCTCCTTCCGGTCCGGGTTGCGGGCGATGGTGAGGACGTTCTGGGGGATGTTCGCCTGGCGCGCCTTGGGCCCCAGCAGCTGCAGGAGGTCTTCGCC
>CAYNDR010000227.1:9372-10629 GCA_964395295.1 uncultured Planctomycetales bacterium
TCGCCGCCCTGGTCCGTCGCGGGCAGGCGGGGGGCGTTCTTCCGGAACTCCTCGACCTGGCGCTTTATCCGCACCATCTGGTCGAATTCCTTCTTGAAGCGCTCCAGGTCGCCTTCGGCATGGGCGGCCCCCTGCCGCAGGTAGATCCCCAGCCCCCCGAAGCCCGCGGCCAGCACCGCCGTGATCGCGACCACGGCCGCCCCGCCCCTCCCCGGCGCCCTCGTCCCGTTCGCCGCGTCCGCCATCCTAGTTGCCCCTCTTTCCGCTGTAGGCCCGCAGGGAGAACTGGCAGAGGTCGTCGCCCGGGATGGGGGTGATCGGCGCGTTGTACTCGGCGCTCTGGAAGATCTCCGCCTCGCGGACGGTCTCCTTGAGCTTCCCGGCGAACTCCATGTTGCGGATCTTCCCGCGAAGGATCATCTCGAGGCTCTCGTTGCCCGGGGTGGTGGTCTGGCGGATGTCCAGCCCCTCCAGGCCGACGTGCAGGGTGCCCTCGCCCAGCGTCTGGGGGCTGTACCGGGTCTTGTAGGTCTCCAGCGCCCGGTAGAGCTGGATCCAGAGGTCCCGCGCCGAGTGCTTCAGGGGCGCCTCCTTCCCCAGCGGGCCCTCGTACCGGCGGAGGATCTCCTGCAGTTTGGGGAACGCCGTCGAGGGGTCGTTGAGCTTCTCGCCGGCGGCCTCCTCATAGAGCTGGCGCTGGGCGTCGAGCACCGCGGCGCCGGCGGCGCGGGCCTCGTCGCGGCGGAAATAGAAGAAGAGCGCCGCCGCCGCCAGGAGGACCACCACGAGCTCCGCCGCCACCAGCGCCGTGGTCTTGATCGCCTCGAACTTCCTCCGGTACGAGAACTCCTCCTGCCGGAAGTCCATCCCCAGCGCGTCGATCCCCGTCCCCTTGAGCGCCAGCCCGAGCGGGACCCCCATCCGCGACGAGACCTCGCGCCGCGCCTCGGGGAAGGGGTGCTCCACCGCCTCGAGCAGGTTGAAGGTCCGGACCGGGATGCGGGTGGCGGACTCGAGCATCGAGGCCGCCTGCGGGTCCTCGAAGGCGCCGGTGAGCAGGATGTGGGCCGGGGCGGCGCTGGCGGCGCTCGCCAGCAGGAACCGCGAGACCTCCTTGGCCAGGATCTCCACGAGCGAGCGCTGGGCTTCCAGGCCGAGCTTCTGGAAGGGCTCCGCCGGCCCGTCCGCGGCCGCGGGGGCCTCCGGCGCGGGGAGCGAGAAGCGGATCTTCCGGATCGTGCGCGGCATCTTCCGCTC
>CAYNDR010000228.1:0-10617 GCA_964395295.1 uncultured Planctomycetales bacterium
GAGGTCGCCCTCGGGGGCGTGGAGGTGGCTCAGGACGTCGAAGAGCAGCGCCGCCCCGACGCGGCGCCCCGGGGGGAGGTCCCGCCCGACGTCGAGGGCGAGGCGCTCGCGCGCGAAGCGGACGTAGTCCCCGGACGCCTCGGTCCCGGCGACGGTCCAGCCCGACCGGCGGAGGCGCTCCAGGAGATAGCCGGCCCCGCAGCCGACCTCCAGCGCCGTCCGCTCCGGGGCGGCCACGAGGGCGGGCCCGGCGATCCGCAGCCGAAGCCGGGCCTCGAGCCTTCTCTCGTAGGCTTCGCCGATCCCCGCGCCGTGGTGGAACGTGGCGCCCCGCTCCTCCTGGTAGAGGCGGCCCAGCTCCTCGGGCGAGGGGCGCGGGAAGAGGAACAGGAGCCCGCAGTGCCCGCAGTGCCAGTACCGGCGGCCCGCCTCCTCGCGGTGCGGGACGATGCCCCCGGAAGCGCAAAGGGGGCAGGGCGGCGTCACGGCGACGCCTCGGGCCGGCGGCCGAAGAGGAAGATCATCCCGATCAGCACGGCCATCCCCAGGAGCAGGCTCACCCACGCGGAAATCCCGAGGCCCACGAGGAGATAGCCCAGGGCCGACACCGCCCCGCACGCGAGCGCGTAGGGCATCTGCGTCCGCACGTGGTCCAGGTGGTCCGAGGCCGACGCCATCGAGGACATGACCGTGGTGTCCGAGATCGGGGAGCAGTGGTCCCCGAAGACCGCGCCCGTGAGCACGGCGCCGACCGTGGCGTACCGCAGGGCGTGGACCGTCGCGGGGTCGAGCCCCGAGCCGTCGCCCGTCATCGCCCAGGCCAGGGGGCCCGCGATCGGGAAGACGATCGCCATCGTCCCGTAGGAGGTTCCCGTGGCGAAGGAGATGGCGCAGGAGGCGAGGAACACGATGAGGGGCAGCATCGACGCGGGCGGGCTCACCAGGGAGATCACCCAGGGGCCCGTCTGGAGGTGCTGGCGGCAGATCCCCCCCAGGCCCCAGGCCAGCGTGAGGATCAGGACCGCGATCACCATGGACTTGCAGCCGGTGACCCAGGCGTCGAGGGTCTCCGTGAGGGTGAGCGTGCCGGAGATCAGGACCAGCGCGAGCGCGACCAGGCTCCCGCCGAACGAGGCCCACAGGAGCACCGCGTAGGAGTCCGCCTTGGAGATGACGCCCCGCAGGGTCCCGAGCGACGCGCGCTCCGCCTCGACCTCGGCCGGCTTCAACGCCCCCGCCTGCACCGCCGCGTCGATCTCGGCGATCCGGTCCAGAGCCTTGATCTTGCCGTCGCCGTAGAGGCCCCCCAGGACGATGAGGATCACCGCGAGGATCGGGACGCCGGCGTTCCACCAGCGGAGCTTGGAGTCCTCGGGGACCCGGATCTCGGTGAGATCGCGGTCCATGAGCGGCTGGGCCCCCGCGCGGATGACCTGCCCCGTCGTCACGGCCCGCCGCTCGGCCGCCAGCATCGGGCCGAAGTCGCGCCCGGTCAGGGCGAGCGCGAGGATGAAGAGCAGGAGGAAGTAGCAGTAGAACCGGTAGGGGAGCGAGGCCAGGAACGCGCCGTAGGCCTCGGCGGGCGGGATCACCCCCATGTTGGCGATCTGTCCCAGCTCGTAGCCGATCCAGGTGGAGACGATCGCCAGGACCGCCACGGGCGCGGCGGTCGAGTCCACGATGAACGAGAGCTTCTCGCGGGAGATCCTCAGGCTGTCGGCGTAGGGCCGCATCGTGGTGCCCACCAGGAGGCAGTTGGCGTAGTCGTCGAAGAAGACGACGATGCCCATCAGCCACGTCGCCAGCATCCCCGACCGGCGGCTGCGGGCGCGCCGGGAGAGGGCCAGGACCAGGGCCTTGGTCCCGCCGCTGCGGCTGACGATCCCGACCATGCCGCCGAGGGCCACCGTGAAGACGACGATGGCCGCGTTGGAGGGGTCCGCGAGGTTCTGGACGAGGTACGTGTCGAACGTCCGCAGGAGCGCCGCGAACGGATTGTAGTCGTGGATGAAGAAGGCCCCCGCGGCGACGCCCGCCAGGAGCGCCACCAGGACCTGGCGCGTCGCGATCGCCAGGACGATCGCCAGGAGCGGCGGGACGATGCTCAGCCAGCCGGGGAGGACGCGCGGCGACCACGCCGTGGACACCGCGCCCGATCGGACGGTCACCGCGCCGCGGAGGCGGACGCCCTCGAGGACGGCCTCGCCCTTCTCGAACGGCCCGGCAACCGTGACGGGGATTTCCTTCCGTTCCCGGTCGAGCCGGACGAGGCCGGAGACCTCCGCCGTCCCGGCGAACGAGGCCAGCGGCAGGCCGTCCTTTCCGAGCGCCCGGAGGCGGAGGTGGAAGGGGGTGTCCCCCACGAGGCAGCCGCGGGGCTCGCGCTTCTCGATGTCGCGGAGGACCGTCAGCTCGAAGCGGTCGAGGTCCTGCGCGGCCAGGAGGCCCAGGGCGAGGATCCACTCCATGGCCTATCCCTCGGCGCGATACTTGGCCGCGTCCAGGCCGTGGTCCCGGACCAGGTCCTCGAGGATCGTCCGGAGCTCGGAGCGGTAGTCCGAGTTGATCTTCTCGATCTTCCGGGGATTTTTCGCGTAGCGGCGGAGGGTGAGCAGGTAGACCACAACGTAGTAGGCCGAGGCGCCGAAGATGATCGTGGCGGCCTGGTCGGCGGTCACGCGGCCCCCCGCCAGGAGGAACCCCGCCGCCACCAGCAGGCCCAGGAGCATGAGCGCCTTGGCGAGCGTCCAGCCGAAGAGGCGGAACCACTGCTCCTCCGACTGGAGATAGAAGGCCCCGCGGTGCTGGCGGTCCTTGGCGTCCAGGAAATCGGAGAGGGCCTTCCCGGCCCCCGCGAGGCCGGCCACGCGGCCGTAGAAGTCCTTGGCCTCGCCGGGCCGGCGGAGCTCGTCGAGGACGAGGTCGGCGAGCTTCTCGGCTTCGGGTCTCTTCATCTCCCGCCGTCCGCGGCTACGTCTTCTTGCCCCGCCGGAGCATCACGGAGAAGCAATAAAGGGTGAGGACGAGGATGAGGGCCCATGAGACGAGCATGAAGGCCCAGGATCCGGCCGTCATATCCGGGATTTTCATGCCGCGGCCGCCTCCGAGCGCCGTTTCCACACGCGGAAGGTGAGGACGCAGAAGAGGACGAAGAGGCCCCCCATGAGGGCCCGCGAGGTCCAGATGTAGGGCTTCGTGTAGAGCCCTTCGATGACGACCTCGAACGTGACCGGCCGGGCCTGCGCGGCCTTGGCGTCGTCCCTGTAGGGGGCGTAGACCCTCTTGCGGAGCTGTTCCTCGACGATCCGGGCGGGCTCGCCGCCCCCCTCGGTGACCCGCACCTCGGCGACCTTGCCCGCGGCGTCGATCGAGAGGGCGGCCGCCACGCGGCAGTCCGTTCCGTTCGCGTTCACCCACTTCTTGACCTCGGCCGAGACCGCCCCCTGCCCCTCGACCGCCTTGACGAGCCCCTTGAGCGCCGAGCGGTCCTTGATCCCCTCGGTGACGTTGGGCTCGGGGTTGAGGACCGCCCCCAGCGACTGGACGGGCCAGAGGACGAGGAGCGCCAGGAGGTAGACCGGCGTCACGTACTTCATGATGAAGTAGAAGACCCTCGGGATCCGGATGTCGGCGCCCTGGTGCATCTCGTCCCAGGCCTTCCGGGAGCCGAAGATCCACAGGAAGAGCACCACCTCGACGAAGGCGAAGATGATGAGGCCCATGGTGCCCGCCCAGAAGTCGATCTCCTCCCAGAAGCCGTACTTGGCCCAGACGATGCAGGGGATGATCCCCAGGCCCCACAGGACGGCCAGCCAGAGGGTCGACTTGTTGCGGCCGAGCTTGGTCTCGTCCTGGAAGAAGGCCATGACCGGCTGGGCCACGGCGACGGAGCTGGTGAACGCCGCGAAGAAGAGCAGGAGGAACCAGAGCGTCCCGAAGAACTGCACGCCGCCCATCGAGACGAGCACCTGCGGCATCGCCACGAGGCCCAGGTTGAAGGTGCCGCCCTGGGCGATCTCCTTGGCCGCGCCGCTCCCGAGGAACACGGCCGTGGCGGGGATCGCGATCGAGCCCCCCATGATGACCTCGACGAACTCGTTGGTGGCGGAGGTGGTGAGGCCCGTCAGGACGATGTCGTCCTTGTCCCGCAGGTACCCGGCGTAGCACTCCAGGGACCCCATCCCGAGCGAGAGCGAGTAGAAGATCTGCCCCGCCGCGGCGACCCAGATCCCCACGTCCAGGATGCGGCTCCAGTCCGGCACCCAGATGGAGGCGAGGCCCTGCGTGACGGTGCCCTCCCCGGCCGGGAGGCTCAGGGTCTTGATCATCAGGACGATGGCGAACACGAAGAGGAGGGGCATCGCGACCTTCGCCAGGGCCTCGATGCCCTTGGCCACGCCCCGCCACATGACTCCGATGTTCAGCGCCAGCGTGATCGCCGCGAAGGCCACGGCGGTCGTGGTGCCGCTGATCCAGGTGCCGGTGCCCACGATCCCCTGGTACTCGTTCGCGTACTGGTTGTAGTCGCTCACGCCCACGTAGCCGCCCCAGAGGGATTTCCAGGCGTAGCCGAGCATCCAGGACTCGATGTAGGTGTAGTAGATCGCGAAGGAGAGCGGGATCGCCAGCCCCAGGACCCCCAGGTACTTCGCGGCCGGGTGCTTCCACAGCCGGTCGAACATCCCCGGGGTGCTGGAGTGGCCGAACTTGCCGCCGTGCCGCCCGATCCCCCAGGCGATCCACATCATGGGGACGCCCAGGAAGAGGAGCGCGCAGACGTAGGGCACGATGAAGGCGCCGCCGCCCGAGGCCGCGGCCTTGGAGGGGAACCGGAGGAAGTTGCCGATCCCGATGGCGTTCCCGGCGGCCGCGAGGATGAGGCCGATGCGGGACCCCCACTGCTCGCGCTCGGCCGGGGCGTCCGCCATGGCCCTCCCTCGGGTGATGGCCGAATCCTAGCGGAACCGCGCGGCCGCTGTCAACTGAATGGACAGGGGTTCCGGCCTCTGATAAAGTAAGCCCCGCCGTGGCCATCGACCGCATGACCGTGGAGCACGTGGCGAGGCTCGCCCGCCTGGAGCTGACCCCCGAGGAGCTGGACCGGTACGGGGCCCAGCTCGGGGCGGTCCTCGACTACATCGCCCAGCTCGCCGAGCTCGACCTCTCCGGGGTGGAGCCCCTCGCCCACGCCGCGGAGACCTCCAACGTCTTCCGCGAGGACGCGCCGCGGCCGCCCCTCGACCGTGCCGAGGCCCTGAAGAACGCCCCGGAGCGAACGGACGAGTTCTTCGTGGTGCCCAAGGTCGTGGAATGATCCCCGCCGACGCGCCGTCCATCCGCGATGAGGTCGCCGCCGGAAGGCTCTCCGCCGCCGAGGTCGCCGAGGAATATCTCCGGCGGATCGAGGCGGCCGATCCGAAGGTCCGCGCCTTCATCACCGTGACCCCCGAGGCCGCGCGGGCGCAGGCCCGCCTCGTGGACGGGAAGGTCGCTCGGGGCGAGCCGGTCGGGGCGCTCGCGGGCGTCCCGGTGGCGCTCAAGGACAACCTCTGCACGGCCGGCGTCCGGACCACCTGCGCGTCGAAGATCCTCGAAAATTTCGTCCCCCCCTACGACGCCACGGTGGTCCGCCGCCTGCGCGAGGCGGACGCCGTCTTCGTGGGGAAGGCCAACCTCGACGAGTTCGCGATGGGCTCGTCCTGCGAGAACTCCGCCTTCTTCCCCACGCGCAACCCCTGGAACCTGGAATGCGTCCCGGGCGGCTCCAGCGGCGGCTCGGCCGCGGCGGTGGCGGCGGGGATGGCGCCGCTGGCGCTGGGATCGGACACGGGCGGGTCGATCCGCCTGCCCGCGTCCTTCACCGGGACGGTGGGGTTCAAGCCCACCTACGGGAGGGTCTCCCGGTACGGCCTGGTGGCCTACGGATCGAGCCTGGACCAGGTCGGGCCGTTCGCGCGGACGGTGCGGGAGGCGGCGCTCCTGGCGCGGGCGATCTCGGGCCATGACCCGCTCGACTCCACGAGCGTGGACCGGCCGGTGCCGGACTTCCCGGCGGAGCTCGAGCGCGAGGCGGCGGGCCTGAGGCTCGGCGTGCCGCGGGAGTACTTCGGGGAGGGGCTGGACCCGGAGGTCCGCGCGGCGGTGGAGGGGGCGGTCGAACGGCTCGTCGCGCGCGGCGCGCGGCGGGTGGAGGTCTCCCTGCCGATGACGCGGTATGCGGTCGCGGCCTACTACATCGTGGCGCCGAGCGAGGCGAGCTCGAACCTCGCCCGCTACGATGGGGCGCACTACGGGTACCGCGCGAAGGGGTGCGAGGACATCGTGGCGCTCTTCTCGAGGTCCCGGAAGCAGGGCTTCGGGGCGGAGGTGACGCGGCGGGTCATCCTGGGGACGTTCGCGCTCTCGAGCGGCTACTACGACGCCTACTACGTCCGCGCGCTCAAGGTTCGCCGGAAGATCCGGGAGGACTACGACCGGGCGTTCGCGGAGTGCGACGTGATCGTGGGGCCGACCTCCCCCGCGACGGCCTTCCCGCTGGGGGCGAAGGCGGGCGACCCGCTGGCGATGTACCTGTGCGACATCTACACGGTCTCGGCGAACCTGGCGGGCCTGCCGGCGGTCTCGGTCCCGTGCGGGCTGTCGAGGTCCGGGCTCCCGATCGGGCTTCAGGTGCAGGGGCGGGCGTTCGACGACCTGGGGGTCCTGCGGGCGGCGCGGGCGTTCGAGCGCGAGGGCGGCGCGGCGCCCCCGTGGCCCAAATTGTATTGAACCCGGCCGGCGGCCGGGATAGAGTCGGGGCCATGGCGGACCTGTCGAAGCGTTCCCGGGCGGCGCGTGCGATGACGGACCTTCGGGTGGAGGTCCGCTGTACGGCCGGGCTGTTCGTCGCGTCCGGGCGGGACCTTTCGGCGGGGGGCATGCGGATCCGGGGCCCGTTCCACGTGTCGCAGGGGGAGCGGGTCGGGGTGACGCTGAGACTGCCCACGCCCCACCAGCTCACGTTCATGGCGGAGGTGCGGTGGGCGCGGGAGGAGAGCCCGGGCACGTACGTCCTGGGGATCCGGTTCCTGCACACGGGGGAGTCGCAGAAGAAGATGCAGTCGCTCCTGCAGGAGATCCAGTCGGGGAAGCTGGGGGTCCTGCGGAGCTCGCCCGAGACGCGGCGGATCCCCCGGGCGTGAGTCCCGCCGGAGTGGCGAAACTGGCATACGCTGGGGTTTTAAAAACCCCTGGGCCGCAAGGCCCGTGCGGGTTCAATTCCCGCCTCCGGCACCCTCCTTCGCCCGCCTCCGGCGCGCTCCGGCGGGCCTCTTCTATAATTTTGCACCCCCCTCCTTGCGGGTCGGCCTTGACGTGCTATAATTTCTTTGCGTTTTCATCCATGTAAGGCCCGGCCTGTTTGCATCGTGCGGCTCGGGCCCATAAGGAGGGGAGCTGGGGAGGGGGCCGCGGCGGTAATTCTTGTCCAGGCGGTCGCCTGGCCGCGCCGCGCCCCGGGGAACGACAGGATTGGGGTGAGAATCGGCCGTGCTGGGGGATCGACACCTGCCCATCGGGAACCAAGCCGTCTTTCTTTACATTATTTTAAGAGGTTTGCCATGACGCCGCTCCGCCGCTCCGTCCGCGCCCTGGCCGCCCGCGGGATGTTCCTGGCCCTGGCGGCCGCGATCGTCCCCGCGTGCAAGCACAGCAGCGATGACGGCGACAGCCCCGGGTACATGGGCTTCTCGGCGGCCACCTATTCCGTGGGCGAGGCGGGTCTTACCGCCTCGATCACCGTGTCCCGGATGGGCGGCGCCCTCGGGGCCGCGACGGTGGACTACTTCACCGGCAACGGGAGCGCCACGGCGGGGAGCGACTACACCGCCTCGTCGGGACAGCTGTCCTGGGCCAGCGGGGAGGCGGGGGACCGGACCTTCACCGTGCCGATCACGGGCGACGCCACGGTGGAAGGGAACGAGACGGTCCTGCTGAACCTGTCGAATCCGACGGGGGGCACGTTCCTGTCCCCGTCGACCGCGGTCCTGACGATCGTGGACGACGACGCGGCGGGGGGGGTCTACCAGTTCAGCCTGGCGGCCTACTCGGCGAACGAGGGCGCGGGCACGGCGACGATCACCGTCACGCGGTCGGGGGTGACCACGGGGGCGGGAACGGTGAACTACGCGACGTCCAACGGGACGGCGACGTCGGGCTCCGACTACACGGCCGCCTCCGGCACGCTGAGCTTCGCGGCGGGGGAGACGAGCAAGACCTTCGACGTGACGATCCTCCAGGACGCGGTGGCGGAGGCCAGCGAGACGGTGAACCTGGCGCTGAGCGCCCCCGTGGGAGGGACCCTGGGGACCCAACAGGCGGCGGTGCTGACGATCCTTGACGACGAGCCGGTGACGGCGGGCCGGTTCGAGCTGGACGCCTCGGCCTATTCCGCGGCGGAGAGCGGGGGCACGGTGACGGTCACCGTGAACCGGGCCGCGGGCTCCACCGGGACGGCGACCGTGGACTACGCGACGTCGAACGGGACGGCCACGGCGGGGTCGGACTACACGGCCGCCTCCGGCACGCTGAGCTTCGCGGCGGGGGAGACGACCAAGACCTTCACGATCACGGTCCTGGAGGATGCCCTGGCGGAGGGAAGCGAGGCGCTGGCCGTGACCCTCTCCAATCCCACGGGCGGGGCCCTGCTGGGGACGCCGAGCGCGGCGGCCGTGACCATCCTGGACAACGACGTGCCGACCCTCTCGATCGCGGACGTCTCCGTGGCGGAGGGCAACGCGGGCACCGCGAACGCGGTCTTCACGGTGACCCTGTCGCTGGTCAGCACCCAGATCGTGCAGGTGGAGTACTCGACGGCGGCGGGCACCGCGACGGCGGGGACGGACTACGTGACGATCCCCACGACCGTGCTGGCGATCCCGGCCGGCAACACCACGGCCCAGATCACCGTCCTGGTGAACGGGGAGACCGCCGACGAGGTCGACGAGAACTTCACGGTCAGCCTCGCCAACCCCGTCAACGCGACGATCCTGGACGGCCAGGGCACCGGGACGATCACGAACGACGACGACCCGACGATCTCGATCAACGATGTGACGGTGGCGGAAGGCAACAGCGGGACGGTCAACGCGAACTTCACGGTGACGCTCTCGGGAGTGAGCCTCCAGGACGTCGCGGTGGCCTACGCCACGGCGAACGGGACGGCGACCGCCGGGAGCGACTATACGGCGACCTCCGGGACTCTGGCGATCACCGCGGGCAGCACCACGGGCCAGATCACGGTGGTGGTGAGCGGGGACACGACGGGCGAGCTCAACGAGACCTTCAACGTGAACCTGAGCGCCCCCGTGAACGCGACGATCTCGGACGCCCAGGGCGTCGGGACGATCACCAACGACGACCTCCCGGCGATCACGATCAACGACGTGACGGTGACGGAGGGCAACGCGGGGCCGGTGAACGCGGTCTTCACGGTGACCCTCTCGAGTGTGCCTCTGCTCGACGTCACGGTGGCCTACACCACGGCGAACGGGACGGCGACCCAGCCGGGCGACTACACGACGACCTCCGGGACGCTGACGATCCCGGCCGCCAGCACGACGGGCCAGATCCCGGTGCCGGTGATCGGGGACACGACCGACGAGGTGGACAAGACGTTCACGGTCAACCTCTCCGTGCCCGTCAACGCGGTGATCGCGGACAACCAGGGCACCGGGACGATCGACGACGACGACGGCCCGACGATCACGATCGACGACGTGACGGTGACGGAGGGCAATGCGGGGACGACGAACGCGGTCTTCACGGTGACCCTCTCGGGGACGAGCGTCCAGCCGGTGAGCGTGAACTACGCCACCGCGAACGGGACGGCGATCCAGCCGGGCGACTACACGGCGACGAGCGGGACGCTGACGATCCCGGCCGCCAGCACGACGGGCCAGATCATCGTGCCGGTGGTCGGGGACACCGCCGACGAGGCGGATGAGGATTTCGCAGTCAACCTCTCGGGGGCGGTGGACGGGACGATCTCGGACCCCCAGGGCGTAGGGACGATCGACGACAACGACGGGCCGGCGATCACGATCAACGACGTGACGGCGGCGGAGGGAAACGCGGGCTCGGCGAACCTCACCTTCACGGTGACCCTCTCGGCGTCCAGCCCGCAGGACGTCACGGTGAACTACACCACGGCGGACGGGACCGCCCTCCAGCCGGGCGACTACACGACGACGTCGGGGACGCTGACGATCACGGCGGGCGGCACCACGGGGCAGATCCAGGTGCCGGTGATCGGGGACACGACCGACGAGGTGGACGAGACGTTCGTGGTCAACCTCTCGGGCGCGGTGGACGGGACGATCTCGGACGCCCAGGGCGTCGGGACGATCAACGACGACGACGGGCCGACGATAACGATCGACGACGTGACGGTGACGGAGGGCAACGCGGGGACGGCGAACGCCGTCTTCACGGTGACCCTCTCTGGGACGAGCGTCCAGGCGGTGAGCGTGAACTACGCGACGGCGGCGGTGACGGCCGCGGCGGGGACGGACTACACGACGACCAGCGGGACGCTGACGATCCCGGCCGCCAGCACGACGGGCCAGATCATCGTGCCGG
>CAYNDR010000229.1:0-10554 GCA_964395295.1 uncultured Planctomycetales bacterium
ACCGGGCCGCGAGCGTGAGCGAGCGGTTCTTCCCCCGGCGCCCCGCCCCTGGCGACGAACTCGTCCGCGGAGGCGAAGAGCTCGACCTCGTGCCCGCCGGAACGGAGGAGCCGGGAGAGGCTCTTCCGCACGGAGGGGTCGTCGTCCACGACGAAGACGGTGGCGGGCCGGCCGGGCATGGAGTCGATCTTAAGCGGCGGCGGCCCGGCGGTTCCACTATTTCGAGGCGGGGGCCGGGAGTTCCACGTGGAAGGCCGCGCCGCCCCCGGGGCGGTTCTCGGCCCGGATCCGGCCGCCGTGGTGCTCCACGATCGTCCGGCTGACGGCGAGGCCCATGCCCATGCCCCCGGGCTTGGTGGTGAAGAAAGGCTTGAAGAGCATCTCCAGCGCCCCTTCGGGGATGCCGGGGCCCGAGTCGAGCACGGACATCCGCACGACCCCTTCCGCGGGGGCGGTCCGGACCTCGACCCGCCGCCGGCCGGGCGGATTCTCCGCCACCGCATCAGCCGCGTTGAGGACGAGGTTGAGGAGGACCTGCTGGACCTGGACGCGGTCGCCGGGGACCTGGGGCAGGGGCTCCTGGAAGGCCGTCTCCAGGGAGACGTTGCGGGCGATCATCTCACTGCGGACGAGGGTGACGACCTCGCCCAGGACTCGGTTGAGGTCGAGGAGCTCCTTGGGGCGCGCCTCCTGCTTGACCATGGCGCGGAGGCCGCGGATGACCTCGCCGGCGCGCTTGCAGTCGGAGGCCACGTCCCGGAGGATCTCCTTCATCTCGCCGGGATCGGCCCGTCCCGCGTCGAGGAAACGGAGGGCGGCCTGGGCGTTGCCGAGGATGGCGGCCAGCGGCTGGTTCAGCTCGTGCGCCACGGAGGCCGTGAGCTCCCCCATGCGGCTCAGGCGCTCCAGGCGGAACAGGTCCTCGCGCAGGCGCGCGGCCTCTTCCTCCGCCCGGCGCTGTTCGGTGACGTCATGGACGGTGCCGATCATGCGGACGGGGCGGCCGTCGGGGCCGCGGAAGACCTCGCCGCGCTCGCGCACGACGCGCAGGTCCCCGTCCGGCCGGACGACGCGGTGTTCGACGCCGTAGCGGTACGACGGGTCGGCCAGGGCGCGGTCCACGGCGGCGGTCACGGAGGGGCGGTCCTCGGGGTGGACGCGCTCCAGGAAGGCCTCGTAGGTGGCGCCGAAGGCGGCGGGGGCGAGGCCGAAGATGCGGTAGACCTCGTCGGACCAGGCGAGGGCATGGCCGGCGATGTCCCAGTCCCAGCTCCCCAGGCGGGCGATCCGCTGGGCCTCCGAGAGGCTCTTCTGGCTCTGCCGCAGGGCCTGTTCCGCCCGGCGCTGTTCGGTGGCGTCCGACATGACGTGGACGACGCCGGCGACGCGGCCCGCGCCGTCGAGGAGAGGGTCGGACACCACGTGGTACCATCGGTCGCCCACGGGCACCTCGCTCTCCTCGCGGCGCCGCGAGGCGATCATGCGCCCGGTCGGGCAGGCGTCGGCGCAGTGGGAGGAGCCGTGGACGACCTCGTGGCACGGGCGGCCCAGGACGGCGCCGGGCGAGGCCTTCAGCAGCCTCTCGGCCGCGCGGTTGAGGAGGCGGATCTTCAGGTCGGGGCCGAGGAGCATCACGGCGTCGCCCACGGCGTCGAACATCCGGCGCCACAGGAGGTCGGAGGCGGGGGGCTGGTTCGCCGGGGCGGGCTTCGCGCGCTTGCGGCCTTTCATGTCCTGCGGCCCCCGGCTCGGGGGCCGTGGGGTGTGGGTCCATTATCCTCGCCGGGGCGGAGCCGGGTCAAAGGGAATCTCGCGCGGGGGGCGGCGATCGCCCCCCGGATGCAGTCCGGCCTTCATTTCACTCCCCCCTTCGCGTCCGGCGGCGCCGCCGAAAGGCGCAGCTGCCAGAGGCGCTCCGCCGGGCCGGAGAAGACCAGGCCGGCGCGGAAGCGGGGATAGCCCACGCAGTATCCGCGGAACATCACCTGGTTCCACCCCTTCCGCAGTCCCAGCGTCTTGCCGACGGACGCCTTCCCGGCGTCGCCGCGGATCTCGCCGTCCAGCACCTTCTCGCCGTTCAGGAACCAGCGGAGGAAGGTCTGGGGATGGCCCTGGAAGCGGAACTCGATATCGAGGTCCTCGGGCACATGGACCCACGTGGCCCCGTACCAGACCTGCGCCGCCGCGCCGCAGACCACGCGGGTGTCCAGGTCGGCCACCGTGGCCCGGCTCCAGCCCAGCGAGGCGGGCTTGCCCCAGTACCCCTGGATCATCTCGCCCCGGAAGACCGCCTTCAGGTCCACCACGCCGTTGTCCGGGGGATACGCGGCGGACTCGCAGAATTCCCGGCCGGCCTGCTTGGAGTCCTTCGCCGTGCCCGGCATCGGCCCGTGGAGGTCGTCCTTGAATTTCTCCGCGCCGGGGCCGCCGAAGGGGCCGCAGACCTGCCAGTGCCGCACCACCACGCCCTCGCCGAGCCCCTGGAACTGCAGGGGCGCCCACGATCCGGGATAGAACCGCGCCTCGGTGGGCTCGTCGTACGTCTCGCGGTTGGCCGAGCCGTCCGCGTTCGACCACCAGAATTTGTTGTGCCCGCCGAACGTCGCCTCGAAGTTCGCCATCGTCCGCACCTGGGGCCCCGGCGCCGGAAGGCCGGGAACGGCGCCGAGCGGCAGTGCCGCGGCCAGCACGAAGCCCCGGCCGTCCTCGTCCAGGACGTGGTACAGCCTGGCCTCCGCCACCGGCGCGGCGGGGGCGAAATCCACCCGCCCCACGGGCGTGCGGTACGTCGCGGGGCTCGCCTTGCACGGCCCTTTCCATTCCGGGTACAGGCCGACGACCACGGGATACACCTTCTCGCCGTCCCGGACGAGGCTGAAGACGAAGCGCGCATCGCCGGGCCGGCCGCCCGCCGGTCCGCCGGGCCTGGCGTTCACGTCCCCCTGGATGTAAAAGCTCAACGTGTCGGCCTTACGGTCGTGGCTGAAGACGCGGGCGCTGTCCGCCATCGGCTTCGGCTCGATCTTCGCCAGCGACCGCGCGTGCCAGCGAAGGAAAATGTGCCCCGGATCGTAGAGGGCGCGCAGTTCCACCGTGTGATCCTTGTCCGCCCGGAAGCGCACCGGCTCGCACGACTCCCACCCGCCGAGCGACCCGTCCAGCGCCGCCCCGCCGATCGCCGGGGAGAACCGGGCGAGCTTCGCCGTGCCCGCTCCGCCGCGCAGAGTCAGCGCGATCTCCGGAGGCGAGGCGATCTGCGCCGCGGCCAGCACGACTTCCGGCGGCAGGCCGCCGACGGGCCGGACCGGATTCTGCTTCAGCGACCAGCCCTGCACCTCGTAGATCAGCGGCGTGACCTTGCCCATGCCGGCGTAGATCGCGCCGCTGGCCCGGTCCGGATAGACGAAGCCGGCGAAGAACTCGCCCGGCTGAGGGTAGATCCCGGCCGCCTCCCGCGAGAAGCGCCGGCCGTCGGGGAAAAGGGTGTCCACGTACAGTCCGTCCTCGGTGAAGAGCAGGATCCCGCAGCGCGACTGGTCCACCACGGACACCAGCCCGTTGAGCGGCTTCCAGACGTGGATCGCGCCGTACATCTCGCCGGCCTGCGCCACGCCCCGCAGGGCCACGCGCCCCGCGCGCCACCGCAGGCGGCAGCCGCCCTTCCCGTCCGGCACGTAGCGCGAGAGCTTGATCTGCGCCCCTTCGTTGGCGCTGAAATTCTTCCCGCCGCGCGCCACGACGTAGAAGCCGTCCTTCACGGCGCCGTCGGCCATCCCCCAGTAGCTGGAATAGCTCTCGGCCAGCTCGTTGCCGCCGTGGAGGGCGTCGGCCTTGCCTTCCGCCCGCGCGGCGAAGACCGGGTCCGTCAGGAGCTTCCGCCACGCCGCGAAGACGGGATTGCCGTGCGCATCGAAGGACTCCGGCGCCAGGCGCCACACGTCCGGACCGCCCTGGTTGAGCGCGACCAGCGACAGGTCGTCCAGCCACTGGTTGCCGTGGTAGCGCAGGAGCCAGCCGGGCATCTCGAGCGGCGCCGAGCGGTACTCGTCCTCCTGGACCGCCCCGTCGCCGTTGGCGTCGTGCCAGGCGAAGTGCTTCCAGGCGTTGCCCTGTTTCTCGCGGATGACGGCCGCCGAGAGCAGACAGCGGTCGCCGGCCAGGCGGTAGACGTTGCTGCTGCGGCCGCAGGCCAGGTAGGCGCGCCCCTGGACGCGGATGAACTGCGGGTGATCGAATCCGGGCGCCTTGGGATCCGTGCCCACCGACGGCCAGACCGCGTCGACCGTCCAGGAGCCCTTCCCGTAGTCCACGCGGAAGCGCGTCAGCCAGCCGCCCTGCCCCCCGACGTAGACGTGGTCGGGGCGTTCGGGATCGACGGCGTAGCCGTCGTTGGCCTTCGTCTGCAGGGAGAGGAACTCGCGCACCAGCTTCCCGTCGGCGCTCCATTCGCTGGCGCGGTTCGGCCCCCCCTGCTCGACGATGACCAGCCGGTCCTCGCCCTCGGGGGTGGTCCACGTGGCCAGCTTCCCGGGGGAGATCAGCGTCTGCGCGTCGTAGGTGCCGGGCTTCTGCGCCTCCAGCCGCCCGTAGGTCCGCGTCTTCTTCCCGGCGGAGTCGAACTGGACCACCCTGTTGCCGGCGGCATCGCTGAGGTAGAGGCGTCCGCGGCCGTCGACCTCGATGTCCGCCGGCGTCACCCCGGCCGGGACCGCGAAGAGCCTCTGCCACTCGCCCTGCGGCATCCCGGCCTGCAGGGCCCGGGCGGCGACCTCGAATCCGTCCTGCTTCGTCCCGTGCACGGCGTACAGCTTCCCGCCGCGCGCGGCGATCCCGATGGGGCGCGCGAGCGGAACCTCGGCCAGGACCTTGCCCGTGGCCCCCTCGTGGACGGTGACGACATCGACGAAATCCTTCCCGCTCTCGCTGAAGTGGGGCCATTCCCGGGTCTCGAGGATCTTTCCGCCCTGCGCGACGTAGACGGTGGACGCGCCGCCCTCGCGCCAGCAGGCCATGCCCTTCACCCAGCCCCGGGGCAGATAGACCTTGTCGCGGTTGGCGCGCCCGGCGCCGAAGGGCCGGCCGTCCGCGCGGTAGACGTACTTGGCGCCGCCGTCGGTGCTGAAACTCCATATGGCCTCGCCGTCGGTGCAGGTGCTGGTGCCGCCGCCGGCCCCTCCCGAGTTGAAGGCGCGCACGAACTGGCCGAGGCCCGCGGGCTTCTTCAGGTCGATCATCGGATTGTTGGTGCCGTTCTCCAGGTAGACGTAGTAGAAGACCGCGACGCCGTTGGCGCCGACGTCCACGTCGCCCAGCGGCGCGCCGCACGGATCGCCGCCGAAGGGCTCGGGGACCTTCGGCTGATCGCGCGCCGGCATCCATGCCGAGGCCCCGGCGACGAACTGCGGCGTCACCGCGTGGTACTCCTCGTCCACGGCCCACTTCTGCGCCGGCATGCAGATCCCCTTCACGGCGTACGCGCCCGGAGGGACGGGCATCAGGTTCTCGTCCAGGCCGTCCCACGTGTCGGTGAACAGGCCCTTGTTCTCGGCCGTCACGGTCCGCGCCGCGCCGCGCAGGAACTGGCTGACGATCCAGTCCGGATTGTCCCGGGCCACGATGGCCAGCGTCACCAGATAGGTCCTGGGCAGGGGGCCGTCGGCGGGCAGTTGATACGAGACCGGCACGCCGGCCTCGGGGGGGCCCCCGCCCGCGGCGAAGACGTTCAGGACGAGAATGACGCCGTATCGCGGCATGCAAGCCACCCCCTTCTTTCTAGGCGGAATGCGGCCATTCTATCGCGGGCGGAAGGGCAAGGGAAGCGGGGCCAATCCGGGGCAGGAACATCCCCTGGCCTGCCGGCCTCTTGACAGTGGACGTCAGCCCCGGATATATTCGGCCCTCGTGCCGTGTCCCGGACGCGCGGAGGTTGTTCAGGCGGACGGGGGAATCATGCCGGGCCCTTATCTCTCCGTGATCGTCCCGTGCTTCAACGAAGAGCAGAACCTGGAGCACGGCGTCCTGGAGGAGGCGCACCGCTACCTGGCCCGCCTCCGCCGGCCGTGGGAGGCCATCCTCGTCGACGACGGCTCCACCGACCGCAGTGCGGACCTCCTCCGGGAGTTCATCCGGGACAAGGAGGGCTTCTCCCTCCTGGAGGTCCCGCACGGGGGCAAGCCCGCCGCGATCTGGGCCGGCCTCCGGCACGCGCGGGGCGAGATCGTCCTCTTCACCGACATGGACCAGTCCACGGCGATCGACGAATGGGACCGGCTCGCGCCGTGGTACGACCGGGGCTTCGACGGGGTCATCGGATCGCGCGGGGCCCGGCGGGAGGGCTTTTCCGCCGCCCGCCGGCTGAGCAGCCGGGCCTTCCGGTCCCTCCGCCGGCTTTTCGTCCTCCGGGGCATCAGCGACACCCAGTGCGGATTCAAGTCCTTCCGGCGCCGGGCGGCGCTGACGATCTTCCCCCGCCTGCGGTTCCTCCGGCAGAGAAGGCCTCCTGCCGGCTGGAAGGTCACCGCGTTCGACGTGGAACTCCTCTTCCTGCTGGCGAAGGCGGGCTATGCGGTCAAGGAAGTCGAGGTGGGCTGGCGGAACCGCGACGAGAGCCGGACCAAGCACGGGGGGCGGATGTGGACCCGCTACCTCCGCGAATCCGTCGAGATGGCCGAGGAGGTGATCCACGTCCGGCTGAAGCACCTGCTGGGAGGGTATGGCGACGTGAGGCCCGGGATGAAGGAGGGACAATCGCCGATCCGGGCGGGTTGCCTGTCGGATTGTCTCCCGTGACCCCGGATTTCCGGCGTATCTATAACACTGGGAGGAGGTTTCCGCCATGACGCACCGCATATCACCCCCGGCCACGATGGATCGCCGCCAGTTCGTCGGCGGGGCGTTCGCGGCGGCCGCCGTAGCCCCGTGGTTCTCCGTGAGGTCCTCCGGCCAGGAGGCGAAGCCCAAGATCAAGCTGGGCGTGGTCGGCAACGGCGGCCGGGGAGGCTGGATCGCCAAGCTCTTCCAGAAGCACGGCGGATACGAGATGCACGCCGTGGCGGACTACTTCCAGGCGGTCGCCGACAAGTGCGGCGACGCGCTGGGCGTGGACAAGGCGCGCCGGTTCCCGGGGCTCTCCGGCTGCAAGAAGCTCATCGACAGCGGCGTGGAGGCGATCGCGCTCGAGAACATCCCCTACTTCTTCCCGGAACAGGCCGCGGCGGCCGTGGCGGCCGGCCTCCACGTCTACATGGCCAAGCCCGTCGCGGTGGACGTGCCGGGGACGATCACCATCGGGAACCTGGCGAAGGAGTGCACGCAGAAGAAGCGGGTGTTCCTGGTGGACTACCAGATGCCGACGGACCCGGCCCACGTCGAGATCCTCAAGCGCATCCGCGAGGGCGGCCTGGGCAAGATCGCCCAGGTCGACACCACGGGGATCAGCGGGGGATTCTCGGACCCGCCGCTGACGGCGAGCATCGAAAGCCGGATGCAGGGGCTGATCTGGGTCAACGACATCGCCCTGGGATGCGACAACGTCGGGAACTACGACATCCACGCCGTCGACACCGCCGTCTGGGTGATCGGCCAGAGGCCCGTGGCGGCGATGGGGGCCTCGCGGATCACCCGGCTCGATCCGCACGGCGACGCCCGCGACGTCTGCTCGGTCGTCTTCGAGTACGCGGACGGACTCGTCCACAACCACTTCGGGCAGGCCCTGGGGAACAACAACGACGGCATCCTGGACTGCCGGGTCCACGGCACGAAGGCCAACGCCGCCCTGAGCTACTGGGGCAAGGCCTTCATCCGCGGAGGGGACAAGCACTACGTCGGCAAGGTGGAGAACCTGTACGAGGCGGGGGCGATGCGCAACATCGCGGCCTTCCATCAGAACATCACGGAGGGCCGGTTCGAGAACGAGACGGCCCTGCGCTCGGTGGACTCGACGCTCGCGGTGATCCTCGCCCGGGAGGCCGCCGCCCGCCATGGCCGGCTCACCATGGAGGAGCTGATCAAGGAGAACAAGAGGTTGACCGTGAACCTGAACGGATTGAAGGCATGACCCACGATCTTGGAGACGCAACGATGACCACGAAGACCGGACTTGCCCGCGCGGGCCTGGCCCTGGCGGCCATGGGGATCGCGCTGACCGCCCTGGCCCAGACGGCCCCCCCGCCCCTGCCGCCCCTCCCGCCCGTGACGACGGCCGCCCCGGACCTGCCGCCCGACGCCAAGCTGGTCCCGCTGGCGATCAAACTGCCGAAGCCCCTCTTCGAGGGCACGCCGAAGAACATCAAGGCGGCCGCCACCCTGGAGAAGTACGACGAGCGGCCGCGCCCGCCGTTCCTCGCCCCCGAGGGGTGCGTGAACCTGGCCCTGGGCAGGAAAGTCACCTCCAGCGATCCGGAGCCGATCATCGGCGAGATCAAGCAGATCACCGACGGCGACAAGGAGGGATCGGACGGCTCCTACGTGGAGCTCGCGCCGGGCAAGCAGTGGATCCAGGTGGACCTCGGCGCGCCCGCCGTCCTCTACGGCGTCCTCGTCTGGCACTACCACGCCCAGGGGCGCGTCTACCATGACGTCGTCATCCAGGTGGCCGACGACGCCGACTTCATCGAGAACGTCCGGTCGGTCTACAACAACGACTTCGACAACTCCTCCGGCCTGGGCCTCGGGAAGGACCTCGAGTACATCGATGACAGCCGCGGCCGCCTGATCGACGGCAAGGGGGCGAAGGCCCGGTACGTCCGCTTCTACAGCCGGGGCAACACCTCCAACGACATGAACCACTATATCGAGATCGAGGTGCACGGGAAGCCGGCCCCATGACGGGGAGGCCGTTCGCGATCCTCCTCCTCGCCGCCCTCGCCGCGGCGCTGGCCTTCCGCCTGCCGCGCCTCGACCGGCGGCCGATGCACGGCGACGAGGCGAACCAGGCCGTCAAGGCCGGCGAGCTCCACGACGCCGGCGCCTATGCCTACGACCCCCGCGAGCACCACGGGCCGAGCCTGTACTACCTGACCCTGCCCTCGATCTGGCTGAGCCCGGCCCGGCGCTTCGCCGAGACCGGCGAGTCCACCTACCGCATCGTGCCGGCCCTCTTCGGCGCGGCCCTCGTGCTGCTGCTCCTGCCCCTGGCCGACGGCCTGGGCCGGCCGGCGGCGATCGTGGCGGGGATCCTGACGGCGATCTCCCCGGCGATGGTCTTCTACAGCCGCTATTACATCCAGGAGACGTTCCTGGTGTTCTTCACGCTCGCGGCCCTCGCGTCGTGCTGGAGGTGCTGGCGGACGCGGTCGATCGGGTGGGCCATCGCGGCGGGCGCCTCGTTCGGCCTCATGCACGCCACGAAGGAGACGTGGATCCTCTCGGCCGCGGCGATGGGGGCGGCGCTGGGCCTCACGAAGCTCTGGTCGCGCCGGCTCGGGGATGGCGAGGAGGCCAAGCCGGCGAACGGATGGAATCGCCGTCACATCGCGGCGGCCGCCGGGGCCGCCGTCTTCGTGGCGGCCCTGCTGTATTCCTCCTTCGGGACGAACCTGCGGGGGCCGCTGGATTCCCTGCTGGCCTTCGTCGCCTACGGAAAGCGGACCGGCGGCGAGAGCATCCACGACCATCCGTGGTATTTCTACCTGTCCCTCCTCGTCGCCAACCGGCCGTCCCCGAGGTTCTTCTGGTCGGAGGGCCTGATCGTGGGGCTGGCGGCCGTGGGCGCCGCGGCGCTGCTGCGGCGCCGGCGCGTGCTCGGCGCCCGCGCGCCCCTGGTGCGGTTCCTGACGTTCTACACCGCCGTCCTGACGGTCCTCTACTCGGCCATTTCGTACAAGACCCCGTGGTGCCTGCTCGGATTCTTCCACGGCATGATCCTCCTGGCCGGCGTGGGCGCCGCGGCGCTGGTCCGGTGGATGCCCGTGATGTGGGCCCGGGCGGCCGCCGCCGCGCTCCTGCTGGCGCTCGCGGGACAGCTCGCGTGGCAGTCCTACCGGCTCAACTTCCGCTTTCCGGCGGACCAGCGCAACCCGTACGTGTATGCCCACACGTCGACGGACGCGGTCCATCTGTCGGATCTGATCGGGCGCATTGCCGCGTGCCGTTCCCGCCCGGAGGCCGCGACCATCCACGTCATCGTGTCAGAGAACTACTGGCCTCTGCCGTGGTACCTGAGGAAGTTCGAGAGCGTCGGCTGGTCGCACGAGGTCCCTCAGGACCCTCGCGTGGACCTGGATGCGGACGTGATCATCGCTTCCCAGGATCTCCAGGACAAGCTGGACGCGCGCCTGCGGCGGAAGTATGGGCGGCCGGGATTGCACGGCCTGCGGCCCGGGGTGATCCTGTCGCTGTACGTGCGGGAGGAGCTGTGGGCGTCGTTCCTCTCCCGCACGACAAAATAGACCGTCGATTTTGTCGGTTTTTCCGACAAAACGGACGGTGCGTTTTGTCACTCGAAATGCAGGCCATCGAGGACGGAGCCGTCGAGCCCCCGGATCCGCACGCACGCCCCGCAGCGCAGCGTGTGCTGGGTGATCTGGAGCAGGAACTCGTTCGCGCCCTCCTTGA
>CAYNDR010000230.1:0-4011 GCA_964395295.1 uncultured Planctomycetales bacterium
CCGTTAAAGCCCTTGCGCTTCCCCTGCCGTCAACCGAGAATAGCCACACCCAAATGAAATGACTGTACATGTCCCGGCCCATCAACGCCTTGATCAGTTGAGGAATCGCCTCGCCAGGACCGATCCTGCCGAGGGCGTCCGCGGCCCTGTCTCGGATCCTTTCGTCCCCGCTTCCGAGCAGTCCGACGAGGTCTCCCCGGGCTTCCCGGGCCCTGAAATTCCCCAGGGCCTCCACGGCGGCGCTGCAAACATCCCCTTCCTCGTCCTTGATGAGCTTGCGGATCCCGGGGAGCCTGAAGGAGGAGCCCCAGGAGGAGCGGGACCTGAGACATCAAATCAGCCTTCCTGCTCGAAGTACTTCGCGAGGTCGTCGTACTGCCCGGCGCGGTTGGCGTAGCTCGCGTAGTTCTTCGCCGTCTCCAGCCACTCCAGCGTCGAGGGCTTCGTCTCCTGGGCCGCCGCCATCAGGCCCTTCTGGGTGATCCTGCCCGCCCGGCCGCTCTTCATCTCCTCGTAGATCGCCTTCTCGCCCGCGGCCTCCACCACCGCGCGGAGGTCCGCCCCCGAGAAGCGCGCCGTGGCCTTGACGAGCTTCTCGTAGTCCGGCCCCTCGTGCGGGACGTCCCTCAGGTGGATCTCGAGGATCGCGCGCCGCGCCCCCGCGTCCGGCGGCGGGATGAAGACCACCCGGTCGAACCGCCCCGGACGGCGGAAGGCGCTGTCCACCGACCACGGGGCGTTCGTGGCCGCCAGCACCATCACGTTGTCGTTCTTCGCGTGGATGCCGTCGAGCTCCGTGAGGAGCTGGTTGATCACCGTCGTCATGGCCGACCCGCGCGCGTCGTGCCGGCTCATCCCCAGCGCGTCCAGCTCGTCGAGGAAGACCACCGTGGGCGGGCGCCGCCGGGCGGACTCGAAGAGCTCGTGGAGCCGGCGCTCGCTCTCGCCGACCCACTTCGACAGCACGTCCGTGATCCCGATCGCCATGAAGCGCGCCCCGCACTCCCCCGCCGTGGCGCGCGCCAGGTAGGTCTTCCCGCACCCCGGCGGCCCGTAGAGGAGGATCCCGCCCCCGGGCCGCTTCTTGAACTTCCGGAAGATCTCCGGGTTCCGGAACGGGTAGATGATGTTCATCCGGACCCGCTCCTTCACCTCCTCCATCCCGCCCACGTCCTTGAAGGTGATCGGCGGGAGCCTCGGGCCGAGGTCCGGCTCCCCGGCCCCCGCCGGGGCCTCCGCCCTCTCGACGGCCTCCTCTTCCTCCGGCTCCGGCTCCTCCCCGGCCTCCTCGAGGTCCAGGTCCTCGTCCTCAGGATGGCGGGAGCGGCGCGCGGGGGCCGGCGGCGGGGGCGGCGCCGCGGCCTCCCCCTCCAGCCACGCCCGGAACTCCGGGTCCTCGAGCTTCTCGTCGATCACGGTCCCGACCGAGTAGTAGTGGCGCGCCTCGTCCTTCATCCCCCGCCCGCGGTAGACGCGCGCCAGGGCCAGGTAGGCCGGGGCGCACTTCCGGTCCTTCCGGATCACCTCCTGGTAGTGCTGGATCGCGCGCGCGGGATCGGTCTTCGAGAGGATCGCCCCCCAGAGGAGCCGCACGGCCGGGTCCTCCGGCAGGGGCCCGCCGTCGGCGACCGTCCGCTCGGCCTTGACCGCCTCGCCTCGCGCCAGGTACAGCTCCGCCAGGTGCGCCCGGGCCTCCCAGTTCGCCGGCTGGGCCGCCAGGAGCTGCTCGAGGAAATGGACCGTCTTGTCGCCGCCGCTCATCTGCCGCGCTCCATGCTGAAGAACCTGGACCGCCGCTCCCGGGCCTGCCGGTCCCGCCGCCTCCCGCGCCACTCCAGGACCCAGCCTGAAAGAAGAAAAACGACCACGCCGGCCGCCACGACCCCGATCACCCAGTGACGGAGGACCGGGCTGGCCGCCGCGAATCCGATCGCCGTCCAGGCCCCGCACATGACCGCGAAGAAGAGGAGGAAGCGGAGCCAGAACGGCCACCCGTGGATCCCCAGCGGCCCGCCGCGGCGCGCCCCCACCTCGCGGGCCCGGGCCTTGACGTCGCTCAGGATGAGGAACTCGTAGAACCGGATCAGGGGCTTGAAGACGAGGAACCAGACCACGAAGAGAGCCACCGGGACGAGCATCATCGTGCCCGCCCCGATCCACCGGCTCCCGGTGGCGCCGCGCAGGAGGACGGCCGGGACGAGGAGGATCAGGAAGATCGTCCACCATCGCTCGCTCATGCGCCCGATGAGCCGGAGGAGCAAGTCTCCCGGGAGGCAGAGGAGCCGGTAGAGGATCGAGCGGTGCTTGAGGACCACGTAGAGGTTGTTGCGGAAGATCTTCTCGGTGGGATCGAGCGAGAGGGCCTTGCGGAAGGACTCCTCCGCGAGCGCGTAGTCCTCGAGCTGGAGGCGGGCCACGCCGACGTTGTTGTGGACGTACGCGTCCTCGGGATCGGCCTCGAGCGCCTTGGAGTAGGCCTTGAGGGCAGTGCGGGCACCCTCGGGCGTGTCGTCCCGGGCGGACATCCCCACCAGGTTCATCGCGATCACGTTGCCGGGGTCGAGATCCAGGGCCTTGCGGGCGTAGCGGCGCGCGTTGTCGAGGTCTCCCTGCGCGTGGCAGAGGTGGGCCAGCTCGCACCAGTGGTTGGCGTCGTTCGGGTCGATCTCGATGGCCTTGCGGATGTGCTCCTCGGCCTGGGCGAACCGCCGGCCCTCGCGAAAGGTGGCCGCCAGGAGGAAGTGGACGAAGTCGTCGTCGGGATCGAACGAGAGGGCCTTCTTGAGGTGCTCTTCCGCGGGCCCCCACTCGTTCAGGCACAGGTGGGCCTGGCCCGCCAGGGCGTAGCCCATCGTCCGGTCGGGCTGGAGGGCGATGAGCTCGCGGCCGGCGGCGAGCATCTTGCGGAATTCGCCGCCGCGCCGATAGAGGTCGGCCCGGGTGATGAGGCCTGCCGCCTTTTCCTCTTCCGCCTCGCCCACGCCAAGAGATTACCCCACAAGGCCGGGGGGATGCAAGGAGCGGAGAGGTCTGACGGATGCCTGCTGGACGGACCTTTGCGGCCTCATGGGGCGCCAAGACCGGAATAAGAGGTCCAAGCCGGAGGTGCCGCCTGCATATTCCATATACACCTGCCGACAATTTCAGGGAGCCTCAACAGCTTGAATGTTAACGTGTTAACTAGGCCAGCCCAAAGCGCCAAGTATATTTGACAACTTACCCCCTGAGACCGTGAAAATTCGGTGAATTTTGAGGGTATAATCCCGGCACGAGCTTTGCTGTGGATACTATAGAAAAATTAGATCCCGCTCCAACTGCCCCGACCCGTCGTCGGGGCGCTTTATTTTAAACCCAGGAGCGGGGCAGGATGTACGCTACGGGGCCGTCACCGTCAGGCTAGCGTAGGCGTCCAGCACCTTCAGCGCGCCCGCGTTGGCCCCCGTCACCGCCCGCGTCGCGGTCCCCTCAAGCTGTTTCCGCACGTTGACCTGAGAAGTGCCTTTCGGGCTGGCCCACACAAGCGCGGCCACGCCGGCCACGTGCGGGGTGGCCATCGAGGTGCCGCTCAGGAGGGCGTACGCGCTCCCCTTGTAGGTCGAGGCGATGTTCACCCCAGGCGCGGCGATGTCCACCGTGGAGCCGAAATTGCTGAAGGACGCCAGCGCCCCCCCGCTGTCCGTGGCCGCCACGGAGATGCAGTTCGGCGAGGCGGCGGGATAGAAGTTCGAAGCGTCCACAGCGTCGTTCCCGGCGGCGGCCACGACGACAATCCCTGCGGTCCAGGCCGCATTGATGGCCGCCTCGATCGTATCGCTCTTCCCCGGCCCACCCAACGACATGCTGATGACCTTCGCTCCGGCCGTCTGCCGGGACCAGTTGATCCCAGCGACGATCCACGAATCGTATCCCCCCTGCGGGCCGAGCACCTTGCCGATGGCGAGTTCGCAACTGTGGCCCGCCGACGCCCCGCCCTTGCCGGAGTGGTAGCGGGGCGGAGGTCGGTCAGTCGAC
>CAYNDR010000230.1:4021-10123 GCA_964395295.1 uncultured Planctomycetales bacterium
GAGGGCCGAGCACCTTGCCGAGCGCCAGCTCGCAGCTATGACCCGCCGACGCCACGCCCTTGCCGTTGTTCGTCCAGGCCCCCACCGTGCCCGCCGTATGCGTCCCGTGGCCGTTCTTGTCGCTGACGTCCGAGGCCTTCCCCGACGTGAAGTTCTTCGAAGCCTTCACCTTGCCCGAAATGTCCGGATGGGCGGTCTGACAGCCGGTGTCGAGCACCGAGACGCGGACCCCTGCCCCCTTGGAGACGTCCCACGCCGCGGGGCCGTTGATGAGCCCGAAGTCGTCGGCCTGGTAGGTGCCATAATGAGTGTCGTTCGGAGTGTAGATCGCCTGGCGGACGGGATCCTTCTACAAGTACGCCACGCCCGGCTCCGCGCGGAGCGCCTTGAGCCGTCCGGGCGCTACGTGCCCGGCGAAGGCGTTGAGTTCGCTCAGGTCGGTCCCGACCCTGCCCCCGTGGCGGGCGAAGACGGCGCCGTCGGCCTTGCCGTGGAAGCCCACGATCACGGCCACGTCGTCGGCCGCCGCGGCCGCCGGGAAGGCCGCCGCCAGCACGGCGGAGAGGAGGATGGCGGAAGTTTTCATCGGGTTTTCCCTCTTTCCCATCTGCCCGATACTCTACGCCTCGAAGGAGGGAAATACAAGGGCAAATGCATAATCTCCCCATATGCATCGCCTCATGCATAACCTGCCGGCGCCACCGCGCCGCGATTTCGCTAACAGTCGGGAGACGTTTGAGATATCCTCGGTCGGATGCGGCGGCGGATTGCCCTCGGGGCCGCCCTCCTGGGCGGGGCGGCGATCCTCGCCCTCGCCCTCCTCTGTCCCCGCCACAAGTCCCCCCGCGCGGCCCGGCAGGCCCCGGCCCCATCGACCCGAATCCAGGCGCCCCCTTCCCCGCCGCCGACTCCGCCCCCGGCGGCGCATGAACCGCGGGAAGGGATCCGGCTGGCCGCGAAGTCGGGGAACCGCGAATCGCTCGTGGCGGCCGCCCGCCGCCTGCGCGCGTCGATCCTGGCGGATCCCTCGCTCCTGGCGGAGGCGATCCGCCTCCTCTTCGATCCCGCGGAAGACCTCGCCGCGCGGCAAGCCGCGGCCGTGGTCCTCGGGTCCCTGCCGGACGCGGCCGGGAAGGAAGCGCTCCTGAAGCTCCTGCGGGGCGGCGCGGCGGCCGGGTTCGAGCGGACGGTGATCCTCGCCCTGGGCATCGTGGAAGTCGAGGACGGCGACGAGTTCGAGCGCGACGGCCAGCCCTATTCCCTGGAGGCCGCGCCGGGCCTGGCGGTCTTCGTCCGGGGGCCCGTCCCGGCCGAGGCCCGCGGGGAGCTGGCCCGCCGGCTCTCCGAAGGGGCGTCGCCCGCACTGCGGCTGGCCGCGGCGCGCGTCCTGCGGGACTCCAGCGCGTCCCCCGAGGTGCGCCAGGCGTTCCTGGACCGCGTCGAGCGCGAGCCGGACCCCGAGGTCGCCGCCGAGTCCGCCGCGGCCCTGTGCGACTGGACGCGCCAGGCGGGCCCCACCGACCCGGAGCGCGCCCTGGTCCTGTCGAAGATCCTCGACGCCGCCCCGCGGTCCGACGAGGTCGTCCGCTTCCGCCTCACGGCGCCGCTCGCGAGCACGGGGCTCTCGGCCGACGAGGCCCAAAGGCTCCACGCCCTGGCCTCCCACGAGGGCGCCGAAACGCGCCGGTTCGCGGTGGAGGTCCTCGGCCGGCGGCTCGGGGGATACCCGTCCGAGGACGGGCCGGCGACCCCGCTCCTGGTGAAGGCCGCCGCGGCGGACCCGAGCGCGGACGTACGGGAGGCCGCGAGCCTGGCGCTGGGGCGCGCCGCCGCCGACCCCCGGGCCGTGCAGGCGCTCGCGGCGGCCCTCCGCGCCGATTCCGACTGGGAGGTCCGGGCCGCCGCGGCCCGCTCGCTGGGCCGGGCTTCGGGATCGGAGGCCGCGCGGGAGGCCCTGCGCGCCGCGGCCGCCTCCGACGCCCGGGAAGAGGTCCGCGCCGCGGCCGAGCGCGCGCTGATCCTTCAGGGCGCCTCGATCCGGTAGAGGTGCGACCGCGTCCTGAGGTAGAACGCCTTCCCCGCCGCCGCCGGAGAGGACATGAATCCGTCGTCGAGCTTGTTCCGCGCCAGCTCCTCGTACTCCCGGCCCGGCTTGGCCGCCACCGCCGTCCCCTCGTGGTCGAAGAACCAGACCGCCCCGTCCACGCAGACCAGGGAAGCCGAATGCTGGCCGCCGCCGATCCTCTTCTTCCACGCCGTCTTCCCCGTCTTCGCCTCGATGGCGCTGGCGATGCCGCCCACGTCGCTCACCACGTAGATCAGGTCGTCGACCATCACCGCCGACGGCTTCGACCCGATCCCCTCCCTGGCCGTCCAGGCGACGTGCGTGCCGGTCACGTCCCCCTTCCCGTCCGGCCGCACCGCGATCAGGTCCGCCTTCCCGAATCCGGTGTTGATGTAGAGCAAGCCGTGCCCGAAGAGCGGCCGCGCCGTGCACGAGAAGCTCTGGAACCGGACCTGCCAGATCTCCTTCCCCGTGAGCGGGTCGTACGCCATCGCCGCGCGCGACCCGGGGCTGATGAGCTGGGGCTTTCCTCCCGCCTCGATCACGATCGGGGTGCAGAACGCCTTCTTGAGGTCGCCGTCGTCGGTGCCGAAGTCGTTCGCGCGGTCGGTCTTCCAGGCCGTCTTCCCCGTCGCCTTGTCCAGCGCCACGACGTACTGGACGTCATACCCGTCGTAGTGGACGATCAGGAGGTCCTTGTAGAGGAACGGCGACGACCCGGGCCCGCGCCAGTGGTTGCACGGGAGGTCGCGCCGCGTCCAGAGGACCTTGCCCGTCGCCGTATCCAGGCACGCCGTCCCCATGCTCCCGAAGTGGACCCAGACGCGGCCCTCCTCGATCACGGGGGTGGGCGAGGCGTAGCTGTTGAGCGGGTTGATGTACGGGGGGGTCTCGACGTCGAAGACCTTGAGGTCGTGGAGGACCTTGCCCGACTCGCGGTCCACGCAGACGGCGAACAGCTCCTTCCCCTCCGGCGCCGCGGTGGTCATCCAGATTTGCTTCCCCCAGATCACCGGGGAGGACCACCCGCGGCCGTGGATGGGCGTCTTCCAGCGGACGTTCTTCGTCTCGTCCCACTCGCGCGGGACGCCTTTGGCGTTCGAATGGCCGTCCCCCGTCGGACCGCGGAACTGCGGCCAGTTGTCCTGGGCGGAGAGCGGCAGGCAGAGGGCCGCCATGGCCGCCACGGCCAGGATGCATTCTTTCATATGGCCCCTGAGCATACAAACAGGCCCATCTTCGTCTACGGATATAACGATTCACGGCGCCCGATGGACCGGGCCCTCGAACGGATAGAGGGGGGCTGGGGGGGGACGAATCCTTGATTCATGATGCGTGATCCGTGGTTCGGCTGAGGCGAAGCCGCATCGGGGCGCGTTTTATCGCATCGAGGGCGGGGAAATTGTACCATCGCCCCGGATTATGGTCTCCGGCGGGCTGGCCCTGCTCTTCCTGGCCGTCGCCGTCGCCCTCATCATCGTGGCGACCGGCGCGCTCAAGGTCAACGCCTTCCTCGTCCTGATCGCCGTCGCGTTCCTCTACGGGCTCGCCATCGGCATGCCCGCGCTTGACGTCGTCAAGGCCGTCAAGGAGGGCTTCGGCGGGACGCTCACGAACATCGGCATCGTCATCCTCGCGGGCACCATCATGGGGACCATCCTGGAGAAGACGGGCGCCGCCCTCTCCATGACGCAGGCCATCCTCCGGGTCGTGGGCCGCTCCCGCGCGGCCGCCGCGATGAACGCCTCGGGCTGCGTGGTCTCCATCCCCGTCTTCTGCGACTCGGGCTACGTGATCCTGACGCCGCTCAACAAGGCCCTCTCGGCCGAGACGGGCACGTCGATGGCGGTCATGGCCGTGGCCCTCTCCACCGGGCTCTACGCCACGCACACCATGGTGCCGCCCACGCCCGGGCCCCTGGCCGCCACCGGCGCGCTGAACGCGGACCTGGGCAAGGTGATCCTCTTCGGCCTCGTCGCGGCCGTCCCGGCGTCCCTCGCCGGCCTCGTCTGGGCGCGGAAGGTCGGGGGGCGCTGCGACATCAAGCCGGACGTCCGGGAAACCACGGCCGACCTCGCGGCGAAGCACGTCCGCCTGCCGAACGTCTTCCTCTCGTTCCTGCCGATCGTCCTGCCGATCCTCCTCATCCTGCTCAAGTCGGTGGCGGGCTTCCCGTCGCGGCCCTTCGGCGCGGGCCGGCTCGCCGCGGCCGTCAACTTCATCGGCGACCCCGTGTCCGCCCTCGCCCTGGGCGTGCTCTTCAGCCTCGCGCTGGTGCGCCGGGGGGACCTGGCCGCCGCGGTGGACAAGTGGGCGGGCGAGGGCATCAAGGACGCGGCCGTCATCCTGGCCATCACCGCCGCGGGCGGCTCGTTCGGCAAGGTCCTGGCGGCCTCGCCGATGGCGGACTTCATCAAGGTCCACATGACGGGGCTCAACCTGGGCCTGGTCCTGCCCTGGCTGATCGCGGCGGCGCTCAAGACCGCGCAGGGCTCGTCGACCGTCTCCATGATCACGACGAGCACGATCCTCGCGCCGCTCATGGGGACGCTCGGGCTCGACCCGGCGCTCGCCGCCGTGGCGATCGGCGCGGGCGCCATGGTCGTGTCGCACGCGAACGACTCCTACTTCTGGGTGGTCTCGCAGTTCTCGAACATGCCGGTGGGCACGGCGTACAAGGTCTTCACGACGGCGACCGCGGTGCAGGGCGTGGTGGCCCTCCTCGCGTGCCTCCTGCTGTCGCTGTTCGTCTGACGCGGGGCTCACCGGTACCCGACGTAGACCTTCCCCAGGAGGTACCGGTTCTCGGGGGTCTTCTCCACCATCGCCATCTCGATGCGGTGTTCGGGCCGGCGGGGGTCCTCGTCGAGCATGGCGATCGCGAGGTGGAAACCGCCGATGAAGGCGTCCTTCGGCACCGGGACCCTGAAGCTCACCGGCGTCTCGCCCGGCAGCCACAGGGAGCACGGGGGGCTTGGTTTTACGCGGACCGCCATGGACTTGCCCGGCGGCCTTCCCGATCCGTTGAGGAAGGAGACCTCGAACTCCCGGCCGGCGTAGGTCCTCGAGCACCCCCGGTTGGCCACGACCGCCTGGATCGCCAGCGTGTTGCCGGGGCTGACTTTATTGCAGTAGGAGGCCTTGAGGACCGCGAAGCGGTAGCCGAGCTTGAGCCCCGCCTTGTCCAGGATCGCCTTCTTCGCGGGGTCGTTCTCGAACCGGAGGGCGTCGCCGTCCTTGTCGGCATAGCAGATGGACTGCGGGCCGAAATCCATCGCGCGGTCCATGATCTTCGCCGTGTTCCACCCCTTGCCGTCCTTCTCCCATTCCATCGTGGAGTAGGAGCCCTCCCACTGGAAGGGGGCGTCGAGCCAGAGCCTGTGGGTGTTGGACTTGCGGGTGCTCCAGGGATCGGACTCGTCGGTCGAGAAGCCGCACAAGCCGTCGCTCCGGAAGCCGACGTTGTTCCTCCTCATGTACTCCAGCAGGGCCTTCTTGTCCTTGGCGTAGGAGCCGTAGGCGGCGCAGGCCAGGTAGAGGCGGACGTGGGGGAAGGCCTCGCGGTACATCTTCACGGTCTCCCAGACGAGCCGGTCGCGGGCCTCGGGGGTAAGCCCCTTGTCCTTGAAGACGGGGGTGTCGCCCCACTTGTCGTCGGGGTAGATGAGCCACTCGCCGCCGGTGGTCCCGACGCCGCCGATGTCGACGTAGGACAGGTAAGGCTTGGAGGCAATCTCCATTCCGACCGCCTGGACGAACCTCCGATGCGCCTCGATGGCCTTCGGGTCCCAGTAGGCGGGGATGGTCTGCCCCCCGGCGGAGACGACGGGGACGTCGACGCCCGCGGGCAGGTCCGCCGCGCTGTTGCAGTACATCCGGAAGCCCACGTAGCGCTTCTGCGCCATCCAGCCCTTGAAGTGGCCGACCCGGTCCCTGCCGTCGGGCCCCCAGTCCTTCCAGGTGAAGCGCGCGTAGAGGAGGTTGGCGCAGGGGAGGTGGCCGGGTTTCGGCGGGGACCAGACGCGGCTCTGGAGTCC
>CAYNDR010000230.1:10133-10434 GCA_964395295.1 uncultured Planctomycetales bacterium
CGGCATCTGGCAGGATGGCCTGTGGCCGCGGCTCGGCGTCGGGCAGGCGGAGCGGGGTCGCGGTGTCCTCGGCGGGCGTGGCGGTGACCAGGGAGGACATCAGGCCCGGGGGGGCGTCCTTGTCCTCCTGCGCGGGCCCGGCGGCCCGGAGGGAGGGCATCGCCGGCGCGAGCGCGCCGAGCCAAAGGACGATGATCCCGCTCCGCATCTTCCGGGGGAATAGGTGCCCGGGCCGCCCGATCGTTACGGCAGCAGTTCCGCAACCCACCCCCCTGATTGAAATCCAACTCCCGGGCTTCCA
>CAYNDR010000231.1:0-291 GCA_964395295.1 uncultured Planctomycetales bacterium
ACCAGCTCGTGGGCCTTCCCTTCGAGGGCCCGGAGCTGGGCCTCGTCCCAGGAGCTGCGATAGGAGCCCTCCTGGCTCTGGAGCGCCTTGAAGAAGAGGCTCTCCAGGTCCTTGGACTCGAAGCGGACGCGGATCTCGCCCTCGGCGAACGTCTCCCGGGTCTCCGCGGGGGCGTTCGCCCCGGGCGCCGGGACGAGGGCGCCGTCCTCCACGCGCCACGCGGGGGCCGAGTCGCGCGTGAGGCAGTCCGTGGTGCGGCCGTCGAAGACCGGCCGCCAGGGGCGCGCCTCC
>CAYNDR010000231.1:301-9738 GCA_964395295.1 uncultured Planctomycetales bacterium
ACCCGCCGCGGGCGCCTCCGGCCCGGGCTCCTTGGCCGCCCCGGGGCGCTCCGCCGCCAGGGCCTTCTCGATCTCCTTCATCTCCTGGTCCCGCGGGAAGGTCTGGCGGGTGGCGCTCACGGCCGCGCGCGCCACCGAGAAGCCCTGCTGGTCGGAGATGACGCGCACCTTCTTGATCCCCGCCACCGAGTACTTGGGGAGCGGGAGCCACGCCCACTCCCACCGCGAGGGCTCCTTGGCCCCGCCGTGCTGGACGTGGAACTTCCTGAGGAAGAGGATCTGGTGCTTGGCCGGCAATCCGTTGGCGCCGCCCGGCTCGGCCTCGCCCGAGTCGGTGGCCTGGTAGTGGAACGCGAAGGTCTCGCCGCAGCAGCCCCCCACGTGCACCCAGCACTTGTACTGGGCGTCCGGCAGGGCGTAGAACTCGAACTCCACGTAGTTGCTCTTGGCCTTGGCGGCGGGGACGTCCGTCTCGCTGGTCCAGCACGACTCGACCTTGGGATACTGGGCCTGGGTGAAGACGCCGGAGGCGGTCATGCCGTCGGCGAGGAGGTAGTAGTCCCGGCCGGCCTCGATCCTCTGGGTCAGCAGGCCGCGGTTGCGCCGGACGAGGGGGCTGGCGGCGTGCTCGGAGAGGAGCGTGGTGATCTTCTCGATCGCGCGGCCGCGCGTCCCCATGGAGCGGAACTCGCGCTCCGCGGTCCAGAAGAGCTTGCGGGCGGGGTCCCGGGACGCGCCCTTGGAGTTCTCCTCCGCGGCCCGGCGGGCGAACGTCCAGTAGTACTCGGGGGCCTTGAAGGGCGGGTCGCCCTCGGCCTTCCGGGCGCCCTCGGGGTCGCCCGAGAGCAGGCAGAGGACGGCCGTCCCGCGGGCGTCCCCCTTGAGGATCTCCGCGAGCGAGGACGGGAGCGCCTCGAAGATCGGGACGCCCACGGCCTCCCGGTTCCGGGCGACGTCGATCATGAAGGCGTCCGCGCGGTGGACCGGCCCCTCGATCTCGGCCCTCTGTCCGTTCTCGTCGAGCCAGGCGAGGCGGAGCCTCTGTCCCTTGGGCCACTTGGACAGCAGGAGCAGGGCCTCGCGGTGGAAGTCCGCGGCCAGGCGGAAGCTCTCGATGTCGGCGGCGGCCTGCGCGCGGAGGGCGGCGTCCTCGGCCGCCTTGGCGGCGTCCTCCAGCTCGCGGGCCGCGCGGGCGAAGTCGTGCACGGCCGCGAGGGCGGCCGCCTTCTCCCAGGCCTTCAGGTACGCCTGGGCCCCGGCGGTGGGCGCGGGGCGGGCCTCCGGCGGGGCCGGCGGCGTGTCGGCCGTGGTCCGGGCGGGGGGAGGGGCGGCCAGTCCCTTCTCCAGGTCGGTGATCAGGGCCTCCAGGCCCCAGCGCTTCACCCGGTCCGCGACCGCCTGGGTCTCGTCCTTCGGCCCGCGCTTGTTCGCCTCGAGGGCCTTCTCGCGGAGCGGGATGTAGGCCTTCCACGCCTCCTGGTTGACCCCGAGGATCCTCTGGTCGATGGTGGTGGACCAGGAGGTGCCGGGGTGGCGCTTGCGGGCCTGATCGAGGAGGTCGATGGCCGCCTTGTACTCCTCGCGGCCGCAGGCGGCCTTGGACTGCTCGTCCAGCGCGGCGAGGTCCGCGGCGAAGGAGGTGGCGAGCCTCCGGCGGACTTCCTCGAGTTTGCCCTTCGCCTCGGCCTGGAGGGAGGTCCCTTCGGCGGCCTTGAGGGCCTCGCGGTAGTTCGTCTCCTGCCCCTTGTGGTCGTCCGGGTTCGCTTTGGCGAACTCGTCCGCCTTGCGGAGGGCCTCCCGGGCCTCCGCCTCGCGCGGGGAGGAGGGTGGCGGGGGAGGGGGCGGCTTGGGCCGCGCGGAAACCGGCCGGTCCGCGGGGCGGGGCGGCAGGTAGGTCGCCCCGGTGTGAATCTGATAGGCGATCACGATGGCGACCGCGACAAGGGCGACGACGAGGAAGGCCACGACGACGGGGTTCGACCGTTTGGAGGGAAGGTGGGCATGGATCTTCGCGTGGGCGGGGATCCCGCCGGGGGGCACGGGGATCGCCGGGCGCGAAGGGGGCCTCAGGGCCTTTTCCTGGGCCTCCCTCACCATCAGGAGGACCGCCTCCTGTTCCCGGATCGGGAGGGGCGCCAGGAGTTTCTGCACGCAGTCGGGGCAGGTGATCTTGTCGTGGATCTGGAACGCCCGGCCCCGCTCGAAGTCGGAGCCGCACAGCCGGGTCTGGCAGTTCCAGCAGTAGAAATATTCCTCGGTCATCGGCGGTATTGCCTTTCCTGAACCCGCTCCGGCAGGCGCGTCAGCATAAGAAACCAGGCCGGGAAATCAATCCCGGCTTTCATTCCTTGGGGGGCCGCGGGATGCGGGAGCGGACGTAGATCCCCGTGAGGAGGCCCAGCGCCGCCGCGGGAACGGCCGCGGTGCTCAGCACGAACTTGCCGAGGCCGTCCCAGTCGAAGTCGAGCCTCCCGAGGTAGTACCAGTTGATCGCCGCGCTCAGGCCGGCCACCGCGCCCGAGGCCACGGCCACGCCGATGACGAGGCCGAGGACGGCCATGGCCTTGACCCCCGCGCCCCACTTGGCAAGGCGTCCCAGGAGGGCGGCCGTGGCCCATCCGGCCACCAGGCCCCCGAAGCCCGCCCCGATCGATTTCCAGAGGCCGGCCTTCATCGCGAACCAGGCGACCGATCCCTGCGCCGCCGCCCAGAGGAGGGCGGACCCCAGCCGGTACTTGCCCGTCTTCGGCTTCTCGTCGCTCATGGGGATCGATCCTAGGGCAGGAGGCCCGGAAATGCAAGGGGGTGGCGTATAATGGGAGAGACCCATGAAGGCGATGGCGGCGGTCCTTCTCTGGCTGGCCCAGGACGACCTGGAGGCGCTCGGCCGGCAGTTCGAGGCCGAGAAGGACCTGCCCGCCGCCCGGCGCGCCGACGCGATCGGGAAGATCGGCGCGCTCCGCACGGACGAGGCGGCCGGGTTCCTCGGCAAGGCCTTCGCGGCCGAGAAGGACCTCGAGGTCCGCCGCCACGTCCTCTCGTCGCTGGCCGCCTGCGGCACCGAGGCGGCGGTGCGCCTGCTGGTCTCGGCGGCGAAGGGGCCGGAGGCCCCCCTCGAGCTCCGCGAGGCGGCCGTGGAGATCCTCGGCGGGACCAGCTCGAGGCAGGCGTTCGATTTCCTGGTGGAGCTGGCCCGCTCGGGGGGGCCCCTTCGCGCCCGGGCGTTCGCGGGGCTCGCGTCGCGCCCGCTGGCGGGGACCGAGGCCCTCTGGCGCGCGGCCCTCGAGGACCCCGACCCGGAGATCCGCCGGCGCGCCTTCCGGATGCTGGCGCCGCTCAAGGACCGGAAGGTCCTGGATCTGGCGAAGAAGGCGATCCAGGACCGGATCGAATCCTCCGCCGTGCAGGCTGACGCGGTCGCGGCGTGGAGGGCGCAGGGCGGGGTGGAGGCGGTGAAGGTCCTGTTGCCGGCGGCGGCCAACGTGGAGGCGGAGGTGCGGGCGGCGATCGCGGAGGCGCTGGGGACCGTGGAGGGGGACAAGGCGGCGGAGGCGGTCTACGAGGGCCTCCGCGATCCCTCGAGGCTCATCCGCCTGGCGGCGGTGGGGGCGCTGGCGGGGCTCAGGCACGCCCGCGCGATGCAGCACCTCGACACCGCCCTGCGGGACCGCGAGGTCGAGGTCCGCCTGGCCGCGGTGGACGCGATCGCCGCGCGGAGGGACCGCAAGAGCGAGGACGTCCTCCGGCGGGAGGCGCAGAAGTCGGAGGGGGAGACGGTCTTCGCCGCGATCCGCGCGCTCGGGGGCTACCCCTCGGAGGAGGCGCTCAAACTGCTGGGGAAGCTCGCGACGCAGGGGGGCGTGGAGACGCGGGTGACGGCCCTCGAGACCCTCGGGGACCTGGCGAGGCCGGATTCCGTCCCCTTCTTCGCGCAGGCGCTCAAGTCCCGGGAGTGGCCGGTCCGGGTGGTGGCGGTCCGCCAGCTGGCGAGGCTGAAGGCGAAGGAGTCCGTGGACCTCCTGGTGGAGCGGATGCCCCGGGAGGAGGGGCGCCTGCTGGGGGAGATCGCCGAGGCGCTCCGGCGGCTCACGGGGAAGGGGCCCATCTCCTCGCCGGTCCACTGGAAGGACTGGTGGGCGGTGAACCGCGAGACGTTCGCCTTCGGCGCGGCGGAGGCGCCGGAGGGGGGCGTGGGGGTGACGACCTACCACGGGGTCCCGGTGATCAGCCTCCGGATCATCTTCTGCCTGGACTTCTCGGGGAGCATGGAGTCGCCGGTGGGCGCGGGGGGGGAGACGCGGCTGGCGATGGCCAAGAAGGAGCTCTCGCGGGCGCTCTCGAGCCTGGACCGGGCCGCGAAGGTGAACCTGGTCTTCTTCGACGACCGGGTGGAGCCCTGGATGCGGGAGCTGGTGCCGGCCAAGGCCAACCTCCCCCGGGCGCTGGCGCTGATCGACTCGGTGAAGCCGCGCGGGGCGACCAACGTCTTCGACACGCTGGACCTGTGCTTCCAGGACGCGAGCGTCGACACGGTCTACATCCTCTCGGACGGCGAGCCCAACATGGGAAAGTTCGTCGACGCGGGCGACATCCTGCGGGAGATCCGGCGGATGAACCGCGCGCGGCAGATCGTGATCCACGCGATCTCGCTGGGGCCGAGCGATCTCATGAGGAAGCTCGCCGAGCAGAACGGGGGGCAGTACGTGGAGAAGAAGTAAGGCCGGCGGCCATGGGCGATAGGCCATAGCCGGTCCCCGCCCGGGCCCTCCACCGGGGAGGGGCCCTCGGTCAGAGATCCCGGTCTTCCAGCAGGGGCATCGACTCGGCGAGCGACGCCAGGCGGTCGCGGAGCCGCGTGGCCGCGTGGGTGGGGTGCCGCTGGATCGTCCGCTCCAGGTACTGGCGGAGGGATTTCCGGTCCGCCTCCTCGTTCCCGAGCTGGCGCTTGGCGCGCCCCTGGTAGGCCCGGCCCATGTCCTCCAGCAGGAGGTCGTCGCTGGGGTCCAGGTCGATCGCCTGCTCGAGGTCGGCGATCGCCTGCCGGTACTGGTCGCGGGCGTCCAGGCCGGCGCGGTGGCGGTGCTGGCCGAGGAGGATGTTGGCCAGCGCGCGGTTGTGGAGCGCCACGACGCCCGGCGACTTGGCGAGGATCCGGTCGAGCTCCCCCAGGGCCTTGCGGATCTGCTCCTCGGGGCGGACCGCGAGCCACCTCGAGAAGCGGGCGCGCACGAGCCAGAGGGCCGCCCGGACCATCAGCAGGTGGGGCGCCTCCGGCGAGGCGGCCAGCGCGCGCTCCACGTCCGCGGTCGCGCCGGCGAGGTCGTCCGCCGAGGGGCGGCCGGCGATGAGGCCCAGCAGGAGCGCGCGGGCGAGCCGGAGGCACGCCCGGTGGCGGAGGGCCACCGCGTACGCGGGCCGGATCTCCAGGGCCAGCGAGAGGGAGGACTCGCTCTCCTTGAGCTGGCGCATCATGGGCCGCCACGACTCCTCCGCGGAGCCCGGCGCCCAGGGCAGGCGGAGGGCCTCGCGGAGCCGCAGGATGGCCTTGCGGAGGTGGCCCATGTCCAGCAGGGACACGGCTTCCGCGAACGCCTCCTCGCCGAGGCCCAGGATGGGCTCGCGCCGGAGGAAGCGGTCCAGGTCCTGCGCCATCTCCGCCGCCGAGCCGTAGCGCTTCTGGACGTTGCGCTCCATGGCCCGCAGGACGATCCGCTCGAGGTTCGGGGGGATGTCGGGATTCACCTCGCGGGGAGGGGGCGGGGCGTTGTCGCGGACCTGCTCGAGGGTCTTCTCGGGGGAGGGGTTCATGTAGGGCGGGCGGCCGGTGAGGACGTGGTAGAGCGTGGCGCCCAGGCCGTAGACGTCCACGGCGGGCCCGGCGGGGGGCGCGCCCTCCACCACCTGCTCGGGGGCCACGTAGGCGGGCGTGCCCACGACGAAGCCGGGCTTGCCTCCCGAGGCGACCGCCAGGTCCCGCGCCAGGCCGAAGTCGCTCACCACGGGGCGGCCGTCGGCCTCGATGAGGATGTTCTTGGGCTTGAGGTCGCGGTGGATGACGCCGCGCTCGTGGGCGTAGTGGACGGCGTGGGCCACCGGCATCATGAGCTCCGCCGCGCGGTCCGGGGTGATCTCGCCGATGAGGTCGAAGAGGGTGCCGCCCTCGATGAACTTCATGACGAGGTAGGGATCGCCGGACTCCTCGCCCACGACGTCGTAGATGGGGACGATGCTGGGGTGGTTGAGCTTGGCGCCGAGGCGGGCCTCCTTGAGGAGGTGGCGCTGGGAGGCGGAGACGAACTTCATGGCCACCCACCGCCGGAGGTTGGTGTCCCAGGCGCGCCACACGGTGCCCATGCCGCCGTGGCCCACGCGGGCCACGCGGACGAGGAGGCCGTAGAGGTTGCTGGGGTCCTCGGAGGCCAGGAGGGTATCGTCCGGGGGGGCGAGCTGGGAGGGCACGCTGTCGTCGGGCGGGGGTGACCCACCCGCGGGCCGCGAGGCTCGAGAGGATCGGTTTCGGCCGGCGGCGGCCGTCGGGGGTGGCGGGTCCGGCGGTGACCTGCTCGAAGAGGGCGTCCTTGAGCCGCGCCTCGGCCACCCATCCGCGGGCGAGGACGAACCGCGCCACCGCCGCGTCTTCGGTCGTCATGCGTGCTCGCCGGTCACTGGCCCGTGATCTCCTTCACCTTGGCGAAGAACTCCCGCTTGCGGTCCGTGCTGAGCCCCCAGTTCACGGGGGGGGACTGGTAGCCGTCCCGGTAGTCGCCCTTCCCCGGGTCGAAGTAGCCCCAGGAGGCGTAGGCGCCCGCGGCGGCGCGCAGGTTGTACTGGGGCCTGTCGAAGTCGAAGTGGTCGTCCTCGTTGAAGAGGATGGGCATCGGGCGGTAGGTCGGGAGGTTGCGGGCGCGGCGGACCATGTCGGCGATGCGGTTGGGGTCCTTGACGCCGTTGCCGTGCATGAGGATGAAGTCGGAGGCGCGGACCACGTCCGCGCCGGGCACCGTCCAGCCGCCGTAGCTCGTGCCGGCGAGGAAGCGCCGCCCGCCGCGCCTGCGGGCCTTGACCCGTTCCACGAGCTCGTGGACGCGGGTGGGCTTGAGGACCTCGTGGTCGTAGGCGACGTTGCACTCGTTGTTCACCTCGACGAGCACGTTCCGGTAGCCCTTGTCGTGGAGCCAGTCCACGGCGTTGTCGACGGCGCGGCAGACCGCGGCCTCGTCCTTGAGGCGCTCGTCCTGGCCGAAGTAGAAGATCCCGACGATCGCCGCCATCCCGAGCTCGTCGGCGCGGTCGAGGATCCGCTCGAGGCGCGCCATGAACTCGGGGCGGAGGGAGCCGTCCTCCGCGATCGCGGAGTTGTGCCAGGGCTGGCGGCCGCTCGAGTAGCCCTGGGGACTGCCGCCCTGGAGGTTGGCCGTGAAGCCGAGCAGGCCGTGGCGGCGCCACTCGGGCATGGCGGCGAGGAACTCGCGGGTGTTGCGCTCGGGGTCCCACGCGCCGGTGTCGGGGTAGGCCCAGCGGCCGCGGGTCTCGGGATTGAGGTCGTCGAAGGTCCCCTGGACCATGCGCGAGTTCATCAGGAGGCCCTCGATCTTGAGGCCTTCCCACGTGCGGCCGGCGTAGGTGGGCCGGCCGTTGATGAGGAAGGCGTCGCCGCGGATGGAGACCTCGGTCCTGCGGGGGACGCCCTGGGGGGCGGCGGGGGCGGGGTCGCCGCCGCAGGCCGCGGCGAGGAGCGCGAGGGCGAGGAGGAATCTCATTCGCTCAATCATACGCCGCCGGGGGCGGTGGGCCAGCGAAAAACAGCGCCGGCCGTTCCCCCGCGTCACGGGAGAGGAGGCGGATGGCCTCGACGGGGCCGGGGGGGGCGACTATAGTGAACCGCATTGAAAGAAGGAGCGAGGCCATGGCGGGAGTGACTCGGCGCGAGGCGATCACGGCGGGCGGCGCGGCGGCGCTCGCGGGGGCGATGGCGGCGGGGCCGGCCCGGGCGGCGCAGGAGGGCAAGGCCGTCAAGATCGGGAAGCTCAAGCAGTCCGTCTCGAAGTGGTGCTTCGGGAAGATCAAGCTCGACGAGTTCTGCAGGATCTGCAAGGAGATCGGGCTCGTGGGGATCGACCTCGTGGGGCCGGGCGAGTGGAAGCAGATCCGGGACGCGGGGCTCGTGCCCACGATGGGCAACGGGGCGGGATCGATCCCGAACGGGATCCAGGACCCGAAGAACCACGACGGCATCGTCAAGAAGCTCGAGGAGGTCATGCCCAAGGCGGCGGCCGAGGGCGTGCCGAACGTCATCACCTTCTTCGGCGAGCGCAAGGGCATGGAGGACGGGCCGGCGATCGAGAACTCGATCGCGTGCCTCCAGCGCTGCAAGCCGATCGCCGAGGCCAACAAGGTGACGCTCGCGGTCGAGTACCTCAACAGCAAGGTGAACCACAAGGACTACCTGGGGGACCGGACCCCCTACTGCGTGAAGATCGTCTCGGCGGTGAACTCGCCCAACGTCAAGATCCTGTACGACATCTACCACGCCCAGATCATGGAGGGGGACATCATCCGGACGATCCAGCAGAACCACCAGTGGTTCTGCCACTACCACACGGGGGGCAACCCGGGCCGCAACGAGATCGACGACTCGCAGGAGCTCTACTACCCCGCCATCTGCAGGGCGATCCTGAAGACGGGCTTCACGGGGTACGTGGCGCACGAGTTCATCCCGAAGAAGGCGGACCCGATCAAGTCGCTGCGGGACGCCGCGGCGCTCTGCGACGTGGACGTCTAGGCGCAGAAGCCGCCGTCGACGACGAGGGCCGTGCCCGTGGCGAAGGCGGCCTCGTCGGAGGCGAGGTAGAGGATCGCCTCGGCCATCTCCTCGGGCTTCCCCAGGCGGCCCATGGGCTGGCGGGCGACGAGGCCCCGCATCGCCGCCTCGGGGTCGGCGGCCTCCTTCAGGCGTTGGGCGATCCACGGCGTCATCGTGGTGCCGGGGCAGAGGCAGTTCACGCGGATGCCGTCCTTCACGTGGTCCACGGCGAGGGCGCGGGTGAGGCCGAGGACCGCGTGCTTGGAGACGGTGTAGGCGGCGCGGTCGGGGATGCCGCGGACGCTCGCGATCGAGCCGGTGTTGACGATCACGCCCCTCTTCCGCGGGACCATCCTTTGGAGGGCGGCCCTGGAGAGGAGCCAGGTCCCCTTGACGTTCACGCGGAGGATCTCGTCGAGCTTCCCGTCGGGGGTGGTGAGGACGGTGCCGGCGGCGCCGATGCCGGCGTTGTTGACGAGGACGTCGAGGGGCCCGAGCTTCTTCTCGATCCCGGCGACCAGGGCCTCGCCGTCCCCGGGCCTGGAGACGTCGCCGGGGCGGGGGAGGGCGCGGCCTCCGGCCTTGCGGCTCAGGCGGCAGGCCTCCCCGGCGGCGCGGGGGGAGCGGCCGCTGA
>CAYNDR010000231.1:9748-10386 GCA_964395295.1 uncultured Planctomycetales bacterium
ACGCCATCTGGCCGCCGTTGTGGTTCTGGAAGGGCTGCGGGACGGCGAGGAGCAGCTGCTCGGTCGCCGGGTCCGCGACATCCGTCGAGGTGAGGCTGTACCGGGCGACGATCGAGTTGCCGTTGCCGCTGCCGGCGCCGGGGACGAGGACGACGCGGTTCCTGAAGCGGGGTTTCATGGCCCGATGGTAGCGTCCGCGGGGGAGGGCTGTCGAGGAGAAGCCGGGGGGGGGCGCCGCGGTTCAATAGGGACTGGACAGGGCGCCGGGTCGGGGTCATACTTCTTGCGGAGGGGGAGGGAGGAGGAGCCATGCCGGAAGGGAATCGGGCGGAGCGCCGGCGCTTCCCGCGCGAGGAGCGCAAGTTCCTGATCAAGTACCGGGTGGTGGGCGGCCCGGCGCCGCGGGACATCGCCGACCGGGTGGGGCAGGTGGTGAACATCTCCAAGGGGGGGCTGCTGCTGGTGTCCAAGCGGTCCCTGCCCGCGAAGACGGTCCTCGACCTGCGGTTTCCGGAGAACGCGCTGGGGGGGGCGCCGCGGACGCTGGGGGGGGTGGTGCGGCACGTGGACCCCGAGACGGCGGAGGGGGACTGGCCGATGGGGCTGATGTTCGTGCGGGTGGTGGGGAAGCCCGCGGC
>CAYNDR010000232.1:0-8020 GCA_964395295.1 uncultured Planctomycetales bacterium
CGCGTCGCCATCGACAATTTCCCGAACCGGGACCCCAAGAAGGTCCGCATCCCCTCCCAGCAGGAGAAGATCGTCGCCGGGTTCACCACGGAGGTCGTCTTCGAGATCCTCGGCGGCCGGTACCGGCCGAGCTTCCGGCCGTTGAACGACGGCATCATGACCGGCCGCCTGCGGGGCGTGGCGGGGGTCGTGGGCTGCAACAATCCCAAGTTCACCCATGACGCGAGCCACCTGGCGATGGTGAAGGAGCTCATCGCGAACGACGTCCTCGTGGTCCAGACCGGGTGCTCGGCGATCGCCTGCGGGAAGGCGGGATTGCTCGTCCCGGAGGCCGCCGGGAAGTTCGCCGGGAAGGGCCTCCAGGAGATCTGCCGCGCCGTGGGGATCCCGCCCGTGCTCCACATCGGGGCCTGCGTGGACAACTCCCGGATCCTGACCGCCTGCTGCGAGATGGTGAAGGAGGGGGGGATCGGCGACTCGATCGACAAGCTGCCGGTCGCCGGCGCGGCGCCGGAGTGGATGAGCGAGAAGGCCATCGCCATCGGGATGTACGTCGTCGGGAGCGGCATCTTCACGGTGATCGGCCAGCCGCTCCCCGTCGAGGGGAGCCGGCGCGTGGTCGAGATGCTGACGAAGGGCTTCGAGAAGCGCTTCGGCGCGGCCTGGGCCTTCGAGCCCGACGCGATCAAGGCCGCGCGCCTGATGATCGACCACATCGACCGGAAGCGCGCGGACCTGGGCCTGCCGGGGCCCATGTACCCCGTCCCCTACGCGCCGAAGACCGTCCAGGCGGGGGCCGCCCAGCTCGCGGAGGTTTAAGGAGGCCTGACCTTGAAGCGCATCATCGCCGACGTCCGGAAATGCCTGGCCTGCCGCGGCTGCGAGATCGCCTGCGCGGTGTCCCATGCGGAGGGAGAGACGGTGGAAGTCCTCCTGAGCGGGCGGGCGCGGCCCAGCATCTATCTGGTCTCGGCGGGCGGATTGGCCGTGCCGCTCCAGTGCCGGCACTGCGAGGACGCCCCCTGCATCCGGGTGTGTCCCACGGGGGCCCTTTCGCGGGAGGATCCCGGGGCGCCGGTCCTGGCCGATTCCGGGAAGTGCATCGGGTGCCAGTTCTGCGTGCAGGCCTGCCCGTTCGGCGTGATCCGGGTGGCCGGCGGCCGTGCGATCATCAAGTGCGACCTTTGCCAGGCCCGCCGGGTGGAGGGTTTGGAGCCGGCCTGCGTTGCGGCCTGTCCCGTAGGGGCCCTGGCGCTGGCGGAGGTGGACGACGAGGCCAAAGGGGCCCGGGCGAAGGCGGCGGCGAAGGCGGCCTCCGCCGTCCGGGACATGGAACCATAAGGCCGGTCCCTCCGGGTCCGGCCGGGAGCGTCTTTCGTGCGGATTCAGGTCATGGTGTGCGTGGGCAGTTCGTGCCACATCAAGGGCTCGCGCGAGATGATCAAGCGGTTCGTCGCCCTCCTCCGGGAGCATGGCCTGGAGAACCGCGTCGAGATGCTCGGTTCGTTCTGCTTTGAGCGATGCGGGGAGGGGATGAACTGGAAGGTCGGGGACGAGGACATCTCCAGCCCGACCGTGGAGGCGGCGGAGGCCGAGTTCCGCCGGAAGGTCATCGAGGCGGTGAAGCCGGGGTAGGAGGGACGACGCGTGCCGCGTCCCCTGGCGGGAGAAGAATCCGTGGTCGAGAGCGACAGAGAATTCGAGATCAACGCGATCCTAAAGCACTCGCCGAACGGCGTGGTCCTGGTGGACAAGGAGGCCCGTATCCAGTTCGTGAATCCCTCGTTCCGCCGGATGTTCAAGACGGGGACGGCCGAGCTTGGCGGGAAGGAGGCGCGCGAGGTCCTGGGCTCGGACTGCTTCGACCGCGTGATCCGGGAGGGCGCCGAGCTTTCCGTCCGCGGGGCCATCCCGGAACACGGCGTCCACTATCGGGCCACCCTGTTCCGGATCGAAAACGAAGGCCGGTACTGCGGCATTTTCGTGGACACCACGGAGGAGGAGCGGGCCCGGCGGCGCCTTTCCGAGGTGAAGGCCCAGACGCTCGCCCGTGCGCAGGAGGTCATCCGCCGTCAGATGCAGACCGTGCAGGAGATTGCTGGCCTCCTCGGCGAGACGACGGCCGAGACGAAGGTGCTCCTGGTAAGGCTGATGGACCTCTTCCGCCAGGAGGAGCCGAAGTGAAGGTGTTCTACGAGTTCGGCCTGAAGCAGATCAACAAGAGGAACGAGGAGATCTGCGGGGACAGCGTCGCCTACTCGCTGAAGCCGGGGACGGCGACCCTCGTCATGTCGGACGGGCTCGGGAGCGGCGTCAAGGCGAACATCCTCTCCACGCTGACGACCCGGATCGCGACGCGGCTCCTGGAGGGGGGGCTCCCGCTCGAGGAAGTGGTCGAGACCGTGTCGGAGACGCTTCCCATCTGCCGGGTGCGGAAGATCGCGTACAGCACGTTCAGCATGGCCCAGCTCTTCGGCGAGGGGCGGGTCAAGCTGGTGGAGTACGACAATCCTTCCGTCTTCTTTCTCCGCGATTCCCGCGTCGTGAGCCTGGCATGCCAGGAGCGCGCGGTGGACGGCAAGCGGGTCAAGGAGTACGCCTTTTCCGTCCGGCCCGGGGACTGGCTGGTGTTCGTCTCCGACGGGGTCCTGAACGCCGGCATCGGGGGGGCCTATCCGCTGGGCTGGGGGTGGGAGGAGGCGGGCCGGTACCTGGAAGGGCACGTGCACGACTCCCTCACGGCCGACGCCTTCGCCGCCAAAGTCGCGGCGGTGGTGGGGGAGCTCTACGCCGGGCCGCCGGGGGACGACGTCAGCATCGCCGTCGTCAAGGTCCGCCTGAGGCGGTTCATGACGATCTTCACCGGGCCTCCCGTCCGCCGGGAAGACGACGCCCGGATCGTGAAGGCCCTGACCTCCGCGCCCGGGCGGCACGTGGTCTGCGGCGGCACCGCGTCCCGGATCGTCGCGCGGGTGCTCGGCCGCCGGATCGACGTGGACGTGGCGACGGGCACGGACGATATCCGCCCGGCGGGGAGGATCGAGGTCTTCGACCTCGTGAGCGAGGGCGTGCTGACGCTGAGACGGACGCTCGATATCCTCCGCGAGGGGGTGCCGTCGGAGCGGTTGAAGCTCCACGTGGACGGGGCGAGCGCGCTCGTCGTCTGCTTGCGGGAGGCGGACGAAATCCATATACTCGCGGGCCGGGCGATGAATCCCGCGCACCAGAATCCGAACCTCCCCCGCGAGCTCGCCCTGAAGACGCAGGTCGTGAACACCCTGGCGGACGAGCTCCGGCGGATCGGCAAGGACGTGGCGATCGAGTATTTCTGACATTTCGAGGGATCGGGACCTTCATGGCCGACGCGAATCCGAACGCCGTCGCGGAAATCGTGGCGCGCTACGCCGGCGACGCCTCCATGGTGATCCCCATGATGCAGGATCTCCAGGCGGAGATCGGGTACCTGCCGCCGGACGAGCTGAAGAGCCTGTCCCGGGCCCTGGCGCTGCCGGTCTCGCGGCTGTACGGCATTGCGACCTTCTACGCCTCCTTCCGGCTCGTGCCGAAGGGCGAGCACACGATCACGCTCTGCCTCGGCACGGCCTGTTACCTCAAGGGCGCGAACCACGTCTCCGAGGCGATCCAGCGCGAGTTCGGGCTGGTCCCGGGCAGCACCTCCCCGGACGGGAAGTTCACGTTCGCCCCGGTGAACTGCCTGGGCGCCTGCGCCCTCGCCCCGGTGATGGTGGTGGACGGCGAGTACCACGGGGGATTGACGCCGGACTCGGCCGTGAAGGTCCTGAAGAAGATCGCCGCGGCGCCGGCGCCGGGAGGGGCGGGCGCCGCCGCGAAGAGCTCCAAGGAAAAGAAGGCCGGGCCGGCGGCGGCTCCTCCGCCGCCCCCGCGGAAAGGCAAGAAGAAATGACGGCTTCCCTGCGGAAGGCGGGAAGCGGGGCCGTTCGGCCATGAACGGGACCGTGACACGGCTGGGCTCGCCGGAGGCGCTGGAGGCGTTCCGGGGGAAGGCGCGCGGCCTCCTTCGCCGCGACGCCCGGCGCGTGCGGGTCTGCATCGGCACCGGCTGCACCGCGAAGGGGGCGGCGAAGGTGCTCGAACGCTTCCGCGAGGCGGCGGCCGGGCAGGCCGATGGCGCCGTCGTCGAGGCCAAGTGCACGGGTTGCCACGGATTCTGCGAGCGCGGCCCCGTGGTCGTGGTGGACCCCGGCGACATCTTCTACCAGGGCGTGAAGGAGGAGGACGTCCCGGACATCTGGCGGGAGACGGTGATGCTGGGGCGGCCGGTCGATCGCCTGCTCTACAAGGACGAGAAGACCGGCGCGGCGGCCCTTCGGGCCGGGGACATCCCCTTCTACAAGTCCCAGCACCGGGTCGTCCTGGCCCTGAACGGCGTGATCGACCCGCGGAGCCTCGAGGAATACATCGCGGCCGGCGGCTATGCCGCCCTCGCCAAGGCCCTCGCCGCCATGACGCCGGACGGGATCATCGAGGAGATCACGCGCTCCGGACTGCGGGGGCGCGGCGGCGGCGGCTTCCCCACCGGCCGGAAATGGAGGTCCGCCCGCGACGCCCACGGCGAGCCGAAATACGTGATCGCCAACGGGGACGAGGGGGACCCCGGGGCGTTCATGGACCGCTCCCTCATGGAGGGCACCCCCCACGCCGTGGTCGAAGGGATGATCATCGGCGGCTATGCGATCGGCTCGTCCCGCGGCTACATCTATGTCCGCAACGAGTACCCCATGGCCGTCGAGCACCTCAGCCTGGCCATCCGGCGCGCGCGGGAGGCGGGCCTGCTCGGCCAGGACATCCTGGGCACGGGCCATTCGTTCGACATCAAGATCAGCCGCGGCGCCGGGGCCTTTGTCTGCGGCGAGTCCACCGCCCTCATGGCCTCGCTGGAGGGCCGGGTCGGCGAGCCCCGCGCCAAGTACATCCACACCGTCGAGAGCGGCGCCTGGGGCAAGCCGTCGCTCCTCAACAACGTCGAGACCTGGGCGGATGTCCCCCTCATCATCAACCGCGGCGCGGGCTGGTTCGCCTCGCTCGGCGTCCCCGCCAGCACGGGGACGAAGATCTTCTCGCTCGTGGGCAAGGTGCAGAACACCGGCCTCGTCGAGGTGCCCCTGGGCATCACCCTGCGCCGGATGATCTTCGACATCGGCGGCGGCGTCCGCGGCGGCAAGGCGTTCAAGGCCGTCCAGACCGGCGGCCCTTCCGGCGGCTGCATCCCCGCGGCGAACCTCGATGCCCCCGTGGACTTCGACGGGCTCACGAAGCTGGGCTCCATGATGGGGTCCGGCGGCATGATCGTGATGGACGAAGACACGTGCATGGTCAACGTCGCCAAGTACTTCCTGGGATTCCTGAGGGAGGAGTCCTGCGGCAAGTGCACGCCGTGCCGCGAGGGGATCGCCCAGATGCTCCACGTCCTCGACCGGATCGCCAAGGGCGAGGGCCGGGAGGACGACCTCGCGGTGCTGGAGGGCATGGGGAAGCTCCTGGAGGACACCTCGCTCTGCGCCCTCGGCAAGACGGCGGCGAATCCCGTGCTCTCCACGATCCGCTACTTCCGCGACGAGTACGCGGCCCACATCCGGGACCGGCGATGCCCGGCGAAGGAGTGCAAGGGGCTGTTCCGCTACGAGATCGACGCCGCCTCCTGCCGCGGCTGCGGCATCTGCCGGAAGAAGTGCCCGGTCCAGGGGGTTCAGGGAGAGCCCAAGAAGCCGCACGTGATCGAACAGGTGAAGTGCACGAACTGCGGCACCTGCTTCCAGCTGTGTCCGTTCTCCTCCGTGAAGAAGGTCTGACGCGATGCCCACGGTCACGATCGACGGGAAGCCGTGCGAGGCGCGGGCGGGCGAGTCCGTCCTGGACGTGGCCCGCCGGAACGGATTCTGGATCCCGACGCTCTGCCACCACCCGGCGCTGGAACCCTACGCGTCGTGCCGGATCTGCGTCGTGGAGGTCGAGCGGAAGGGCTGGCGGCAGGTGGTGACCTCCTGCAATTATCCCGTGCGGGGGGACCTCGGGGTGCACGTGAATTCCGAGCGCGCCGTCCGGTCGCGGCAGGGGGTGATGCAGCTCCTGCTGGCCCGGTCCCCGGAGAGCGGGGACCTCCGGGCGATGGCCCGCCGCATGGGCGTGGAGTCCACCCCCTTCCCGAAGGTCACCGAGGCCCAGCGGAACTGCATCCTGTGCGGGCTGTGCGTGCGGGTCTGCGAGGAAAAGATCGGCGCGTCGGCCATCTCCCTCGCCGGCCGGGGTGTCGAGCGGGCGGTGGCGGCCCCCTTCCGGCGGCCCTCGGAGGACTGCATCGGATGCGGCGCGTGCGCCGAGGTCTGCCCGGTGGGGACGATCGTGATCCGCTGGCACGCGGACGAGGTCGAGGTTTCGCCGTTCAAAACCCGGGTGAAGCTCCGGCGCTGCGCCGGGTGCGGGAAGCCGGTGGGGAGCGAGCGCGTCCGCGAGGCGATGGAGGCGCGCGGGGGACCGACCCTCGTGGAGATCCTGGCCCGCGAACCCTTCTGCCCGTCCTGCCGCCGGAGGAGGCTGGCCGAATGTCTGACTTCATGAGTCCTTGATAGGGCCTTCATCTTTGGGGAGGCATCGATGTCCAAGCAAGTTTTCACGCAGGTGATCCGCGGGGCCCACGCGTGGGTGAAGCAGGCGGAGGACGCCCTCCAGGCGGCCCTCGCCAAGGCCGGCCCCGACAAGCCGGTGGGATGGGGGCCGCTCACGGCCTGCTCCCTCCCGATGTCCTACGCCCTGATGGGGCTCGAGGTCAGGACCGTGGGCGACCTCCGCGCCCAGGTGGCGCACGCCCGCGAGCTCCTCCGGCCCGTGCCCTCCGAGCGGCTCTGGCTCCCCTACCTCGGCGACGGCCTCGACGCGGGCGCGGCCTCCATGCTCGCCCAGGAGGCCCTCGTCGCACTGCGGACCGCCAACGGCCACGCGATGCCTGCCGGCTGGCAGGGATTCATCTCCGACACCATCATGCGCGAGCTGGGCATCCAGCTCGTGGACGGCCGCATGCCCGGCTTCGCCGCCATCCTGGGGCCCGCCCCCACCACCGAGATCGCCGTCCAGACGGTCCGCGAGCTCCAGAAGCGCAGCATCCTCGTCTTCCTCTGCGCCAACCGCAACGGCAGGACCATGCGCGAGCAGATGGTCGAGGGGGGCGTGTTCAAGGAGGATGCCCCCCTGGAGGAGTGCTGGGACCTCTACGTCGTCCCCGTGGGGCCCGACACCCTCGACGGCATCTACGTCCTGAACTGGTCGATCCGCAGCGCGCTCACCTTCGGCGGCCACAAGAAGGGCGAGGCCCGCAAGTGCCTCGACTACACGAAGAAGCGGATCAACGCCTTCGGGATCACCTTCGGCGAGATCCCGGACGACTGGTACGCCACGGGCGCCGGCGCCATCCTCATGGGCTATCCCGTGATCTCGGACTCGAAGACCACCCCCCAGGTCCGCCCCACCGGCGTCACCGTCCGCGAGGCGCTGGTCGTCGAGGCCGACCCGGCCAAGATCGTCCCCACCTGCATCGACACGCGCGCCGTCAAGGTCAAGATCGAGAAGATCGACATCCCCGTCCCCTACGCCGCCGCCTTCGAGGGCGAGCGCGTCCGCAAGGAGGAGATGCACGTCCAGTTCGGCGGCAAGTACACCTCCTCCCTCGAGTTCGTCCGCATGCTGGAGCCGGCGGAGGTCGAGGACGGGGACATCCGGCTCGAGGGGCCCGACATCGACTCGGTGAAGGAGGGCGGGGCGATGCCCCTGGCCACCGAGGTGTTCGTGGCCGGCCGGAAGATGCAGCGCGACTTCGAGGGGATCCTGGAGCGCCAGATCCACCGCTACCTCAACCACGCGATGGGCTTCATGCACACCGGCCAGCGCGACCAGCTCTGGAACCGCGTGAGCAAGAAGACGTTCGCCGCCGGCCTCCGCCTCCGCCACCTCGGCGTCATCCGCCACGCCAAGATGCACCACGAGTACG
>CAYNDR010000232.1:8030-10379 GCA_964395295.1 uncultured Planctomycetales bacterium
TGAACAAGCTCGCGCTCACCGAGCAGAATCTCGCCCGCGTCTCCGATGTCATCAACGAGGTCGCCCGCCAGATCGGCTCGCTCCGGCGCCAGGCCGCGAAGGCCATGCGCTACAAGCGCCTCAGCTTCCGCCTCCGCCACCTCGGCGTCATCCTCCACGCCAAGATGCACGACGAGTACGGCGGCATCGTGGACAAGGTCGCCGTGCGCCTCTACACGAAGCCCGAGGACGTGAAGGCCAAGATCGAGGAGGCCCGCAAGGCCTACCGCTACCGCGACGAGCGCATCGCGGGGATGACGGACGAGTCGGTGGACACCTTCTACAGCTGTTCGATCTGCCAGAGCTACGCCCCCGACCACGTCTGCGTCATCACCCCCCAGCGCCTCGGGCTCTGCGGCGCCTACAACTGGCTCGACGGCCGCGCCAGCTACGAGATCAACCCCGCGGGCCCCAACCAGCCCATCGCCAAGGGCCGCACGTTCGATTCCGAGAAGGGCGAGTGGGAGGGCGTCAACAAGTTCGTCTTCGACAAGTCGGGCCGCAAGGTCGAGCGGTTCTGCGCCTACAGCCTCCTCGAGGCCCCCATGACGAGCTGCGGGTGCTTCGAGTGCATCGTGGCCATCCTCCCGATGGCCAACGGCGTCATCGTGGTCAACCGCGAGTTCCTCGGCATGACCCCGACGGGGATGAGCTTCGGCGACCTGGCCTCCGCCACCGGCGGCGGCGCGCAGACCCCCGGCTTCCTCGGCGTCGGGAGGCTGTACCTCACGAGCCCCAAGTTCCTCTCCGCCGACGGCGGCATCCGCCGCATCGTGTGGATGCCCAAGGCCCTCAAGGAGGACATCCGCGAACGCCTCGACCGGGAGGCCCAGCGCATCGGCGCGCCCGACCTCTGGTCGAAGATCCCGACGGAGGAGGACGCCAAGACGGAGGAGGAGGTGGTGGCCCACCTGCAGAAGGTCGGCCACCCGGCGCCGGCGTTGCCGGCGCTGATGTAGCGGGGACGGCGTTCCAGAGGAACCTGATCATCAGGAGGAACGGTCATGGCGCTCACGGGACTGGATATCTACAAGCACCTGCCGAAGTCGAACTGCAAGAAGTGCGGCTGCCCGACCTGCCTGGCCTTCGCGATGAAGCTGGCGGGGAAGCAGACCACGCTCGAGAAGTGCCCGGAGGTGACGGCGGCGGGGAAGGCGGCGCTCGAGTCGGCCAGCCGGCCCCCGATCCAGCTCGTCATGATCGGCACGGGCGACCGCGAGATCCGGATCGGCAACGAGACCCAGCTCTATCGGCACGAGGAGAAGTTCCACCGGCCCGCGGCCGTGGCCGTCCGCGTGCAGGACACCCTCGACGAGAAGGCGCTCGCCGCGCGGGCGGAGGCGATCGGGAAGCTGGCCTTCGAACGCGTGGGGACGAAGATCCGGGTCAACCTCGTCGCGGTGGAGAACGCCTCCAACGACGCCGCGAAGTTCGAGAAGGCGGCGAGGATCGCCGCCGAGAAGTCCGGCCTGGCGCTGGCGCTCCTGTCGAACCAGGCGGCCCACCTGGCCAAGGCGGCCGCCGCCGTGGCGGGGACCCGGCCGCTCCTCCACATCGGCGATCCCGCCCAGGCCGAGGCCGCCGCGAAGGTCGCCAAGGAGGCCGCCTGCCCGCTGGCGGTGCGCGCCGGCGGGCTCGAGGCCCTCGCCGCGCTCACCCCCAAGGTCGCGGCGGCGGGCGTCGAGGAGATCGTCCTCGACCCCGGCACGCGCGGCCTCAAGCCGACGCTCGAGGCGCTCACCCAGATCCGGCGCCTGTCGCTCAAGGCCTTCCGCCCCCTGGGCTACCCCATCATGGCCTTCACGAGCGACCCCGACCCCGCCATGCAGGCGGTCGAGGCGAGCACCTACATCGCCAAGTACGCCGGCGTCGTCGTCACCGACGCCGTCGAGAAGTGGCAGGCCCTGGCCATCCTCACGACCCGCCAGAGCATCTACACCGACCCGCAGAAGCCGGTGGCCGTGGAGGCCCGCCTCTACAACGTGGGCGAGCCCGGGGCCGACGCGCCGGTCTTCGTCACGACCAACTTCTGCCTCAGCTACTACGCCGTCGAGGGCGAGGTCGAGGGGAGCCGCGTCCCGGCCTACATCCTCTCCGTGGACACCGAGGGGACGTCCGTCCTCACGGCGTGGGCCTCCGACAAGTTCAACGCCTCCACGATCACGGCCGCCCTCAAGAAGTCGGGCGTCGAGTCGAAGCTCAAGCACAAGAAGCTCGTGATCCCGGGGCTCGTGGCCGTGCTCTCCGGGGGCATCGAGGACGAGTCCGGCTGGTCCGTCGTGGTGGGCCCGAAGGAGGCGTCGGGCATCC
>CAYNDR010000233.1:0-5515 GCA_964395295.1 uncultured Planctomycetales bacterium
GGCCAGGGGGGGGGGGGGGGCAAGGCCTGGGCGACGTTCGCGTCGAAGGCCCCGGTCGTGAAGGGGGAGCTCCACTTCACGAAGGACGCGGGGAAGTGGCAGAAGCGGAAGTGGGAGACCGTCCCGGCGGAGCTTTCCGCGGGGCGGATCACGGCCGGGGTCCCCGAGGGGGCCACGGCGTTCTACCTCAACCTGGTCGACGACCGGGGGCTCGTGGCGAGCACCGAGCACGTCGAGCGCTGATCCGTTTCCGGGAACCTCCGGCCCCCCGGCCGCGTCCATAGGACGGAGCCAAGAAGGAGACGGCCATGCGCATCCCCCTGCTGATCGCGGCGATTCCCCTGATGGCCCCCCCGGCCCTGGGACAGGAGGAGGCCGCCCGTTCCCACGACGCTTACCGCCGGGTCGTGGAGCAGACGGCCGCCATGGTGTCCGACCGGCAGGCGCGGGAATATGCCGGCCGCCATGGATTGAACGTCCTCAACGTCACCTGGGAGGACACGGGCCGGTACAAGGGTTCCGCCGTGGGACCCAACATCAGCGACATGACGATCCAGGTCCAGCTCATGGATCCGCGTTCCGAAAAGGCCCGCCTCTACTGCATGCCCGTGATCCGCTTCCCGAACTTCTCCGACCGCTCGGCCGACCTCTCGCCCGACAAGTTCCTGCTCCTCACGGGGAACGAGAAGGGGGAGAGGCTGAAGGCGGTGACGCTCCGGGAGTTCCTGGGGAACGTCCGGAAGTACCTCTCGAAGCCGGACTCGTGGAAGGGGGAGCGGACGTCGCTCCTGGCGGACCGCGACACCCGCGTCCTGGTGAGCGCCCAGGCCTGTTTCCTCCCGATCCCGAAACAGGGGATCGCGGAGTTCAATCCGGTCCTCTTCAACTACCAGTCCCATGCGGGGGACCCTGCGGTCCTGGCGATCCTGGTGACGCGCGAGGGGACGAGCGCGACGGTGATCGACAACAAGCGCGACGGCTTCCAGGCGGGCCCCACCTGGGGCCAGCGGCTCTTCTTCAACAAGAAGGGGGATCGGTGCGTCCTCACGGGCCAGCGCGCGGGCGATTTCCGCGCGGAGGGCGGCGCGGGCGCCGGCCCGGGGGCGGAGGCCAACGAGCAGGGCGGCCTCAACATGGTCCTCCTCATCCAGGTCCCGCTCAAGCAGAAGCGGCCGGTGGAATTCGGCATGTATTCCAAGGGGGCCGCCCCGGCCGCCGCGGGAGAGGGGAGGCCGCGGAGCGACGTCGAGGACGCCGTGATCGGCCACGGCCGCGTGGAGGGCCCCTTCACCGAGATCGACAGCCTCGAGATCCAGCGCGACGCGCGGTATCCGGTCCGGGTGACGGTGCAGTTCTACAAGGCCACGAGCAACGGGGTCGTGGGCGCCGGGGACGTCTCGGAGATCGCCCGCCAGATCGAAAGGTCTACCAGCATGCCGATGATGTCGGAAGCCTCGTGACGGAAGGCCGCACGGGCCGGCCCACCGAGTACGAGGGGGACAAGACCCAGCCCCCCGGCTGGTGGCGGGAGTTCTGGGGCCGCCACGAGGCCAACACCGGCATGACCCGCGAGGACACGATGCTGATGCTCCAGAGACTCCTCGGGCCGAACTGGGCCCCGCGCTCGGCTGAGGAGCTGGCGGACGCCGTCCGGCGGCTCAAGTAGATCTGCGGTACGGATGCAGTCGGACCGGCATGGCCCCTAGGCATGATCACTTCTCGAACCAGCTTCTCGGCCTCCTTCTGAGCGGAGGCGTCAGGAACAGGAGAGCGGGCGGTCTCGGCCTGGGGCGAAGTCCTGGGAGGCGCCTCATCCTGTGCCCGCCCGGCCGGGTCGGCCATCGAAATCGACACGAGGATCGCCGCCCAAGCTGGACCTTTTCTCATTCCTCGGCCCTCTCGACCGGACAGGTTTGGATCATATTACACCCTTCCGCAAAAGGGCAATCCGGAGATCACGGTGGGGCCCCGATCGCGCTCGCGGCCGGACACTCTTGGGTAAAGAAGTCTTGACTAGCCACCCCTTTGGGGTAACATCTCTTTACTAGCCATAAGGGCTGGAGAAGGAGGCTTGGCGACCATGGACAGGGCCACGGGGGCCTATCGGGAGACCACCGCCGCAGGCGAGAGGATCAGGGCCTTTATTCCTCATCCCCTGCCGCCTCGGAACCCTCCCCTTCTCATGGATGCGAATCTGGCCAGACTCCACGCCGAAGCCGTGGGAGCCGTCGGTCGACTGGCCGTGGCCGGAAACCTGGTTCCCAGCGCCCCCTGGTTCCTCTATGGCTTCGTCCGCAAAGAGGCGGTCATCTCGTCCCAAATCGAGGGGACCCAAGCCACCCTGATGGACGTGCTCGCCTACGAGGCGACGCGCAAGACCAGGAATCCCGCCGACGTGGAAGAGGTCTGCAACTACGTCGATGCCCTGTCCTACGCCCGGGCCGAGGTGGCCAAGCCCAAGGGTCTGCCCCTCTGCACGCGATTACTGTGCGAGGTCCACAAACGCCTGATGCGCGGCGCGCGCGGCGCCGAGAAACTCCCCGGGAGGGTCCGGACGTCGCAAAATTGGATTGGCGGCAGCCGGCCCGGGAATGCCCGCTTCGTCCCGCCGCCCCATGACGTCGTTCCCAAAGCGTTGGCCGAACTGGAGCGCTGGATCCATGAAGGGGATCCGCTTCCTCCCCTCGTCCGCGCGGGGCTGGCCCACGTCCAATTCGAGACCATCCACCCCTTCCTCGACGGGAACGGACGCATCGGCCGACTGCTGATTGCGCTCCTAGTAGAGCATTGGAAACTGCTGGAGACGCCGATTCTGTACGTAAGCTTGGCCTTCAAGCGGCGCCGGGCAGAGTACTACCAGCATCTCCTCGAGGTCAGGACCCGGGGGAACTGGGAAGGATGGACGGAGTTCTTCCTCCACTGCGTCCGGGAGTCCGCGGAGGACGGCATCCGCGCCGCCCAGCAGCTTTTTGGTCTCCTAGGCAAGGATCGACGTGCCGTAGTGAACCATGAGGCGGCCACGATCCCGGCGATTCGTCTTTTAGACCTCCTGCCCGAGCACCCCATCATCACGCTGCCTCGTACCCTTTCCCTGCTCGGGACCACGAAACCTACCGCCGGGAAAGCCATAGATGCTCTGTGCCGCGCCGGTATCCTTCATGAAACCACCGGCAAACAGAGAGACCGGGTCTATGCCTATGATGCCTACTTGAAGGTCCTTGCTCAGGACACGAAGGTCGAAGAGGCCTGATTCATCACCGCGCTCTCCGTCGGACCCCATCCCTGATGCTCCATGCTGATGCTTGATGCGATACCCCCTGAAGGCATTCCCCTTCTTCATGACGAAATCGGGAGCCCCCGCGGACTTCGTTGTATAATGCCTCCGGTACGCGGGCGGTTTCGATCGAGACCTTCATGAAGGCCCCCGAAGACGATTTTTACCTGGCCAAGCATGCCCTGGAGAACAACCTGGTTTCCAGGGAGGCGCTCCTGGAATGCCTGTTCCAGATGGCGCAGGAGCGCAAGTCCGGAGCCCCCCGGCCGCTGGGGGTCCTGCTTGCCGCCCGGGGCCTGCTGACCGAGCCGGAGGTCAGCCGCATCCTTGCCGGCCGGGAGCAGCCCTCCGGTTCGTGGCGCCTCCTCAGCGACGAGAAGACGGGGAACCTCCTGGTCAAGGCGGGCCTGATCTCGCGGGAGAACGTGGAGGAGTGCGTCCGCATCCAGCAGGAGATGCGGAACTCCGGGAAGTCCCTGCCGCCGCTCGGGGAGCTCGTGGTGGCCCGCGGCTACGCGACCGAACAGCAGGTCCTGCGGGCGCTGGCCTACCAGAACAAGCTCCTGTTCGCCTGCGGCGGCTGCGGGGTCAAGGTCCGGGCCGCGCCTCCGCCGCCCGGCAGCCGGTACCGCTGCAAGTCCTGCGGGGAGGTCCTCGCCCCGGCCGGGGCTTCCCCGCCGCCGGCCGGCCCGGGGGCGCTCCCCCTGCGCGAGGCCGAGCGCGGCGAGGACACGCAGTTCGAGATCGACCGCGCCGTGAGCGCCTACATGAAGCAGAAGGGCAACGTCCGGCGCGACCAGCTCCGCGAGGCCCAGCGCCTCCAGATGGAACTCTCGCGCTACGGGCTCGTCGTGCCTCTGCTGGAACTCCTCCGGCGGAACGGGGCGCTCAGCTGGCAGCAGCAGCAGGAAATCGAGCGGATGGACTTCGCCCGGATCGTCCAGCAGCCGGACTGGAAGGGGCAGTCGATCCCGGGCTACCGGCTCCGCTCGCGCATCGCCAGCGGCGGCTTCGCCGCCATCTGGACGGCGGAAACGCTCTTCGAGCGGCGGGAGGTGGCCGTCAAGGTCCTGCACCCGGAGCGGGCGAAGGACCCGCGCGCCGTGGCGCGATTCGAGTGGGAGGCGATGCTCCTGCGGCGCCTCAACTGCCCCCACATCGTGCGGGGGATCGACCACGGCTTCGAGCGGGGCCAGCACTACCTCGTGATGGAGTACGTCGAGGGGCGCTCGCTGGGACAGCTCCTCTCGGAGACGGGGCCCTTCCCCGTCCGCAGCGCCCTCGCCGCCGCCCGCCAGGTGGCGGAGGCCCTGCGCTACCTCCACGCGGAGGGCTACCTCCACCGCGACGTCAAGCCGGACAACGCCCTCATCGACGGCCGGGAGCAGGTGAAGCTGTGCGACCTCGGCTTCGCCGTGCCGATCCCCCAGCACGCGGGCGGAGGGCCGGGCAAGGCCACGGCGGTGGGCACCGCCGGGTACATCTCCCCGGAGATGCTTCGCGGCGAGGTCGACGTCAAGGTCGGGGCCGACATCTACTCCCTGGGCATCCTGCTCTACGCGCTCCTGACGGGGCACGAGCCGTTCGAGGGGGCCAGCTCCGAGGAGCTGGTGACCAGCCAGATCGAGAGCGGGATGCCGGTCCCGAACCTGATGCTGGTGGACGCCCCGCCCGTCGTGGTGCTGTTCTTGAAGCGCCTCATGCATCCCGACCGGACCAAGAGGTTCCCCGCGGTGGTGGAGGTGCTGGCGGCGATGGACCAGCTGATCGCGGTGACATGAAGATCGACGACGAGGCCCTGGGCAAGGTTCTCCTCGATCGCGGGCTCCTTTCGCGCGAGGAATACGAGGACGCCGAGCGCGCGCGGCGGGCCGCGGGCCGGCCCCTCTCCGAGATCCTCGTCGAGAAGGCCTACCTCGGCAAGGTGCAGATCCAGGACGCCCTGGCGGTCCTCCAGAAGCAGACCCGCTTCTGCCCCAAGTGCAGCGCCCCCGTCTACGTGACCCGCATGATGGCGGAGGGCGAGCGGTGCCCCCGCTGCCTGGGCCCGGTCCAGTGGCAGGAGGCGGCGGTGGTGGCCCAGATGGAGGACCTCGACCGCCTGGTCCAGCTCACCCGGGACGAACTGCCGCCGGACGTCCAGGCGGCGCGGCAGGACGCCTCGCGGATCTTCGGGAAGTACATCCTCCTCCAGGAGCTGGGGAAGGGCGGCGCCGGCGTCGTGCAGAAGGCCTGGGACAC
>CAYNDR010000233.1:5525-10363 GCA_964395295.1 uncultured Planctomycetales bacterium
TGGTCGGGGAGTACGTGGCTCTCAAGTTCATCCGCGAGCAGGCGCACACGACCGACTCGGCGGTGGCCGCCCGCCGCCTGCGCCAGGAGCAGATCGTCGACCTGCTCCAGGAGGCGCGCGCGGCCCTGCGCCTGCGCCACGAGCACATCGTGGCCGTGCGGGACATCGGGCGCATCGGCCAGCAGTACTACATCGCCATGGAGTACGTGGAGGGCCGGACGCTGTCCGACCACATCCGCGCGGCCCAGGGGCGCGGGCTGGTCTCCCCGCTCTACGAGGAGCCCACGGGCTACCTGGCCATCCTCCGGGACATGGCCAACGCGCTCCACTACGCCCACACGTTCCCCAAGCCGATCGTCCACTGCGACTTCAAGCCGGGCAACATCCTGATCGCCAGCGGCGGCAAGGCGTACATCATGGACTTCGGGCTGGCGCGCATCCTGGGGGGGAATCGGGGGGAGGGCGAGGAGGAGAAGATCCGGGGGACGCCCGCCTACATGGCGCCGGAACAGCTCTCCGGGAAGCCCGAGGAGGTCGGGCTCTGGACGGACCTCTACGCGCTGGGGGCCACGCTCTACGAGCTCGTGGCGGGACGGCCGGTGTTCACCGGGGAGCCCCTGGAGATCCTCCTCAAGGCGATGCGGGACACGCCCGAGCGGCCCGGCGAGGTGGCGCGGCGGGCCAAGGACCGGCGGCACGAGTCCACGAAGATCATCACCAAAATCACGAAGCTGGAGGAAGTCTGCCTGCGGTGCCTGGCCAAGGACCCGAAGAACCGGTACCCCGCGGCCCGCGACGTGGCGGAGGAGCTCCAGACCGTCATCTCCGCCGTCGAATCGGGGCAGGACAGCCGGGTGCTCCCGGCCCGCGTCCTGGAGGCGCAGGCCCGCGCCGAGATCCACCGGGTGGACGAGCAGATCACGCAGATGAGGCTCGACGAGGCGGGCCGCCAGGCGGAGCTCCTGGGGCAGAAGCGGGGCGACACCCGCATGCGGCTCCGCCTGGCCGACCGCCAGCAGCAGATGGTGTTCCTGGAGCAGATGCGCGCCCGGCTCGTGGAGCGGCTCAACGAGAAGCGTCCCGCGTTCCCGAAGATGAAGCTCCTCGGGGAGGTCCTCGAAGGCGCGGAGGTGCTGAAGGCCACCCCCAAGAAGATCATCCTCCTGGTGGGGGAGGGGAGCCGGGAGGTGACGTGGTCGGACTTCCCGGCCGGGCAGATCGTCTCCATGGCCGAGGCCATGGGCATGAAGGAAGCGGAGGACCGCCTGGCGCTGGGGATCCTCTGCCACCACTCGCACATCGTGGACCTGGCGGTGGTCTACCTGACGTCGCTGGACGGCACGCCCTACCAGGCGATGGCCCGGCATATCCTGGAGTCCACGGCCTGACACTGTCGCCGCATGGGCGTGCGTTATGTGCTACAATAGGAGACGCTGGGGCTTTTGAGGGGCTCATCGGGCAACCGTCGTGATGGACAAGGACCTGCCGCAGGGATTCGTCCGCGAGGCCGTCGAGATCTTCCGCCGGATGGTCGGGATCGAGCTGACGGAGAGCCCCCCCGCGAAGGAGGACCGCCTGGTGGAGGACTTCGAGGTCTCCGCGGTCGTCATGATCACGGGGCCCTGCCCGGGCCGGATCATCCTGAGCTTCCCCGAGGAGGCGGCCTGCGGCATCGTCTCGCGCCTGTCCGGGAGGCCGTGCAAGGAGATCGATGCCGAGGTCATGGACGGGGTCGAGGAGCTGGCCAACATCATCGCCGGGAACGGCTGCCGGCACCTCGAGGCGCGGGGCTTCCGTCAGGCGGCCACCTCCGTCCCGCAGATCATGATCGGCCAGCGCCGGCGGACGGGGCGGCCCGAGGACCAGCCCTTCGCCGTCATGCGCCGGTTCGATTCCGAGCTGGGGCCCGTCCGCCTGGAGGTGGAGCTGAACGCCGCGTGCGCCGCCTGAGGATTGCATCCGGAGACGCCTGGACCTGGCATGCCGTGCCCCCCTGAGGAGCGCCCTTCATGAAAATCCTCGTCGTGGACGACTCCCGGGTGATGCGCAAGCTCATCCGCGGAGCGCTGGAGACGATGGGCAACGGATCCCCGGAGATCACCGAGGCTTCCGACGGCCTCGAGGCGCTCCAGAAACTCGAGCAGGAGCGGCTGGAGGCCGACCTGATCCACGTGGACTGGACCATGCCGAGGATGGACGGGAACACCTTCGTCCGGCTCCTCCGCGGCCGCGAGGCCCTGAAGCGCGTTCCCGTGATCATGATCACGAGCCAGGCCCAGCAGTCGCAGAAGGCGGAGGCGGCGGACCTCGGGGTGAGCGAGTACATCCTGAAACCCTTCGACGCGGGCGACCTCCGCGAGAAGGTGAGGAAGGCCGCGGCCCGGGCCGGCGGGGGCCCTCCTTGACGGGGCCCGGCCTCCTACCCCGTCCTGAACGTCCCCGTCAAGGCTCGAAGCTTCGCCGCCAGCTCCTCAAGCCGCCGGGCGGCCTCCCGCACGGTCTCCGCGGCCGATGAGGCTTCCTGGGTCGTCCTCGCCACCGAGGCGATGCTCCTGGCGATCCCGGCGCAGCCGCCGGCCGACTGCTCCAGGCGGCGGCTGATCTCGGCCGTCGTGGCCGTCTGCTCCTCCACCGCGGACGCGATCGCGTTCTGGGTGTCGTTGATCTGGTTCAGGATCGCCCCGATCCTGCCGATCGCGGCCACCGCTTCCCCGGCGTCCGCCTCGATGCCCTCGGACCTCTTCTGGATCTCCTCGGCCGAACGCCCGGCCTGCTTGGCGAGATCCTTCACGCCGATGGCCACCACCGCGAAGCCCCGGCCCGCCTCGCCGGCGCGGGCCGCCTCGATGGTCGCGTTGAGCGCGAGGAGGTTCGTCTGCTCCGTGATCGAAGCGATGACCCCGACGGCGTTCCCGATCTCCACGCTTCCCTCGGCCAGCTTGGTCACGGCGGCGTGGGTGTTCAGGCCCACCTTGACGGCGGAGCTGGCCACCTGCGCCGCCTCGCTCGCGTTCCGGGCGATCTCGTGGATGCTGGCGGACATCTGCCCCATGGCCGCGGCCATGGTGTGGACGTCCTTGCTGAACTGGTCCGCGGAGGCCGACAGGGCGTGGACCTGGTCCGAGGTCCCGCACGAGTGGCCGCCCATCCGGCGGCTCAAGCCGGCCAGTTCCTCCGCCGTCGCCGCCAGGGCGTCCGACGCCTGCGACACCGAGCGGACCGCGGAGGCGAAGTTCCCCTGAATCGTCCGGAACGCCCCCATCAGCGGGCTCAATTCTCCCGCGCCGTCGCCGGCGACCTCCGCGCTCAAGTCGCCGTCGCGCAGGGCGGCCACGACGGGCAGGAGCCGGCGGAGGGCCCCGCCGGCCAAGCGGCAGGCCGCCCACCCTGACGCCAGCGCCCCGACGATCAGGAGGGCCAGCAGGGCCAGGGAGGCCTGCGTCAAACGCGCGCCCAGCCCGGCCGCCTCCGCGGCGACCGCCGCGGCCACGCTTCGGCGCCGGTGAAGGGCCTCCTCGAACAGCAGGGCGGCGGCCTCCAGGTGATCGAGGCATTGCCTCGCCGGCTCCCGGCCGGCGTCCGGGCCGCCGGCGGCGGGGGCCCGCAGGGCGTCCGCCGCGCTCTTCTCGACGCTCCGGATCTCATGCAGGACGGACGCGCGGAGGCCGGGGTCGGACGCCTCCAAGTCGCCGAGGGTCCCCTCGAGGCGAATCCGGCTGTCCCGGGCTTCCCCCTCGGAAGCCCGGAGGCGCAGGGCGGTCGCCTCCGCGATCTTGTATTGGTATTCCCGCAGGCTCCGGGCGGCCAGGTCCATCTTGGCCAGGCGGTCCAGGGCTCGGCCCTGGCCGAGCAGGGATTCCCTCTGCTCGACCATGAGCGAAATCATGTACACGAGCAATCCTGCCAGGGGAAGCAGGATCAGGCCGCAGGCCAGGATTACCCGGCCCCGGACCGTCGTGGCCAGCGTTCGGAGCATATCCCCATTCCCATCCGGAGCTTGTCAGCTCCTGTCCTGCGCGGAGGACGCCGGCCCACAAGAGAAATCGCGACACGGCGGCCAGTCCTTCCGCGCGAACTTCACGTCCGGAGACGCCTTGGCGAGGCCCGGCGATAGAACCACAGGAGGGCCAGCGGCAAGAGAAGGTCCAGACCGAGCGAGCCGCAATTGCCGGCACTCGTATCGTCCGGGGTCGGCGGCGGGATGCTGAACTCCACCGACATCTGGCTCGAGGCGCTGTTGCCCGACGTGTCGAACGTCCTCACCATCAGGATGTTCGTCCCTCCCGCCAGCGGGATCCCCGCGCCCCACGCCGCCAGGCCCGACGCGGACCCCGACTGCCCCGTCGTCGCGTTCGTCCACACCACCGCGCTCAGCGCCGCGTTGTCCGCCGCCGTACCCCCCAGGTCGGCCCGCGGCTGGGCCGTGGAGTAGCCCGGGCCCCCCGTGGGGCTCGTGATCGACAGGATCGGCGGGATGGTGTCCCAGGCGGACGGCCGGAACGTGACGAACAAGAGCGCCGTGGACGTGTTCCCCGACGGGTCCGCCGCCGTCACCCGGACCACGTTGTTCCCCGAGGCCAGCGGCACCACCGCGGTCCAGGCGTTCGTCCCCGCGGCCACCCCCCACCCCCCGTCCCCTCGTTCAGCCAGCTCACGCTGGAAACCCCCACCCCGTCCGAGGCCAGGCCCCCGATCGGCAGAGGCGACAGCGACGTGCTGTACGTCGGCTCGTCCGTGGGCGACGTGATCAGGATCGACGGCGACGTCATGTCCGCCGGCGAGACATAGTCCACCGCCACCGTGGCGCTCCCCGTGTTCCCCAGCCCGTCCGTGGCCGT
>CAYNDR010000234.1:0-10299 GCA_964395295.1 uncultured Planctomycetales bacterium
TCATGGTTACCTGCGTAGAGCACCCGAGAAACTCCACCACAAAGACGCGAAGCACGCAAAGAAAGACCCTTATCGGGGGTCCCCCCTGCCCCCCCCCAGGGGGGAAAGGAGGAACGAGCAATACATGTTCTTCTTTGTGCCCTCGGCGTCTTTGTGGTGAGATTCATTTTGTCGGGCTCTCTTAATCTTGTTGGCTGTGATTATAGGGTCTCCCGGCGCGGACGGAAGGAAGAATCGGCCTCCGGCCGGCGCCCTTTCCGCTATTATGGTTCCGCGTTAACGGCAACCGGCCTGACGGGGCCTGGGCGATGGAAAGCGAAACGGACGGCCGTTCAATCCTTGTAGCCCGGGAGCAGGCCCGGGGGGGGCGTCTGGACCCGCCAGGACTTCTCCCATTTCCCGCCCTGCCGGTCGAACGAGACGTGAATGCGGAAGACGGCCGACGGCTTCAGCCGATGGTTGGGGATCGCGCGGATCGTGTAGTAGGTGCTGTTCCGCATGGGCGTCGCCTGTCCGGCCGCAAGACCGGCCATGCAGATCCCCAGAAACAGGGTCCTCATCGCCGTTCTCCCCGGCACGGATCCCGGAGCCCCGTTCACTCCAGAAGAAGGACGTCCCCTTCGGCCAAGGACGGCAGGACGACGATGACCGCGCCCCCGGACTTCTCCAGGACGAGCGGCCTGTCGAGCGCCGCGGAGGCCGCCTTCGTCGCGTTATCCGCGCCGCGGATCGTGATCCTGAGGCCGGCCAGCGGGACCACCTCGGGTGAAGGCGTTCCATTCGTCCTGCGGTAGGCCCAGTTGGCCAGCGTCACCGCCAGCCTGCCGGAGGCATCGTTCCTGAGGAGGACCCCTTCCACGGCATGATGGGAAGCGTCCACGACGGGGACGACCCGTTCCAGGGCCGGCGCGACCACGTAGGAACGCCGTTCGGCCGGGAAGCCGCCGGACATGTCGAACGATTCCGCCCTCACGAGCGCGCTGTACTCCAGCCCCGGGAAGAAACCCACCACGTACGCCTGCCCCTGGCCGAACGCGTTGCGCGTGACGGCGGCCTCCCCGTCGGCGAACTTCGCCAGCACCTGCGCCGTGGAAGGCTTCAACGTCTCGCGGCCCACGGCAAGCGGGAACGAGCCCGTGAAGGGACCTCCGGCCACGATCCCGGCGCCCGGCGGCGCCGGCGCCAGGACGCGTCTCGAGTCGTCATAGGACTCGATCGACGTCCCTCCATACAGGCTCACCCGGCAGGTCATCCGGGGCGCCTCCCGCGCCCGGAGCCCCAGCACGGGCTCCATCGGCTGGAGCGGCCGGTGGGCCTCGTCGTAGGCCAGCCCGCCGCCGCTGGTATAGAGCGTGCCGCCGGCGCGGACCCAGGAGGCCACCTTCTCGGCGGCCGCCCGCGTGAGGTGCGGGCCGTTGATGTAGAGCACCTTGTACCGGGAGAGGTCCCGGGCCGCCAGCATCACCTCGTCGAGCGGATCCACGGGGACGTGGGCGTGCTGGAGCGCCGTGTAGATCCATTTCGCGTTTTCCCATGCCGCCTCCTTGGCCGGCGACGGGCCGAAGAGGCCGATCCACCGCTCGGACGACTGCGGGTTGACGATCGCCACCTCGGCCGGCCTGGCCCAGGAGGAGCCGTACAGCGTCTCCTCCGCCCGGCCCAGGAGGCGGATCCCCCTGCTGACGGCGTCCAGGCACTCCGGCCTCTCGGAGAAGCTGTCCCCCTTGTGGTAATCCGGCCCGTAGGTGTACCAGTAGATCATCCGGGCGCTGCGGCTCGCCGCCGCGAGCATCCTCTGGATGGGGGCGCCGCGGTGCGGCTTGACGTAGATGCCGAACCGGATGCCCTGGTCGGCGCTGACGACGCGCGCGACGTCGCACAGGTAGCTGTCCCATCCCCAGATCCGGGGGTCCCGGTTGGAGGTCTCGTAGACGAAGGCGTTGTCCGCGTGGCGGTAGAACTCGAAGAAGTCGAGGCTGGAACCCTGCATCAGGAAGTTGTTCCCGCGCAGGGCGTAGGAGAACAGCCACGGCTGGCGCGCCTCGGGGCCCTTCGGGTCGCCGCCGGCCAGGGCCTTGCGCTTCCTCTCGTTGGCCTGGGCGATGGCGTCGCGCAGGGGGGTGAAGAGCTTCGCCGTCGCGGTGTTCAGGAAGAGGGACGCGTAGTAGGCGTTCAGGGCCGCCTTCGGATCGGGCGGCCCTCCGGAGGCTTCGCGGCCCGGGGCCGCGAGGTCCGCCGGAACGACCTCGGACCACTCGCCCTTCCCGAAATCGGAGGGCTTCAGCCCCTGGCCCTTCAGCCACTCCTGGAACGCCCGCGTGCAGTTCGGGCAGGCGCCGGCGTGCTTCCCCTTGCCCTCGGGCGTCTCGTGGAAGATGGTGCCGATCTCGTCCACGGTCAGGAGCCAGACCTCGTCCTCGGGGCCCTTGAGATGCCCCAGGGCCTCCGCGATCTGGGCCTGGGCGGCCTGCCCCACGGCGGGGCTGAAGGGACACCCGGCGCCCGGCGCGGGGGCCGATCCCTTGCGGTACCGGACGACGGGGAATCCCGCGTGGCCGGTGATGGCGCCCCGGCCGAAGGCCGCGCCGTACCCGGTCTTCTCCGAGATCATGGACTCCAGGAAGGCGGGCCTCGCGCGCAGGGCGTTGACGCCCAACTGCCTCAGGCTTCGGCATTCGGCCTCCGTGACGGCGCGGTTCGCGTGCCGGATGCCGTAGCCGGCGCCTTCGCCGTGCCCTCCCAGGTCGGTGATGACCGTGTAGAGCCGGGGGACAGGCCGGCCGCTCCAGGGGAGCTTCTCCAGCCTCTCGGCCCGCGCGCGCGCGTAGGCGAGGAGCCCGCCCAGCTCGCCGGTGAAGTCCGGGTGATCCGGCGCCTTTCCCCCGGCGAGGCGGTACGCGGGGATGAAGAGGCCCACCGTGGCGCCGTCCGGCGCGGCCTCCTCGAACGACTTGACGGCCCTGTCCCTCCAGCGGAACTCGAACTCCACCCTCACGTTCCTGTGCGACGCGCGGCCGTCTCCGCCCCGCGGCCGGTCCAGCGTGACCGTAAGGAACAGCTTCTTGGGGAACTTGGCGGCGATCGACGTGAGCGGGACCGGGGGAGACCATGTCCCCACGGGGAGGTTCTCCGCGAACGTGCCGGTCGTGACGCCGCCGCCCAGGCCCTCGCCGCCGTACCGCCAGCGGAGATGGACCGGCTCGGACGGGGTCGCCGCCGTGACCCGCGCCCTCATCGTGAAGTCGTGAGGGACCGTGTAGGTCGATCTGGCGACGTCGGCCTTGTCCTTCTCCTGGCCGAGGCCTTCGCCCCCGGCCAGGAGGCACGCCGGCGCCAGGAACGCCGCCAGGAACCGGTGCCGCGCGGGCCTTCTCATTTCTTCGCCTTCGCGTCGTTGGGGAGCTGATGGGGCGCCTGCCTGCCCGCGAGGACGCAGTTCAGGTCCTCGGCCAGGAGCCGGGTCCAGGTCGCGCGGCCCTCGCCGCGGTTCAGGTGGCTGCCGTTGCCGTAATGCTCGATCCTGATCTTGGGCTCCAGCTCGAAGTCCAGGAACACCATGCCGCGTTCGCTGATGTAGCCCGCGATGTCCCGGCGGTACTGATTCATGGGGGCCTCGTAGGGCTTGTTCTTGGCCTGCTCGAAGTTCGGGTCCTCCGCGAAACTGCGGCTCTTGTGGCGGACCACGACGAGCCGGGTCCCCTTCTTCCGGGCGGCCTCGATCATGTGCGGGAGGAACGACTTCTCCACGGTCTTCTTGAAGTCCCAGTTCCTGAGGTCGGCGAGGGCCTCCTTCCCGGCGGGGGGCACGCCGTAGGCCAGCTCGTCCAGCACCTTCTCCTCGCCGCTGCGGACCTCGTCGATCACCTTCTTGGAGTCTCCCGACACGCGGGCGTTGGGCACGGTGAAGCTGTTGATCCGCTCGACCGCCACCACGAGCTTGGGCACGTGGCGGGCGCTCCCGACCACGTTCTTCACGACCAGGTACTGCCACGTCACGAGCTGGCCGTTGTCCCGGATCTCGTAGACCTTGCTCTTCGTCAGGCCCTCCAGCGTCCCGACGTCGATCCCCTCCCCGATCATGGAGTTTCCGATCAGGACGATGTCCGGCTTCTTCTGGTCGATCCCCTCCACCCACGGGTGCTTGAACGCGGACTGCGCGAAGACCACCGGCCCGAAAAACAGCGTCGCGAGGGCCAGGCCCGCGGCACGTCTCCTGCTCATGGCGCGCTCCTTTCATCTCCTGGGATGGAACCGGTCCACGCTGGCTAGGTCAACGAGCGGGCGGGTGGCCCGCCTGAGGAAGAGGATCGCGAAACAGGTGTCGCTTTCCGGCCGGCCCTCGACGCCGTCGGTCCACGAGCCGTCGGCCTTCTGGGCGTCGAGCACGACCCTGGTCCCCTCGGCGTACCACTCGTGCCCGCCGAACCGCTCCGTGCCGTAGAGCGTCCCCAGCCGCTCCAGGGCATAGAGGTAATAGAAGAGGTTCTTCTGGCCCATGCCGGGATTCGCGGCCGCGCTGAAGTTCCGGGCGATCCACTGGTTGCCTTCGTGCACGTCCTTGTCCCTCAGCCAGGCCAGCTTCCCCTCCTTGATGTAGTCGTAGATCACCAGCGCCCCCGCCGCCCCCGCGGTCATCGAGCCGTAGATCGGGCCCTCGTTCCCGTGATAGCCCCATCCGCGCCCCGCCAGGGCATCCCGCCCCGCGGCGTCCTCCGACCGGCAGGCGCGCCAGCACTTCATCGCCAGATCCACGGTCTCCATCGGGAACGCGATGCCCGCCTCGTGGCAGGCCCTCAACCCGAGCGCGGCGTACTGGGAGTTCGAGTTGTCCCCGGTCGACTCCCCCCCTTCGCGCTGGCGGCGCACGACGATCCTGTTGACGACCTTGGGCTTCGGGCGCGGGCCGGGGTCCTGCGCCGGATCGGTCCGCACGCCCCCGGTCGCCGTGCCCTTCTTGACCGGGGCGAGGGGGCCGAGCTTCGTCGGGGCGCCGTAGTCCCACTGGCCGTTCTTGCACTGGTTGTCCACCAGGAACTGCGCGCAGTGCGCGATCCGGCCCTGGTGCCTCACGCGGTCCAGCTCCTCGAGGACCATCGCCTGGAGCGAGACGCAGTAGGTGCACTGGAGGTCCCCCTCCATCATGAGCTTGAAGAGCCTCTGGAACTCGGGAGCGTTCTCGGGCACCCCGGCGTGGAGGAACGTCAGGAGCGTCAGTTCGGTCCCGCACAGGCGGACCGGCTTCTGATCCGCGGGGAGGGCCGCGGTTTGTGCCCGGAGGTAGTCCGCCCCCTTCTTGATGGCGGCCTCGACCTTCGCCGGGAGGAGACGGTCCTCCGGCGCCTTCTTCCGGTCCACCGGCCTCGGCAGGATCGACGCCCCCGGAGCCACCACGGCGAAATAGCCGGGGGTCACATCCACCGAGGCCCCGTCCCTTTCCCGGACCAGGCGGACGCGTCCCTGCGACACATCGAGCCGCGTGGATCCGGGCGAGACCGCAAGCGTCAGCCGGGTCCCCAGGACTTCCGCCCGGGCCTGGGGCGTCCTGAAGACCGCCGGCGAGCCGGCGGCCTGCTTGACGACGTCCGCGGCCAGCATGCCCTGATCGAGGAAGCCGCCCTTCACCTTGCCTCCCAGGTCGCGGAGCGACGTGTCGGCCCCCAGCTCGATCCGCGTCCCGTCCAGGAAACAGAGGACGGCCGAGCTCCCTTTCCCGGCCGCGCGGACCCCCTGCCCCGACAGGAGCGGGTGTCCGATCGCCGCGGCGATCCTCTCTCCTTCGCCGAGCACCTCCACCTCGCCGTGCGCCTCTTCCAGGTAAGCCACCACGGGGATCGTCTCGCGAGGCGCGGGAGGGACGGGTGGGGCTTCGGGCCGGGGCGCGTCCGGCGCCGGGTTTTTCGGGGGCTCGGGACGGGAGACGGGGGCGGGATCGGCCTTCTTCACGGGGGGCGCCGGGGGAGTCTCCGGCCTGGGCTCCTGGGGCACCTTGGGTTCGACCGTTTCCCTCGTTTCAGGAACCGCCCTGACGGCCTCCGGCGGCGCGGGTATTCTCACCGGCTCCTCGACGCGCTCCTCGGGGGCAGGAACCGCGGGCGGCTCCGCCTCGACGATGGGAACGGCCTTCTCGGAAGGCATTCTCCCGTGCCCGCCGAGGAAGAGGTAGGCCAGGCCTGCCGCCGCGATCAGCGCCGCGGCGGCCGCCATCCACACGACCGGGGGGCTGAACCGGGAAGGCTTGGGCACGTCTTCGAGGCCCCCGGCCCCCTTCCCTTCGATCGCCCGTGCCGCCGCGCTCTGGAAGACAAGCCTGGACTCGAGGCGAGCCTGGCGCAGGGCGTCCAGGCGGTCGAGGACGTCCGAGAGCGCCTGCCGCTCCGCGGCGCACCCGGGGCAGGTCTCCTCGTGCGACCTCAGGAGCGACTGCCGCTCAGGCTCCAGACCTCCCAGGAGGTCGTCCCTCAGGAGTTTCCGGTACTCCTCGCACCGGCTCGGCCGACTATCCTTCATGACCACAGCCTCCCTGCAGACGCGCCCTCAAAAGGTCCAGCCCCCGGGCGATCTGCGACTTCGCCGTCCCCGCGGGGATGCCCATAATCTCGGCGGTCTCGCTGATGGAAAGGCCCTGCATGTAATGCAGGACGATGATGTCCCGGGACTCGTCCGGGAGGCCCCGGACCGCGTCGAGCGTCTCCCGCACCTGGGCCCCGAGCAGGCCGTCGGGCTCATTCGAGGAAACCGGCGTCGCCACTTTCACTCCCAGCCTCCGCCGCACGGCGTCGCTCCGGACATCGTTGGCCGCCTCGTTGTGGACGATGCGATAGAGCCACGCGCGCGGATTGAACGGCCGCGCGCCGTCGCGGAAGACGACCCAGGCCTTGAGGAGCGCCCTCTGGACGACATCCTGGGCGCCTTCCAGGCTCCAGGTCCTTTCATACGCATACTGCACCAGTTCGGCCCCCAGGCGCCGCGCCAGGCCGTCGAATTCCTGCCGGGCCTCCTCGCACTGCTCCATGAGGGCCATCATAGCATGCATGTCTTTTCGCCGCATTTGGGACCACGCGAAGGGGCCCTCCTGTTCCCGAACCGAGGAAATATCTTCTCAAGGCCGGCCTACTTGTGCCGGACGACCCAGAACGACGGCAGGTCGGGCCGCTTGACGTCGTCCACGCAGCCGGCGATCCCGATGGCCTTGTCCTTCTTCCGGGCGTCCCGCAGGGGTTCCACGACCAGGTGGTGCACGTCCCCGACCCGGTACTCCGCGGTCCTCGTGGGCCTCTTCTTCATCTGGGCCCATTCCACGGCCAGGAGATCCCTGGACCCGTACTCGCCGTCGATGACCTCCTGGATCTCGTAGAGCGTGCGGGTCAGGGTGTCCGGATAGATCTCCGCCGCGTCGGCGAGGGGCGGCTCGGACCTCTTGACGACCTTCGCCCTGGCCTCCAGGCGCGGCGGGAGGGCGGCGTGGGGCGCCGTGCCCGCCGGCAGGGGGAAGGTTTCCCACCCGGCCTTGGGGTCCGGGTGGGTGAGGTCGCGCATGATGAACTGCCAGAGGACCAGCGCCTTCCCGGCCACGCCCTCGCCGGCCAGGCGCTTGCGCGCCTCGGTCGCGGCGCCGCCGTTCACCGCGATCCAGTGGAGGGGCCTCTGCAGGCGCAGGCACAGGTGCTCCGCAAGCCCCGCGTGCGCCCCCCATTTCATGGAGTCCGCGGAGAAGATGTTCGCGGCGCTGTCCCCCAGGAGGACGACCGGGCTCGACTCGTCGCTCTCGACCGGCTTGCCGGTCCCCGCGTCGATCACCTGTTCGAGGTCCACGGCCGTCTCCGGGAACGGCTCCGCCCGCGGGGGCAGGCGGAGCATGTCGAAGAGGTCCCCGCGGTTTGAGGCCCGGACGCTCCGGGTCTCGTAGGCGGCGACGGGATTCTTGAGGCAGGGGAAACGCCTCTTGAGCTCGGCCGCCAGGGCCGAGGCGAATAGGCCCATGCCGCGGGGCGTCCAGTGCGAGTCCAGCGGCAGGAAGAGATCCTCTCTCTGGCGCGCCTCCCAGAGGGCCGGGGTCAAATCGACGACGGCCACGCCCTTCTCCTCCAGCCGGCGGAAGAACGCCTTCAGGGAGAGGTTGACGGGGGGCCCGAGGGACGGATCGTACCGGCCCGCGAGCCGCTCCGGGCAGATCGTCGCCTTGACGGGCACCGGGACCAGCACGAGGTCGATCCCCAGCGCCTTGAGGTCCTCGTGGAATTTCACGATCGCCGGGAAGGGATCCGTGTGCCGGGGCGCGTCCTCGTTCGGGCGCAAGGGGCGGGCGGCGCCGCTGAACGCCGGGCCGGTGACGAACTCCACGCAGGGCCTGTAGAAGAGCCATCCCCCCCGCCCGAGCATGACCTTCTCGTTCCCCTGGCGGGCCGAGGCCAGCTGGGCCCACTGGACCCAGGGCTGGGCCGCGGCCGAGAGGACCGACCGCTTCTCGAGGGCCTTCTCGTATTCCTGGATATGCCGGAGCAGGGACCGCCCCTGTCCCTTTTCGGATCCCGCGAGCCCCGGCAGTCCGAGCGGCGCCTTCCTGAGGATATCGAGCTCCTGGACCGACCGGTCCCGGACGACCTCGCCCGCCCGTCCCCCTTCCCTGTCGAACCATCCCCCCAGCTCAAACGCCGGCTGGAGCAGTCCCGGAAGGAGGATCAGGGCGAGGAACAGGGCCAGCAGGAGGACGCCCGCGGGACGCCTCACCTCGCCCTTGTCGGGGACCAGCGGGATGTCCCTCGCCATGGCCGCTCCTAGAAGAAGAAATAGATGAACGGGTTGAAGGACTGGGTCCACATCACCGACACGCTCCAGGCGAAGAGGATCATGAGCCAGGCCGCCTTCAGAAGGCCGACCTTCAGGGCGTGGTCCCAGGACTGCCGGCAGGACCACACGACGAAGGCGCAGGCCCCGAAGGCGAGGAGGTGGTGCCGGTCGTACAGCGTCGCGGCCACGAGGCGGCCTCCCGCGGAGTCCCCGCCCGCCCCGAACATGTCTCCGACATAGCGCAGGGAGGTCGCCAGGTCGGGCGCGCGGAAGAAGACCCAGGCCACCAGGACGACTCCGAACGTGATCGCGATCCGGACCACGCGGGGGAGCCCCCGGTAGACCGGGCTCTTCCCGATCACGCGCTCGCCGGCGAGCATGGTCCCGTGGATCCCCCCCCAGATCACGAAGTTCCAGCTCGCCCCGTGCCACAGGCCGCCGAGGAGCATGACGATCATCAGGTTGGCGTACGTCCGGAGCGTCCCCCGGCGGCTCCCCCCCAGGGGGATGTAGAGGTAGTCCCTGAGCCACGTGGAGAGGGACAGGTGCCAGCGCTGCCAGAAGTTCGTGATTGAGTCCGCCCAGTAGGGGGAGTCGAAGTTCTTTCCCAGGCGGAATCCCATCATGCAGCCCAGGCCGATGGCCATGTCCGAGTAGCCGCTGAAGTCGAAGTAGATCTGGAACGCGTAGGCCAGGACCCCCGCCCAGGCGTCGCACCAGAGCAGGTCGCCGGCCCCGAAGGCGGCGTCGGCCGCCTCCCCCATGGGGTTGGCCAGGAGGACCTTCTTGGCGAAGCCCATCGCGAAGAACGCGGCCCCGCGGGAGAACTTCTCCAGCGTGTGCGTCCGCTCGAACAGCTGGTCGTCGATGTCGGAGAAGCGGACGATGGGGCCCGCCACCATCTGGGGGAACATCGAGACGTAGTACGAGAAGTCGGTGAAGTTCCGGAGGGCCCGGGACTCCCCCCGGTAGACGTCGATCGTGTAGCTCATGCTCTGGAAGACGGAGAAGCTGATGCCCAGCGGGAGCGTCACGCGGAAGGCGGACTCCCACGTCCCGCCCTGTAGGCCCAGGACCCTCGCCAGGTCGTTGTAGGCGTCCACCCCGAAGTTGAAGTACTTGAAGAAGCCCAGCACCGCGAGGTTGCCGGCGATGGAGAGGGCGAGCTTCTGGCCCGGCGTGCGCGGCCCCCACTGGGACAGGGTCTCGATGGGCTCCCTCCGGCGCCGCCCAAGCCGCCCGGCGATCGCCAGCCCGATCACGTAGTCGAAGAGGTTGGACCCGAACATGAGGAGGATGAACCAGGGATTCGCCCAGCCGTAGAAGACGTAGCTCAGCAGGCTGAGGGCGAAGTGGCGGAAGCGGTGGGGGAGGCCGTAGTAGGTCAGGAGCGCCGCGGGCAGGAAGTAGAACAGGAAGACGTGGGAAGAGAAGACCATCAGTCGTCGATCCCCGGGCCCGCCGCCGTCGCGCCTTGCCTCACCGGGGTATGATCACGCGGCCGGGCCCGGG
>CAYNDR010000235.1:0-5062 GCA_964395295.1 uncultured Planctomycetales bacterium
GCCTTGAGATCGGGCTGGAGGTCCCCGATCTCCGCCTCATCCCTCGTCCCGGCCACGGACCCGATCTCCACGAGTCCGATGTTCGTGAACGCGTCGATCAGGCCCGGATAGACCGAGAGGCCGGACCCGTCGATCGCGGGCGATCCTTTCGGGACGCGCACGTCGGGCCCGAGCTCGGCGATCTTCCCGCCGCGGATCCCGATCGTCCCCTGGAAAGGGGGTCGGGAGACCGGGTGGATCATGGCCCCCTCGATCCAGTACGCGTCCCTTTCCGGCAGTTCCTCGCGCGGCGGGAGCCGGAGGCGCTTCCCGACGGCGAATCCTTTCGTGGCGCGGTCGGGGACGTCCCGGTCCTCGAAGACGACCTCCCCGTCGACGAGGGTCATGACACAGCGGCTGTAGGACGAGAGCGGGTGGCCATTGAAGAGGGCCAGGTCCGCGTCCTTCCCCTCCGCGATGGAGCCGACGCGGTCCTCGATCCCCAACTGGCGGGCCGGGTTGACCGTGACGAGTTCAAGGGCCTCCCTTTCCGAGAGTCCCCCGTATTTGACCGCCTTGGCCGCCTCGACGTTGAGGTGGCGGATCTGCTCGTCGCTGTCGGAGTTGATGGAGACGAGCACGCCGGCGCGGGCCATGAGCGCGGCGTTGAAGGGGATGGCGTCGTAGGCCTCGATCTTGTAGGCCCACCAGTCGCTGAAGGTCGATGCCCCCGTCCCCGCCGCGGCGATCTCGGGCGCCACCTTGTAGCCTTCGAGCACGTGCTCCAGGGTCCGGACCGTGAAGCCGAAGTCGCGGGCCACGTCGAGGATCATCAGGATCTCGTCGGCGCGGTAGGAGTGGCAGCGGGCGAGGAAGTCCCCCCGGACGACGCCCAGGATCGCCTCCAGCCGGAGGTCCCGGCGCGCGAGGGGATCGGCCTGGATGGCCTTCTCGTACTCCCGCGCCATCGCGAAGGCGCGGCGGAGCGTCGCTTCGATCCCCATCCGCGTGTTGGGGAACCGCTTGCCCCGGTTCTGGGCCCAGTTCGACTGCTTGGGATTCTCCCCCAGGGCGAACTTGACGCTGGGCGGAGCGCCGGGGAAGAGGATCTCCTTCGGCCGCTTCCCGTACTTGAGCTTGACCATCGCGTTCTGGCCGCCGATCGTGTTGGCGCTTCCGTGGAGGGTGTTCGTGGAGGTACAGCCGCCGGCGGCGGCGCGGTAGACCGCCACGTCGCGGGGATCGAGGACGTCGCTCACGCGAACCTCGGGGGTGATGGACTGCGTGGTCTCGTTGACGCCCCCGCCCGTGGCCAGGTGGGAGTGGGCGTCGATGATCCCCGGCATCACGTAGAGGCCGCGGGCGTCGATCACCGTCGCCCCCGGCGGCGCGGGGGCGTCCCAGGGGCCGGCCTTCGATATCTTCCCGTTGAGGACGTGGATCGACCCCTTCTCGATCCTGCCCGCGTTTGAGAGCGTCAGGATCACGGCGTCCTTGATGAAGGCGTTTCCCCCCGTCCGCGTCTTCGGGACGCGGTCGGCGTCGATCTCGACGTCCCGGTCCTGCTCGGGTTCCCGGGGCCCGGCGAGGATGTCCTCCTTCCGGTCCCGCTCCTCCGGGACGGCCGTCCATTCGCGCTCGCCCGTGGGGGTGACGACGGTCCCGCGAAGCTCGCCGCCCTTCTTCTCCCCCTTGAAGGTGAACTCGACCTGCTGGTCGTTGACGGGGGCGGCGGCGGTGAACTCGAACTTCTTCCCGCTGACGGTCCCGGCCAGCTCCGCCTCGCCTTGATGGATCCGGACGGTCCCGGTGAGGTCGGCGCCCTCCTGGCGGATCTCGACCGATCCCTCGATCGCGCCGCCCTCGTTCAGGATGCGGAGCACGTACCGCCCGGCGATGTTGACCTCGGGCTCGGCCCCCGGGGGGGGCTTCTTGGCCTCGAACTCGAACTTGCGGCCGTCCACGAAGACGTAGCGGACCTTCGCCTTCTTGTCCCCGAGGGGCGCGGTGAGGACGGTCAGGTTGGCCGCCTTGCCCTTCTGGACCGTGCCGTGGGTGGCTTGGAGGCCGAAAATCCTCGCGGGCGACGTGGTGAGGGCCGCCAGCGCCGCGTGGGGGGGGAGCCCGAGGCCGACGATCCTGGCGATGTTCCCCGGCGCGTCGGCGGGGGCGGCGAGGCCGGAGGTCGAGAAGCAGAACCGGACCTTCGCCTCGTAGAGCCTCCGCGCGCAGAGCGACTCCTCCTCGCGGATCCTCTGCCGCTCCTTCTTCAGCTTCTCGGGCTCGTCGTCGTCCTTCTTTTTGTCCGGCTCCTTGGGGAGCTTGAGGCTGAGGACGACCGGAATGTCCTTCTCCTTGATGAGGCCGGCCACGCGCCAGGCTTCCGCGCCTCCCACGATCGCGAGGCGGAAGCCGAACTCCTCCGAGAGGTCGATGGCGCGGAGGATCTCGTGCTCGCCGTCGGCCTCGAAAAAGAGGGGGACCTCGCGGTTGAGCACGGGCTGGATCGCCTGGAGGGCCGGGTCGATCGCGGGCCGGGGCCGGCCGGGCGCGTGGGCGGCCCAGAGCTTCGGGTAGCGGCGGGCGTCCAGGAAGAACTGCCTCAGGTGCGCCATGACGCCCATCGGGGTGCCGGGGTAGCCCTCGCCATAGGAACGGAAGGAGGCGTGCAATCCTGCGGTTGTTCGGAGCAGGGCATTCCGGCGCGGCGCGCCCGAGAGCGAGATCACCGCCGCGCGGCCGGACAGGTATTCCTGGCCCGCGGCCGCCACGGCGACCGTGAATCCGCCGGCGTGCGCCTTCCTGGCCTCCGCCTCGCCGACCTGGACGAGGTCCGCCGCGTCGAGTTCCGGCCTCAGGCCCTTGCGGTTGGCTTCCTCCATCGAGGGGGGCGCCTCCCGGGCAAAGTCGGGCTTCTCTCCCTCCGCGGACTTCTGGCCTTCGGCCGCGCGCTTCGTCTCCGGCAGTCCCAGGGTCGTCCGGCCGTCGATGAAGCCGGCGTAGACGACGAGCCCGGTCCCGTCGATCACCTCCGCGTCGTGAGGGATGGCCGCCCTGGGGCCGGCATCCTCGATGAGCCCGTCCCGGAGGACGACGGTCCCGCGGGACATCGAGAAGAGGGGGGCCACCACGATCGCGGCATCCTTGATCGCGATGGCCTTCGGGGCCGGCGCCGCCCCGATCGAAAGCAGGAGAACGAGCGCAAGGTGCCTCATCAGGCTCCCCCCAGCTGTGGCCGCCGCGCGAGGCGCGGCAGAAGTTCTATATCCGTTCAGGGATCGGATCAGAATCGAGAATTGAGAATCAAGAATCGAGAATGGATTCCCCCCGTAGCCCCCCAGGGGGGGGCTGGGGGGTGACGAACCCTTGATTCTCGATTCTTCATTCTTGATTCTCTGATGCCCCCGAACGGTTACTAAGTTCTATCGGGCTCAGGCCCGGGGCGTTTGCACTATTTTCCCGCGGGACCGGCATGGAGGAATCCCGCGGGATCGGACAATAAAGGGAGGAACCATCCGTTATGGGATATGGAATCGGAGGATCAATCATGAGGATTTTGATGGCGATCGGGATCATGGCGGCGGCCTGCGGGGCGGCCGCCGCGCAGGAGGACCGGGGAAGGGGATCGGACGAACTTCGCCGCGAGCACGAGCGACGCGCGCAGGAGCTCGAGAAGAAGTTCGCCCAGGAGCGGGAGCGCATGGAGCGCGATTTCCGGCAGAGGATGGAAGAGCTGGAGCGGTCCCGGGAGAAGGGCCGCGAGCCGGGGAGGCGGCCGGGACCCCCGCAGGAGCCGGAGCGGCGTCCCGGGCCGCAGGCCGAGCCGCGGCGCGAGCCGGAGCGTCCGCCCCAGCGCGGGCCGGAGGACCTGATCCGGCGCCTGACGGAACAGATCGAGCGCCTGGAGCGCGAGGTGGAGCACCTCCGGCGCGGGCCGGCGCGCGAGCCTCGTCCGGAGCCGGGATTCAACCGGCCCGGTCCCGGCAGGGAAGAGCCGCACGGTCCGCCCCCCGGAGGTCCGCCCGAGTTCAACAGGCCCGGCCAGGGCCCGGGCTTCGGCCCTCCCTGGATGCAGAAGAGAGATGACCGCCAGGGGCCCGGCGGTCCCCCCGAATTCCGCGGCCAGGGACGCGGGTTCGGCCCTCCCGGTCAGATGAGGAGAGGCAATCGCCAGGGGCCCGGCGGTCCTCCCGAATTCCGCGGCCAGGGGCGCGGGTTCGGCCCTCCCGGACAGATGAGGAGGGGCGATCGTCGAGGGCCCGGCGACGGGCCCAGGCCGCCGGAGGACAGGGGCCCGGGACGAGGCCCCGGACCCAATTGCCCGGGCTGTGACCGCCCGTGGTGCCCGCGGCCCGAGAGGGATTGACGGCTGACAGGTGACGGCCACGTTTGCTGGCGGGCCCCGGGGGGAAAACGGTCTCCCCGTGGGCCTTTTTCTACAGGGAGATTTCATGAAAACCCAGTCCCTCCCGCTTGCCGCGTGCGCATTCCTGGCCGTGCTGGCGCTCCAGCCGGACGCGAGCACCGCGGCCCAGCAGGACCCCCTGCCTCCCCGGCCGCCCGGCGGGGCACCGCAGGAAGAAGGCCGGCGGCCCATGATGCCCGGGATGGGTCCCATGATGCAGGGGACGATGGTGACGCTGGAGAAGCACCTCTTCGTCCTGATGGGCGGGACGATCTACAAGGTCGATCCCAACACCCTGGAGGTCCTCAAGAAGCTGGAACTCGTCAAGCCGGAAGACCTGCGGCCCAGGGACCGGCGCCCGGAGGACCCGAACCGGCGGGACCGGGACTAGCGGAGCACGCCGAGCCTCCGGCCCACTTTTTCGAACGCGGAGATGGCGCGATCCAGGTCGTCCCTCTCGTGCGCGGCGCTCACCTGGACGCGGATGCGCGCCTGGTCCTTGGGGACCACCGGGTAGCTGAAGCCGACGACGTAGACGCCCTCGTCCAGCATGGAACGCGCGAACTCGTGGGCGAGCTTCGCGTCGTGGAGCATGATGGGGCAGATCGGGTGGTCGCCGGGCTTGATCTGGAAGCCCCTCCGGGTCATCTCGGCCCGGAAATACCGGGTGTTCTCCTC
>CAYNDR010000235.1:5072-10299 GCA_964395295.1 uncultured Planctomycetales bacterium
GCCGCAGATGGGGGGCGGGAGCGTGTTGGAAAAGAGGTAGGGCCGCGACCTCTGGCGGAGCATCTCGACGATCTCCCGGCGTCCGGTCGTGAACCCGCCCGCCGCGCCGCCGAGGGCCTTGCCCAGGGTGGAGGTCAGCACGTCGATCCGGTCCATGACGCCGTGGTACTCGGGCGTCCCGCGGCCGGTCTTGCCCATGAACCCCGTGGCGTGCGAGTCGTCCACCATGACCAGCGCCTTGTGGCGGTCGGCCAGCTCGCAGATGTCCGGGAGGCGGGCGATCGTGCCGTCCATGGAGAAGACGCCGTCGGTGGCGATCAGCCGGGCGCGCTTGTCCTTCGTCTTCTTGAGGGCCTCCTCCAGCTCCTTCATGTCGGAGTTGGCGTAGCGGTGCCGCTCCGCCTTGCAGAGGCGGATGCCGTCGATGATGGACGCGTGGTTGAGGGCGTCGGAGAGGACCGCGTCCTCCTCGCCCAGGATCGCCTCGAAGAGGCCGCCGTTGGCGTCGAAACAGCTGGTGTAGAGGATGGAGTCCCCGGCGCTGAAGAACCGGGTGATGGCCCCCTCCAGTTCCTTGTGGATCCCCTGCGTCCCGCAGATGAAGCGCACGGACGAGAGCCCGTAGCCCCACCGGTCCAGCGCCTCGTGGGCGGCGCGGACGATCTCGGGGTGCGAGGAGAGCCCCAGGTAGTTGTTGGCGCAGAAGTTCAGGGCATCGCGGTCCTGCACGCGGATCCGGGCTCCCTGCGGGCCCAGGAGGACGCGCTCGTCCTTGTAGAGGCCCGCCTCGCGGATCTTCCGGATCTCCTCGGCAAGGATGGGCTGGAGGACGCCGTCCATGACCCGGAATATACCCGTGGAACCGGGCCGTCTCCAGCCAAATCAGTTTCGTGGGAAACTGTTGGTTCGTGGGCGGAATCGCTTATACTTGGAGGGCCTGACGGAGGTGGGATTGGCCGATCGCGAGATACAACCGCTCCTCCTGGGAATCTACGGCATCGAGGTCACCGACGAGATGGTGCGCCTGCTCAAGGAGACGGGCGCGGTCGGGATCTGTCTCCAGCGGCGCAACATCGAGACGCTGGACCAGGTGCGCGCGCTCGTGGAGGAGCTGGAGAACCGGATGGGCACCCGCCTGCTGGTGGCGGTGGAGCACGAGGGGGGAGTGGTCTTCCGGTTCGCGCGCGGCATCACCTTCTTCCCGGGGAACGCGGCGCTGGGGAGGTGCCGGACGCCGGCCGTGGCCTACGAAGTGGGGAGGGTCATGGCCCGCGAACTGCTGGCTGCGGGCGTCAACATCAACCTGGCGCCGGTCCTGGACCTCTCGACGCCCGAATACAATCCGGACCTGGCCCTGCGCTCCTTCGGGAGCGATCCCCGGCATGCCAGCGACATGGGCGCGGAGCTGATCCGGGGACTCCAGGAGGGGCACGTGTCCGCCGCGGCCCGGCACTTCCCGGGCCGCGGATCGGGGGTCGGGAAGGCCGGCCGGACGGTCCTCATCGGGCAGTCGCGCGAACAGCTCCTGGCGCGGGACCTGGTCCCGTTCCGGGTGGCCATCGCGGCCGGAGTGGACCTCGTCATGACGGCCAACGCCATCTACCCGGCGCTGGACCCGGAACAGCCGGCGATGCTCTCCCCGAAGGTGGTCACCGATTTCCTGCGCCGGGAAATGGGATTCCACGGGATCGCGGTCACCGAGGACATCAGTTCCCCCTGGCTGATGAACTCCGTCTCCGTCGAGGAAGCGGCGGTGCGGGCCGTGGCCGCGGGGAACGACCTCGTCCTCGTGGGAAACGACGTGGACCTCCAGCGGCGGGCCTGGCGGGGCATCAGGATGGCCGCGGACAATTTCCGGCTCCCCCAGGAGCAGATGGACAGGACCAAGGCTCGACTGAAGACCCTGCTCAAGAGGAAGGACCAGCCCCGGCCCCTACTCGGCGCCGAGCCGGAAGACGGAGGGGCCGCGGTATCCCTGGCGGACCACGTCGCGGGGGAAGCCGTCGAGGTCCTCCGGGACCCCCAGCACATCATCCCCATCCAGAAGGACGCGAAGGTGGGCATCCTCTTCCCCAGGCTTTGGGACATGGCCGACCGGGTGCTGATCGACGACGAGCTGAGGGGCGCGGCGGGGCTCGTCCAGGGGTGGATGCAGGAGCGGCCCACCGCCGGGGACGGCATGGAGATTCCCCTCCAGCCCGAGGTGGAGCTGGTCGACCTGACCCTCGAATGGGCGGCGGGGCTGGAGACCGCGGTCTTCTTCTGCTACGACGCCCATCGGTACGGCGGCCAGCGCCGGCTGATCGAGGAACTGCAGAAGCGATGCCCGCGGGTGGTCGTGGTGCTCATCCGGAACCCATGGGACGCGGCGTTCCTGGGGGAGCAGACTACCGTCATTCAGACCTTCGGTTTCCGGACGACCCAGCTCGCGGCCGCGATCCGCGTGCTGTTCCAGCCGGCGACGGCCTAGCCTGCCCCCGGCTTCCCTGAGGCGCGCTTCGAAGGGATCCTGGAATCCGTGCCAGGGCGGGCCGCCCATGGACCCTTATCCCGGGGTCCCTGACCGTATAATCATGAAGGCGCTTCATCGGAGGTTCAAGTGATGCGGCTTGCCGTCCTGTTGCTGATCTCGGTGGCGATGGCGGAAGGGCCGCGCGCGGAGATCCGCGGAATGCGGCACCCGGCGATTTCCCCGGACGGGAAGCGGATCGCCTTCGACTGCCGGGGGGACATCTGGATCTGCCCCGCCGAGGGAGGCGAGGCGCGCCGGATCACCGGCGACCCGGCGCACGAGCAGAAGCCCGCGTGGTCTCCCGACGGCCGCAGGATCGCCTTCTCCAGCGGCAAGGCCGGGAACGGCGACCTCCATGTCATCGAGATCGAGTCGGGCCAGATCCGCCAGTTGACCTTCCACTCATCCGACGACGATGCCCCTGCGTGGTCCCCGGACGGGAAGTGGATCGCCTTCCAGTCTAACCGCGACTCGAACGTGGACCTCTGCCTGAACGACAAGGTATGGGACGTGTGGCGGATTCCGGCCGAGGGAGGCACCGCCGCACGCGTGACGCGCTTCCGCGGCGAGAATCCCGCCTGGTCGCCGGACGGCAAGTGGATCGCGTACGACCGCTATTCCTCCGGGTACGCGGACGGCCAGCACAACATCTTCCTCATCGCCGCGGACGGCTCCGGCGTCCCCCGGGAGCTGGCCGCGGGCGAAGAGGACTCGCGGCACCCGACGTTCAAGGGGAACGCCGTCTATTTCGCGCACGAGGCCAACGGCATCCGCACGTCCCCGTTCCACAACCTGTGGAGGACCACGATCGCGGGGGGCGCGCTCCTGCAGGTGACCGCCCATCGGGGGGACCACGTGACTTGGCCGACGGCCTGCGAGAAGGCGGCCGTGCTCGTCTACGAGTACGACTTCGACCTCTATTCCATCGACCTGAGGGAACGGACGCCCTCGCCGCGCAAACTGCGGATCGAGGCCGAGCCCGCGGAGGCCGACCCCGCCGTGGCCCGGACGCTCACCTCGGGATTCCAATCGCCGGCGTGGTCTCCCTCCGGCTCCAGGATCGCCTTCGCCTGCCAGGGGGACCTCTGGGTCGCCTCCGTGGAGGGCGGCGAGGCGCGGCCGCTCACCCGCGGGGCGGACGAGGAACGGGAACCCTCCTGGTCGTCCGACGGGAAGACGATCGCCTACGCCTCCAACCCCTGGGGCGGCCCGGGGCACGTCTATGCCGTGGAGACCGGGGGAGGCGGGCCTCGCCGGCTGCCCCGGGAGGAGGGCCATTACCGGAATCCCAGTCTCTCGCCGGACGGCGCGCGGCTCCTGGTTTCCCGCGCCGACGGGGGCGAGACGGACCTGTGGATCTACGACCTGGACACGAAGGCCGGGCGCCCGATCGCGGCGGAGAAGAACGTCGAGGAAAGCCACGGCTGTTTCTCGGCGGACGGGAATACGGTCGTTTTCCTCGCGGCCCGCCAGGACCGCACGGAAGTCGTCCTCCTTCCCCTGGGTGGCGGCGCCCCGGAAATCCTCAAGACGGAGGCGTCGGGCAAGAGCGGTCTCGCCTGGTCGCCGGACGGCTCTAAGCTCGCCTATGGAGCGAGGCAGAAGGACGGGAACTGGGCCCTGCGGGTCCTTGAAGTGAAGGGCCAGGCGGAGCGGACGGTCGTCCGGGCGGCCCGGGCGCCGAGCTGGTCGCCCGATTCGACCATGCTCCTGTGCGAGATCCCCGAGGGCCGTTCCCGCGGGGGAAGCCCGGATTCCCGGACGCTGGGGATCTACGACGCCCGCGGCAGTCAGCGCCTCCCGGTGGAAATCCGGGCGACGCGTTCCGTGACGACGCGCGAGGAGATGCGGGCGGTCTTTCGCCAGGTCTGGGGCACCTACTACAACCACTACTACGACCCCTTTTTCCACGGCGTGGACATGGCGGCGCTCCGGGAGAAGTACGCGGGCCCCGCGGCCGACTGCCGGACGAAGACGGAGCTCTACGGCCTCCTCAACGACATGATCCTGGAGCTGAGGTCCTCGCACATCCACCTCCGCCCGCCGACCGCGGCCAATTCCGTGGTCACCGGCGCGCTGGCGGCCGAACTGGCGCCGAGGGAGGACGGGACGCTGGTCCTCGGGGACGTCGAGCCGGAAGGGCCGGCGGCGAAGGCGGGGCTCCGCGAGGGCGAGGCGATCGTGGCGGCGGGGGAGACGGACCTGGCCCCCGGCGCGGACTTCGACCGGTTCTTGACGGGGGCCGCGGCCTCCGGCATCCCGGAGGTGAAGCTGACCGTCCGGGACGCATCGGGGGACATCCGGAGCGTCTTCGTCCGCGGCCTTTCCCGGACGGCGCTCCGCGAGCTCAAGTACGCCAACCGGACGGAGCGGCGGAAGAAGGCCACGGCGGATCTCAGCGGGGGGCGGCTGGGCCATTTCCACCCCCGCTTCATGGGGGACAAGGAAGTGGCCCGTCTCCGGACGGCCATCGAGAAGGAGTACGCGGACCGCGAGGGCCTGGTGCTCGACGAGAGGGACGGCGTGGGCGGGATGGCGCACCGGCCGATCTGCAGTCTCCTCGACTCCACCGCCCCGGAGCGCCTGGACCGCGCCCCGGCCTGTTCCATGAGGAACCGGAACGGATGGACGGGGCCGGACAAGTACGCCACGGGCGGCGGCCGCACGCCGGGGAAGAGCTGGGACAGGCCGGTCGTCATGATCCAGAACGAGATC
>CAYNDR010000236.1:0-10225 GCA_964395295.1 uncultured Planctomycetales bacterium
AAATGCGACAGATAACGTTAGGGGACGTTGCGGGGAAAGAGAACCCCTGGCCCGCTCAGGCGGTTTCCTGAATTCCCTCTTGACCCGCCCGCAGGTGGCTCCCTATAACCTGCCCCTGGGTGGCTCCCTATACCCGCCCCCAAGTGGCTCCATATGCCCCGCCCGCTGAGACCGAGAATCGAGCCGAGGGCCCAATGGCCGGCGGGCTCCCCCTGCGCGGGGCCCATGGGGGTGTTCCTGGGCTCCCCGGGCGACGGGGTAGAGATGCAGGTGATGTTCCTCGCCGGCCGGCGACACCTGCCGGTCGTGAATCTCAAGCGGGTTGCGTAGCCGCGGACATCCGCATCCGTTCTTCCCATCTCCGGCTGCGCCCAAAGGGACATTCTTGAGAGCGGTTCGTCGCATATCACGCCTCGTCTGCGTCGATCGGGGCCTTTTTAGCCTGAGACTTCCATGCATCCGACCGCATCGCAGCCCCGTTTCCGCGCGTTTTTACGCTACTTGAGCTCGATGGACCAGCACAGCGCCCCTTGTTCTTCCGGCCCCCTTTGGCTCACGCCGCTTGGCGTGGAGCCCAGGCCCTATCCGGGGGTCGAAAAACGGTATTCCCGCCCAGAGAATTGTCCCTCCGTCCATCCTCCGGACGCTCATCGGAAACTTCCGAACCCCCGGTCAAGCTGTCCTCCGAAGGGGCCCGTTCGGCATCAATCCCCATAGCCTTCCCGCCGCTGCGCGGCATCGTTCAAGAGCTTTTTCCCGAAAACGCTCTGCGGCGCGACTTCTGGAAAAAGCCTCTGCGTTATCGGCTGTTGTGAGATTGGATAATCCCTGGCCCGCTCACGCGGTTACGCGTATACTGTCTTGGCCCGAACTCGATGGACCGGCACAGACCGTAAGATCGCTGTATTTCCTTACCCTGAGTCAGCGGTATTTCAATCGTCTCAGTGCCTCAATCGCGGTATTTGACTTCAGTCTTGCGGCCTTTTCGTACCATTCTATTGCTTTATCTAGATCCACCTCCCGATCTATGCCCTTCTCGTAGAATGCTGCAACATTGCACATGGCGATGTCATCTCCCCCCTCTGCGGCGCTGAGATACAACCGGAAGGCCTCTGCCGCATTACGATCGACACCCAGTCCCTTATAATAGCATACCCCCAGGTTTAGGGTGCCTGGTATGGACCCTCTCACGGAAGCGCGCCTGAGCCAATTAACACCTTCCGAGTAATTATGAAATACTTCATCGCTTCCTATGGTGAGCTCCATTCCCAATTCGGCTTGGGCATCAATATCCCCAGACATCGCAGACTCCTCTAGGAGTTTCAGTCCTATACTCGGATTCCTATTAGTCCCGCGCCCTAAGAGGTAGCAGAATGCCGTACGGGTCTTTGCGGGCACGAATCCCATACGCGCCGCCTGACTAAGACAAGTAAAGGCCATTTCAGGATTCCTTGGCAATCCCCATTCATTGCTCTGGTATGCCAAACCAAGGGTATAAAGAGCCAATTGATCGCCGCCTTCGGCGGCCGTCTTCAACATTCCAAAGGCTTCCTCATAGGGTGTCGGTTCATGTGACAGCCGTTCCGCATACATTGTGAACCACGCCCAGGCTGCGCCCGTTTTTGCGGCGGACTGACAATATTGTGTCGTTTCCTGAAAGCTTGCATGATGAAATGCAAGGGTCTCTGCCCCGTAATCAATCGTGATCCCACCAGCCTTCATTATTGTATGACTACCTATCGTTCCCTTCCTGCCTTTAATGGAATCCGGAATTGGCCGAACGACGCAATAAATCCCATCAGCATTTAGTCCGTCCAATGTAAAGTGGGGTATCGAGATCAACGTCGATTCTACGCGTGATGGCAATACTGTATTTGGGGGTATCTGCAATCCCGCTTCCCTAGCATATTCGATGTCAATCGTGTTTAGAGGAGTACCCGTGTTTATTGAGATAAAACACCTTCTGCCCATGATATTGCCATTCAATAGGAGATGGTGATCCCTCCGCACAAGGGGGCGGAATATTAGTGATATATTCTGAGCCATTGAGCATGGTAAGACAGTCAATTCACGCCGTAGAAAGTCAATCCGGACAACATTCCCCGCGAAGGCCTCGTATCCAAGAAGCCCATCGAGGCCAGAGCCCACCAATGTCTCGCATTTATTCCGAGGTATTACGGATACGTTGATTTCAGATGCTTCATGATTACCCCAATTGAGGCCGGTGACCCTATACTCTTCATAGTCCATGTCTTCCCGCCCCATAGTGCCACGACTTATTCCAATACGACGCGCACTTGGAAACATGGGAAGACAGTCATCGGCCAGGACAATTCCATGGGCTGCGGTTGCCACAACAAGACACAAGGTTTCACCAGCGGACGTCTTAATACGGACAAATGGATGCATTTCGAAGAACTCAATGGGGTACCGTAGTATTGCTGGATCCGATAATGAGGGATTGTCCCTGTATTGCACGCCCGAGCAACTCGTCAGAAACATCCAAGAGAACAGCGTGAGCAGTTCTCTGAGATTCATTGTTCTCGTGGTGGCGGACTGAATCATAACTGGAGGCGTAGGAGTTTCAAACGGCCCTCCGGATGGGATTATATCCGGCCGGAAAGGACGATGGGGGACAAATCGGGAGGCGCCGGCGGCCGGGCGGGGCTTTGGAAGGGGGACGGGGGAGGGGAGGGGACCAAATGCGACAGATAACGTTAGGGGACGTTGCGGGGAAAGAGAACACCCCTGGCCCGCCCAGGCGGTTTCCTGAATTCCCTCTTGATCGAAATCAAACCGCAGCGGTGGGTGTTTGCCCGTGGCCCCGCCGGCGGCCCAACGCGGGCCGGGCCTGATTTCCTTCCCAACGCCCCGGAGTAAAGATAGCTTGGGGAGCGTGAAGCGCTGGACGCTCGTCTTCGTCCTGCCGGCCCTCGTCCTACTCTACGGTTTCTGGCTCGGGGCCGCCTCGCCCGCCGGGAAGGCCCGCGTGATCCGGGTCCCGAGCGTCCTCAGCGCGGACCACCCGACCATCCTGTCGATGCGCCACATGGCGGAGGATCTCCACCGCCGGTCGGGCGGGCGCCTGCGGATGGAGGTCTATCCCAACGAGCAGTTGGGGCCGGACCGGGAAGTCCTCGAGATGATCCAGTTCGGCGGCCTCGGCATGACCCAGGTCTCGGCCGGGGTCCTGGAGAACTTCTCCCCGAAGGTCTCGGTCTTCTCCCTCCCGTACCTGTTCCGCGACCGGGAGCACTACTGGAAAGTGCTGGACGGCCCGATCGGGGACGAGATCCTGGAGGTCTCCCTGCCGTACCGACTCAAGGGCCTCGCCTATTACGACGCCGGGGCCCGCAGTTTCTACCTGAGCAAGAAGTGCGGCAAGGTGATCCGCCGGCCGGAGGACCTCAAGGGCCTCCAGATCCGGGCCCAGCGGAGCCGGACCGCCAGCCGGATGATCGAGGTCCTGGGGGCGGAGCCCATGGCGATCCCCTGGGGGGAACTCTTCACCGCGCTCGACACGGGCACGGTGGACGGCGCCGAGAACAATCCTCCCTCGCTCCTGAGCTCCCGCCAGTACGAGGTGAGCCACAGCTACTCGCTCAACGAACACACCCGGGTCCCGGACGTGCTGGTGATCGGAGTGGACGTCTGGAACCGCCTCGGGTCCGAGGAGCAGGGCTGAGTGCGCGAGTCGGCGCGGGCCTCGTCCCGGTACCAGCGGAAGGTGTGGGAGGAAGCCGAGCAGTCGGCCCTGGAGGCGATCCGCAAGGCGGGCGTGGCGATCGAGGAAAACGTGGACCGGGAGGCCTTCCGGCGGAAGGTGGCCGCGATGTTCGAAGACCAGCCGGGGGAGATCCGGGATCTGATTCGTCGCATCCGCTCGGAATGAGGGGAGGCGCATGAGGGGGCTTTGCGCGATCCTGGAGAAGTGCCTGCGGCTGGCGCTTTGCACGCTGGTCGCCGTCATCGTCGGCGTGGTCCTCCTCCAGGTGGCGGCCCGCCTCCTCTCGAAGTACGTCTCCTCCGCGATCCCGCCCACGCCCTGGACGGAGGAGGTCGCCGGATTCCTCCTGGCGTGGGTGGCGCTCCTGGGGGCGGTGTATGCCTATCGAAAGCGCCTGCATGTGGGCGACGACTACTTCGTGAAGAAGATGCCGGAAAGGGTCCGGCGGGCGGCGGGGTGGGGGGGCTTCGCCGTCGAGGTCCTCTTCTTCGCGGGCGTGCTGGGATTCGGCGGCGCGAGGCTCGCGGCGGTCACCTTCCAGCTCGGGCAGGCCTCGTCGGTCCTTCACTGGCCCATGGGGATCGTCTATCTCGTCATCCCGGCGAGCGGCGCGCTCATGGCCCTGTTCGCGGTGGACGCCCGGTTCGGCCGCCGGGGAGAGGCGGGGCCGTGACGGTCTGCGTCCTGGCGGGCGTCTTCCTCCTCCTCTTCCTGGCGGGCCTGCCGATCTCGGTCGCGGTGGGCGTGAGCGCCTTCGCGGCGATGCTCTGCACCCTGCCCTGGGACGCCGCGGCCACCGCGGCCGCGCACCGGATGGCCACGAGCATCACGAGCTTTACGCTCCTGGCGATCCCCTTCTTCATCCTGGCGGGGAACCTGATCGGGCGGGGGGGCCTGGCGCGGAGGTTGATCGACTTCGCGCGGATGATCGCCTGGCCGGTCCCCGGGGCGCTCGCCCTGGCCAACGTCCTTTCCTGCATGCTCTTCGGGGCCGTCTCGGGATCGGCCTCGGCATGCACCTCGGCGATCGGGAGCTTCATGATCCCGGCCATGGAGAAGGACCGGTACGACAAGCGCTTCTCGGCGGCCCTCACGGTGGCCGCCTCGGGCTGCGGGCTCCTCATCCCGCCGAGCAACGCCCTGATCGTCTACGCCATGGTCGCCGGCGGCGTCTCGATCAGCGCGCTCTTCGTGGCCGGATACATCCCGGGGATCCTGCTGGGCCTTTCCCTCATCCCCGGGATCCTCATCGTGACGATCCGGAACGGCTACGGGACGAAGGTCCCGCGGCCCACCGGGAGGGAATTCGCGCGGGCGTCCATGGCGGTGATCCCCAGCCTCGGGATGGTCCTGCTCGTGGTGGGAGGGATGGTCGCGGGGTGGTTCACTGCCACGGAGGGGGCGGTCGTAGCGGTGGTCTACGCGTTCGTCCTGGCCGTCCTGGTCTACAAGGAGGTCGGCTGGAGGGATATCCCGCAGATCCTCCTGGAGACGGCCTCCACCACGGGCGTGGTCTTCCTCATGGTGGGGACCTCGATGGCGATGGCGTGGGTCTTCGCCTACGCGGACGTGCCCCGCCTGATCGAGGGCGCCCTCCAGGGGATCACCTCCAACGCGTACATGATGCTCCTGATCATCAACGTGATCCTCCTCCTCTTCGGGACGTTCCTGGACCTCACCCCGGCGATCCTCATCTTCACCCCCATCTTCCTCCCGATCATGGAGCGCATGGCGGGGGGGATGGGGCTCACGGCGGACCAGATGAAATACCTCTTCGGGATCGTGATGGTGTTCAACAACGTGATCGGCCTCTCCACGCCGCCGCTGGGTTCGACCCTATTCATCGGCTGCGGGATCGCGAAGATCGGCCTCTCCGAGATCACGAAGCCGCTCCTCCCGATGTTCGGGGCGATGATCGCCGCCCTCCTCGCCGTCTCTTTCATCCCGTCCCTTTCGCTGTGGTTGCCGGAGGTCCTGAGGTCGCTCAAGTAAGGAGGCCGCCGTGATCCTCGACGCCTTCGGGCTCTCAGGCCGCGTGGCGATCGTCACGGGCGCAGGACGGGGCATCGGCCGGGCGGCCGCGCTCGCGTTGGCGGAGGCGGGCGCCGATCTCTTCCTGGTGGGGAAGACCGCTACGGTCGAGGAGACGCGCTGGGAGGCGGAGAAGATGGGGCGGCGGGCCTCGGCGCTCCAGGCGGACCTGTCGAGGATGAAGGAGATCCGCCGCGCCATGGAGGGCGCGCTCGGCGCCTACGGCCGCGTGGACATCCTGGTCAACAACGCCGGCATCATTCGCCGCGCCCCCGCGATCGAGATGACCGAGGAGGACTGGGACGAGGTCGTGGGGCTCAACGCCAGGAGCGTTTTCTTCCTGGCCCAGGCGGCGGCGCGGGATATGGTCCGGCGCAAGAAGGGGAAGATCATCAATGTCGTCTCGATCACCTGCTTCAGCGGCGGGGTCAACATCGCCGGCTACGCGGCCTCGAAGGGGGCGGTCGCGCAGATGACCAAGGCCATGTGCAACGAGTGGGCCCGGGAGGGGATCAACGTCAACGGGCTGGTCCCCGGATACATTGCCACGGACATCAACAAAGAACTCCGCGACGATCCCGCCCGGTTCACGGAACTCAGCGCCCGCATCCCCGCGGGCCGCTGGGGGACACCCGAGGACCTCAAGGGGGCGTTCGTCTTCCTGGCCTCGGACGCCTCGGACTACGTCAACGGGAGCCTGCTGGTCGTGGACGGCGGCTGGATGGCCCGGTAATCCGCATTCCAGGGTTCATCGCGCCGGCGGCGGACATAATATCCCTGGAGGAGTAGAATGAATCGGACGATTACACGCCGCTCCTTCCTGCGGAAGGCCGCCCAGGGAGCGGGAGGGCTCCTGATGCTCCCTTCCGCCCGCGCGGCGACCGCCTTCCGCGTCAACGACCGCCTCAGGCTGGCCGTCGTGGGCATGGCCGGCTTCGGCGCCTACCATGGATTCGCCGAGCTGATCCACACCTATGGAAACGTGAGCTACGAAGTCTCATGCGACGTCGACCGCCGGAAGGTCCAGAAGGTCTATGACTTCTGGGAGAAGAGGGCGGCGGAATGGGCCTCCGGCACCCACGAGCAGAAGAAGGCGGTGGAGGAGCACTACGGGCCCCTGGCCGCGAAGAAGCCCCCGCTCCATGCCGACTTCCGCCGCATGTTCGACGAGGCGGACCGGTTCGACGCCGTCGTGGTGGCCACCCCGGACCATACCCATGCGGTCATCGCGGCGACCGCGCTCCGGGCCGGCAAGCCGGTCCTGGCCGAGAAACCCCTGACCATCTGCGCCCACGAGGCGAGGGCGCTTTTCAAGATGGCCCGGGAGCGCAAACTGGCAACGCAGATGAACAACCACGGCGCCTCCCGGCCGGGCTTCCGCCGCGGCCTCGAAATCATCCGCGAAGGGATCCTCGGCGATGTGCGGGAAGTCCACGTCTTCTTCAGCCGCGGCGGGCGGAACTTCCAGGCGCCCCCCCAGGGGGTCCAGGAGGTCCCTCCCGAGCTGGACTGGGACCTTTGGCTGGCCCAGGTGAAGTGGCGCGGCTATCACCCGGAGTGGATCAACCGCATCGCGTGGCGCGGAACCAGCATCGGCGAACTGGGCAACTTCGGCCCGCACGCCGCCAACATGGCCTTCATGGCGCTGAACGTGAAGGACCTCTGGCAGGGCGAACCCGGCACCGGGCGGATCCGGGTCCTGGCCGAATGCTCCGACGTCAATGCCCTTTCCTATCCGCGCTGGGAGAAGATCCGCTGGGAGGTCCCCGCGCAGGGCGGGCTTCCGCCCGTCGCCTTCACCTGGCATCACGGGCACCCTCCTGAATATGCGCAGGGCTCCCGGACGATGCTGGAGGGGATACTGCGCGATCACGGGGCGGGCGACAAGGAGATCAAGGACCTCCTGCCCTCCGCCGGCTGCCTCATCCTCGGCAGCAAGGGCCTGCTGGCGACCAACAGCCATAACACGGACGTCCGGTTGCTGCCCGACTCGAAGTTCAAGGGCGTCGAGCAGAAGCGCCCGCTCGCCCTTCCGACGCCTCCGAACCATTACCGGGAGTGGGTCGAGGCATGCCGGGGGGGATCGATGCCGTACTCCAGCTTCGAGTATGCCGCGCCGTTTGCGGAGTTCCTCAACGTCGGCAGTCTCTCGACCCGGTTTCCGGGAGAGGCCATCGAGTTCGACCCGGCCGACGGCCGGATCACGAACCACCCCCGGGCCGCCGAGTTTCTCCGTTATGAATACCGGAAGGGATGGACGATCTGAGATGAGACCTCGAATGAGCCGCCGTCGTTTCCTGGGCGGCCTGATGCTCCTCGCTTCTTCACGCGCGGCCCATGCCTTCCGGGCCGCTGAACGCCTGCGCCTGGCGGTGTTCGGCAGCATGTACAATGCCGCGCATTTCCTGACCGCCGCCCACACCTACGATGCCGACATCGTCGCGTTGTGCAATCCCGACCAGAGGAAGATTCCCGCCATCCTGAAGTCCTGGGGGGAGCAGGCGGCCAAGCTGGACGGCTCCCCCAAGGAGGAGGACCGGAAGGCCGCCGGGCAGTACCGCCGCATGTCCCAGGGCGAAGGGGTGGACGTTTCGAGCGACATCCGCCGGCTGTTCGACAGGATGGGCGGCCGGATCGATGCCCTCGTGGTGTCCGATTACGATCATTTCCACGGCGTCGCTTGCGGCGCGGCCCTGCGCGCCGGGAAGCCGGTGTGCAGTGAGCGTCCGCTGGGGCTGACGATCGGCGACGCGCGCCGCCTGCGCACCCTGGCGGCGGAGACGAAGGTCCCGACCACCTACCGCAGTCCCGGCACGGGCGGAGGCCCGTTCCGCCGGGCCATGGAACTCGTCAGGGACGGGAAGCTCGGAGAGATCAAGGAAGTCCATGTCTGGTTCAAGCGCGGCGGACCCGACCAGGAGGCTGTGCCGCAAGGCAAGCAGGCGGTCCCCGACGGCTTGAACTGGGATCTCTGGCTGGGGCCTCTGGCCTGGCGGGAGTACCACCCGGATTGGATGTCCTACGCGCATTGGCGGGAGACGTCGAACGGCGGCCTCGGCAGTTTCGGGCCGCACACCACGATCTTCCCCTTCATGACCCTGGGGCTTCGCGAACTGTGGAACGCGCCGGGAACGGCGATCCGCGTGCAGGCGGAATGCTCCCGGCAGAATCGCCTGTCGTTCCCGCGCTGGGAGCGCGTGCGATGGGATATCCCCGCCCGGCAGGACATGCCGGCGGCGACGATCACGTGGCATCATGGGCCGGAGTACGCCCCGGGCGCCCGCGAGATGATTCACGGGAAGCTGAGCGCATTCGGCGTCGCGAAGGCCGAAGAGGCCGATGACCTGATGAAGAACGCGGGAAGCATGCTGGTCGGGAGCGAGGGGGCCCTGGTGGCGAACGACCACAGCGTGCAGGTGACCGCCCTGCCCAGGGAGAAGTTCGGGAAGATCGAGACGGGCCGGCCGGAACGCATCCCCGGATCGGCCGGAATCTACAAGGACTGGATCGACGCCTGCCGGGGCGGCAAGCCGCACATCCTGGCCAGCTTCGACAACGGCGGCCCGCTCAGCGAACTGCTCATGCTGGGCAACATCGCCACGCAGTTCCCGGGGGAAGTCCTATCCTACGATCCGGCGGCCGGGCAGGTCGCCGGCCATGCCGAGGCCCAGCGGAAGTCGGATTATAAATATCGCGACGGCTGGCGGATCTGACCGGGAGGGCCCGCGGATGTCCGATGCGGACGCGCACAAGCGGTACCTCGCCCACTTCCTGGGCAACAGGGACTCGCTCTACGCCTTCCTCCTCGTCCTCGTGCGCGACCGCACCCTCGTCGAGGACCTCTTCCAGGAGGCGAGCCTGCTCCTCTGGGAGAAGTTCGGCGGCTTCCGCGAGGGCACGAACTTCGGCGCCTGGGCGCGCCAGATCGCCTTCAACCTGGTGCGCAACTCGCGGCGCCACCGGACCCGGGTCCGGAACCTGCTGTCGGAGGTCGCGGCCGAAGCCGTTTCCGCGGCGTTCACGCGCCAGGAGGAAAGGGCCGGCGAGGAGGAGTGGAGGGGGGCGCTCAAGACCTGCATGGACCGGCTGAGCCCGCCCGCCCGGAGCCTGGTCGAGCTCCGCTATTTCCGGGAGCTGGAGCTGGGGGAGATCGCCCGGCAGCTGGGGCGGAGCGCGGCGGGCGTCAACTCGGCCCTCTGCAAGGTGAGGGCCGCGCTCGAGACGTGCCTGCGCCGGACCGCCGGCGGGAGCGCGGCCGATGCCTGAGCCCTTCGAGGAGATGACCGGGCTCATCGTGGCGTACCTCGAGGGGACCGCCACGGAGGAGCGGAGCGGCCTGATCGAAGGCCGGCTGTCCGGCGAACCCGAGCTGGCCGAACGGCTGGCGCTCCAGGCGAGGCTTTCCGTCATGCTCGAGACCCTGGGACGCCAGGAGTCCCACCGCGTGGGACTTGCGGCCGGGCCGGG
>CAYNDR010000237.1:0-6299 GCA_964395295.1 uncultured Planctomycetales bacterium
CGGAGGAAGTTGGCCAGGATGAGCGCCAGCACCGCGAGGGAGACGGCCTCCCAGATCCACCGGCGCTTCGCGCGGGGCGGGAGGCGGCGCCAGTCGCGCGCATGAAGGCATGGGCCATCCTTGTTCAGGACCCCCACGATCTCCACCTCCTCTCCCTTCGACGGCGGATAGACGTCGCGAATCCTCAGCGGGACGTTCTGCCAGAGGATGAGGAACTCGTCCCGGTCACTGGAGAGCACCGGACCGGAAACGCGGAGCTCTTCGCCGTGCCACCGCTCCGGCTGGGCCAGGCACCTCCAGGCGGGGGGATGGATCGACTCGCCGCGCCAGGCCGAGGTGGCGAACAGCGCGGCCGCGAGGGCCAGCGCCCCGCCCAGCTTCCAGCCGTAGAGGCTATTGCGGAACACGACGGGACCTCCGTTCCAGGGCCAGGACGAGGATCAGCACGGCCGCGTCGATCGGGAGGAGAAGGATCGTGTCCTCCCAGTCCATCCAGCCCAGCTCGTATCCCCGCGCGGAGAACGGGTAGAAGAGGGCGGCGGAGCCCGTGCCCAGGTTGTCCTTGATCAGGTCCACCGCCACGTGGAGGACCGCCCCGCCGTAGAGCGCCGCGAAGGCCGGCTTCCGCAGGGACTCCTCGACGAAGAGCGCCGCCCCGTAGCAGGCCAGCAGGAGGCCCGGGAGGGAATGGAAGGGCTCGAGGAAATCCGAGTTGGCCCAGGCCACCCAGTACAGGGTCTTGGACGCGATGTCGGGCAGGAAGCTCCCGAGGATGAAGATCGCCTGGAGGCGCCGGTCGCGCAGGAAGGCGCCGGGCACCCTCGCGGAGGCCAGGTGGGTGAAGAGGTCGGGCATCTCAGGCGCGGCTCCTGAAGAGGCCTTCGCGGAGCGGCCAGCGGAAGCGGCGGCGCGCCCACATGAAGAAGACCGCCAGGGTTGCGAGGGACGCGGCGTACATGAGGGGCCGCTTCCAGCGGTTTCCTTCGTTCCTCTGGACGGCGGCCGCCTCGAGCGTACGCGGCCCGGCGACGCGCGCCACGACGCTGACCTGTTCCCCGACCGGGGGGCGGTCCGGGCTGATCACGCGGAAGAGGCCGACATCGGTCTCGACGTCGAAGCCGTCGGGAGCGGTCGCCGCGACGGTCTTGGCCCAGAGGTGGACCGTCCGGCCCCGGAGCTTCTCGAAGTGGACCGGGACTTTCCTATAGTTGGGATTGAGCTCGCTGAACTCCCTGCGCGACCGATGGCAGAGCGCCGCCAGGAGCCCCGCCGCCAGGGCCAGCTTGAGGATCCAGTACCGGTCGCTGAAGAGGGCTCCCATGGTTTCCCAGCTGTTAACTCTGTCGCGACTCGACGGGGTTAACAGCTGGATTATACATCTTTATGGGGCGCTCTAAAGAATGATAGGGGGGAGGCTCCCCCGCAGGGTTGACAGGCTGAATCTGTCACACTGACACGTAAAGCCCAGGCAGCAGGGCACCGCGTCTATCCCATTGGGGGGCAAGGGGATGCCGTGTGCCCCCGGAATTCCCTTTGGCACTCCCTTTGCGCAAGGAAGTTGGCTCATCGTATGGAGGCATCATGGGCAAGATCGTCGGGATCGACTTGGGGACCACGAACTCCGTCGTGGCGATCATGGAAGGCAAGGAGGTCAAGGTCATTCCCAACAAGCACGGCTCGAACCTGACCCCGTCGGTCGTGGCGTTTGCCGACTCGGGGGAGCGCCTGGTCGGCCAGCTGGCCAAGCGGCAGGCGATCGTCAATCCCAGGAACACGGTCTTCTCGATCAAGCGCTTCATGGGGCGCCGCCGGAGCGAGGTGGCCCAGGAAGAGAAGATGATCCCCTACGAGGTTCTGGGGTCCGCCGACGACCCGGCCCGGGTGAGGATCCGCGAGAAGGTCTACACGCCCCAGGAGATCTCCGCGATTGTGCTGGGGGACCTCAAGGAAACGGCGGAGGCGTACCTGGGGGAGAAGGTCACGGAGGCGGTGATCACCTGCCCGGCCTACTTCAACGACTCCCAGCGCCAGGCCACCAAGGAGGCCGGCCGCATCACCGGCTTCGACGTCAAGCGGGTCTTCAACGAGCCCACGGCCGCGGCCCTGGCCTACGGGCTGGACAAGAAGCGCAGTGTCCACAAGATCGCGATCTACGACCTCGGCGGCGGGACCTTCGACATCTCCATCCTCGAGGTCGACAACGAGGTCATCCAGGTTCTCTCCACCAACGGCAACACGCACCTCGGGGGCGACGACTTCGACCAGAGGCTCATCGAATACATCGCGGCCGATTTCCAGAAACAGAGCGGCATCGACCTCCGGAAGGACCCGATGGCGCTCCAGCGCCTTCGCGAGGCCTGCGAGAAAGCCAAGTGCGAGCTCTCCAGCATGATGGAGACGGAGATCAACCTCCCCTTCATCGCGCAGGACTCCAGCCGCGCGCCGGTGCACCTGACGATGCGGATCACCCGCTCCAAGCTGGAACAGCTGATCGGGGACATGGTGGATTCATCGCTCCGGCCCGTGGAGAGCGCCCTCCAGGACGCCAAGCTCAAGCCCAAGGACGTGGACGAGGTGGTGCTCGTGGGCGGCTCCAGCCGGATCCCCATGGTCCAGAAGCTCGTGAAGGACTTCTTCGGCCGGGAGCCCAACCGCAGCGTGAATCCCGACGAGGTGGTGGCGGTGGGCGCGGCGATCCAGGCGGCCGTCCTCTCGGGCGAGGTCAAGGACATCCTCCTTTTGGACGTGACGCCGCTCACGCTCGGGATCAAGGTCGAGGGCGGCCTCGTGGCCCCGCTCATCACGCGGAACACCACCATCCCGACCAAGAAGTCCCAGGTCTTCTCCACGGCCGCGGACAACCAGACGGGCGTGACGGTCGAGGGCTTCCAGGGCGAGCGGCCCATGGCGGACGACAACCGGAAGCTCGGCAACTTCGACCTCGGCGGCATCCCCCCCGCCCCGCGGGGCGTCCCGCAGATCGAGGTCACGTTCGACATCGACGCCAACGGCATCCTGAACGTCTCCGCGAAGGACCTGGCCACCCAGAAGCAGCAGCAGATCCGCATCACCGCCTCGACCGGCCTCAACGAGAAGGAGATCGAGCGGATGGTGAAGGACGCCGACCAGTTCGCGGAGAAGGACAAGGACCGCAAGGACCTCGCCGAGTCCCGCAACCACGCGGACCAGATGATCTACGCCACGGAGAAGATGCTCCGCGAGTACGCCGAGAAGGTGAGCGCCCCCGACAAGGAGAAGATCGAGAAGGCGATGGAGAAGCTCCGCAAGGCCAAGGAGGGGGACAAGGCCGACGAGATCAAGCGGGCCATGGAGGAACTCAACCAGTCCACGCACGACTTCTCGAAGACCCTCTACGAGGAGGTCGCCAAGAAGCGCGCCGCCGAGCAGGGCCCGCCCCCCGGCCCCGAGGAGAAGGGCCCCGGCAAGGGCGGAGGCGGGGGAGGGGGCGGCGGCCCGGACGAGAAGATCATCGACGCGGACTTCAAGACGAAGTGATCAGGGCTTCTTCGGCTCTTCCTTCCACGGGAAGATCGGCTCGCCGAAGGGCTTGGGGGGATAGGGTCGGGCCGAGGGCGGCCGCAGGGGCGACGCCTTGAAGAACGCCCACGCGTCCCAGCGGTTGTTCTCGATCGTCACCCGCTCGAAGCCGCCGTTGTCCCCGCCCTTCCAGAAGGAGCTGTTGTCGCCCTTCGCGTTCTTCCACGCCACGGTGTTGTCGCGGACGACGATGTCCGCGCCGGCCGCCTTGCTCTGGTTCCAGACGTACATCCCCACGTTGGCCTGGTTCGAGGCGAGGCCGTAGATCTGGTTCTTTTCGACCGCGATGTTCGACCCGCCGCAGACGCCGATCCCCACCTGGCCGGGGGCGAAGAGCGTGTTCTCGGCACGGCGGAGGGGCTTCCCCCCGCCGTCCCCCATCATGATCCCCGATCCGCTCTTGCTCTTGTCCGCGCTCCCCTTCTCCGGATCGCCGCAGAGGAAGTTCTTCTCGATGAGGATCGGCGACTTCTCGGTGCCCTCGGACTTGTAGATGTTGATCATGTCCTCGGGCGTGCTCTTGCCCGCGAAGTTGATGGCGTAGTTCTGGCTGATGCAGTTCCCCTCGCCGGTCACCTTGTCGAACTGGGCCAGCTGGCCGCGGGGGAAGGGGCCCTGCACGTCCTCGACGTAGTTGCCGATCACCTTCACGCCCGTGCTCTCCAGCGCGTAGACCCCCGACGCGCCCCGCTCCAGCCGGTTGCCCTGGATGAGGACGTCCGTGCACTTATAGAGGTGGATCGAGAGCCTGGTGCCGGTGTCATGGACCCAGCTGTTGACGATCCGGACGTTCCTGGAGTTGCTGACGGAGATGCCGACCATGTCGCCGGGCCCGACCTCGCAGTACTGGATCGTGAGGTTCTCGCAGTTCTCCACGAGGATGCCCGCCTGCGGCTTCCCCTCGCTCACGACGATCTTCAAGGCCTGGACGGAATGTTCCTTCTTCCCCCGGAGGGCCAGGGGGCCCTGGGGGGTGAGGACGGCGGTCTTGGGCTTCTTCCCGTCGGCGGCCTGGGGGAGGGCCGGGGGGGGCTCGAACGCCAGGAGGGCGGCGGCGAGCGACGCGGCGGCAAGGCGTGTCCGTCTCATGTTCCCGCTCCAGCTTGGCTCGCCCCTAATAATACAAGTGTTATCGTTTCTGCGTCGCAGTAACGATAACAGTTGGCGGCCCTTGACAGGGGCGTGACCCGCGAAGATACTATAAGCGCCTCGGATTGCCCGCCTCCTTGTCCGTCTGGATACTGTCGGATGATCGAAGTCGCGGATCTTACCAGGGCCTACCCCGGCATCGTCGCCGTCGACCGGGTGAGCTTCCGTGTCGAGAAGGGCGAGATCGCGGGCTTCCTGGGCCCCAACGGGGCCGGCAAGACCACCACGATGCGGATCCTCGCGGGCTTCATCGCCCCCACGAGCGGCTCCGCCACCGTGGCCGGCTTCGACGTGGTGCGGCAGTCCCTGGAGGTCCGCCGCCGCGTGGGCTACCTCCCCGAGAGCAACCCCCTCTACGCCGAGATGCGGGTCCGGGACTACCTGGAGTTCCGCGCCACGGTCAAGAAGGTCCCCCCCGCGCGGCGCCGCCGGAAGGTGGACGAGGTCCTGGACCGCTGCGGCCTCGCCGACCGCCGCGGCTCCATCATCCAGCACCTCTCCAAGGGCCTTCGCCAGCGCGTGGGGCTGGCCGACGCCATCGTCCACGACCCGGAGATCGTCATCCTCGACGAGCCCACCATCGGACTGGACCCGATCCAGGTCCGCGACGTCCGCGAGCTGATCCGGGAAATGGGGCGCGAGCATACCGTGCTCCTCTCCAGCCACATCCTCTCGGAGGTCGAGAAGCTCTGCGGCCGGGTCCTGATCATGCACCGCGGGAAGCTCGCGGCCTCGGGCACCCCCGACGAGATCGCCGCCCGGCTCATGCGGACCGGCCGCGTGCGCCTGGAGATCCGCGGGGAGGGCCGCGCCGTCCTGGAGATCCTCAAGAAGGCGCCCCGGGTCGCCAACGTCCTCTGGTCCGCCCGGGGGGACATGAACACCTACATCGTGGAATCCGCCGACGGATCCGACCTCCGCGCGGACCTCTTCCGGCACTGCGCCGCTCAGGCCCTGGACGTCCATGAGCTGGCCTTCGAGAGGCTCTCCCTGGAGGAGGTCTTCGCGATCCTGACCACCGACGCCGCGCCGGCCGCCGCCGGGGGAGGGGCGCGGTGAGGAGCTTCCTGGCGCTCACCCGCCGCGAGCTGGGGACCTACTTCGTCTCGCCGGTGGCCTACGTCATCCTCACGGTGGTCCTGTTCATCTCGGGCGCCGTCTTCACGAACCTCGTCGAAAGGATGGTCGAGGCCTCCGTCCCCTTCGACTACAGCGGCATCCTGGCCGTGATCCTCTGGCTCCTGGTGATCACCAGCCCCCTCGTGACCATGCGCACCATCGCGGAGGAGAAGAGCCGCGGGACGATCGAGATCGCCCTCACGGCGCCCGTCACGGAGGCCCAGTGGGTCCTGGCCAAGTACGCCGCGGCGATGGTCCTGCTCCTCTTCCTGGCGTTTCCCACCCTGGGGTTCGCCCTGCTCATCTCGCGCTACGGCCAGGTGGACCCGGGCGCCGTGGCCTGCGGCTACCTGGGGCTGGTCCTGTCCTGCGGCCTGGCGTACTCCATCGGGCTTTTCGTCTCCTCCCTCTGCTCCAACCAGATCACCGCCGGCATCGTCGCCTTCATGATCGCGTTCATGCTCATGGTCACC
>CAYNDR010000237.1:6309-10182 GCA_964395295.1 uncultured Planctomycetales bacterium
CCAGCGTCATGGCGGGGCAGGTGGGGCCCTCCTCGGCGTGGTTCCAGTTCATCGAGTACGTGGACCTCTCCGCCAGCTACGGCGACTTCGTGCGCGGCATCCTCGACGTGCGGCGGCTGGTCTTCCTCCTGAGCGGGATATTCTTCTTCCTCTTCCTGAGCGTGCGGGTCGTGGAGTCGAGGCGGTGGCGATGAGCGAAGCTCCGCGCGGGTCGTGGGGAACCCGGGGACGCGCCTGGGCCTGGCTCAACTTCTCGCTCCAGGCCGTCTTCCTGCTGGGCTTCCTGGTGCTGGCGAACCTCCTGGCGCGGAAGGCGGGGGGACGCTACGACCTCACGTCGCGGCGGACGTTCGCGCTCAATTCCATCACGGAGGACGCCCTCCGCCGGCTCGACTACGACCTCGAAGTCTGGCTGACCCCCTGGGAATACGCCGTCGCCTCCGGGGACGACAAGTCCATGAGGCTGGCCTGGATGCGGACCTACGACCTCCTGGAGGAGTTCCGCAAGCGCACGGACCGCTTCAAGGTCACCTACATCAATCCCCTGGACAAGGGCGAGGCGGCGCGCCTCCAGCGGCACTGGCCGCAGGTGGCCCCGAACACGCTCTACCTGCTGGCGACCCACGGCCCCGACCGGACCACCAGGAAGACGATCGACATCGCCCAGGTCTACCAGGGCGACCCCAAAACGGGCGCCATCCGGGAGTACCGCGGAGAGGGCAGTCTCCTCCAGGCGCTCCGCGAGCTGGCGGTGAGCGCCAAGCGCGTGGTCTACCAGACCTTCAGCCACAAGGAATTCATCACGGAAGACCCGCGTTCCATGGCCGTCCTCTCCCAGCACCTCACCGGCCACGAGGGGATCGAGTTCCGCCGCCTGGACACCGCGGGCAACATGCGGGTGCCGGACGACGCGAGGATGGTGGTGGTCCTGGGCCCCGCCGCGGCCTTCCAGGCCGGTGAGGTGGAGATCCTCAGGGACTACCTGGAACGCGGGGAGAGCCTCTTCGTGGCCCTGCGCGCCCGGGTCGAGACCGGCCTGGAGAAGTTCCTCGAGGACTTCGGAGTCCGGGCGGGCACCCAGGTCATCGTCCACGATCCCATCGACTGCGTGCCGCCCCGGATGAGCCACCTGAGGGTCCGGCGGTTCAACGACCACCCGATCAACCGCTCCATGGCCAACGCCTACATCACGATGCCCGACTCCTGCGCGGTCGATCCCGTCGAGAAGGGCGCGGGCTGGAAGACGGTCCCGCTGGCCCAGTCGGGGCCCGAATCCTGGGGGGAGAAGGGCCCCGTGGGGCCTGACGACCGTCCGCGCCCCGACAAGGATGAGCGCCGCGGCGAGCAGAACCTCATCGTGGCGGTGGAGAAGGCCGTCCCGAAGGCCGGCGGGGGGGAACCCGGCAAAGCGAAGCTCGTCGTGTGGGGTTCCGTCCATCCGCTGACGAGCCCCGGGCTGAGCCCGGGCGGCCACGTCAACCAGTACCAGCTCCAGTACGTCGTCAACGCCTTCCGGTGGCTCATGGACCGCGAGACGATGGAAGTGGGGGGCCGCGGGGTCGTGGTCGAGCCGATCCAGATGTCTCCCGCCGCGATCAGCCAGGTCTGGTGGATCGCGGTCGTGGGCTTCCCGCTCGTGGGCGTGGCCCTTGGGATCCTGGCCTTCTTCTTCCGGAGGAAGTAGTCGGATGAAATGGAAGACCACCGCGGCCTTGGCGGCGCTGATGGCCCTGGCGGGGCTGGCCTATCTCCTGTATACGCCGGAGGGGGAGGCCCCGAAGAACGAGGAGCGGCTCGTCTTCCCCGATTTCCGCGCCGACCAGGTGGCCCGGATCGAGATCGCCCGCCCCGGAGCGCCCGAAGTGGCGCTGGAGAAGGTGTCCGCGGCGCCGGCGGCCTGGCGCGTCCTGCCGGCCGACCGTCCCGCGGATCCCGCCGTGGTGCGGGCCATGCTCGACGGCGTCGGCCGCCTCGCCTGGACGGGATCGATGGAGCCGGGACGTCCGGAGACCGCTCACGAGATCACCGGGCTGGGGGCGCCGCGCCTCTCGGTCGTCCTCTCGGGTGAGGGGAAGGTGGGCGCGGTCCGCTTCGGGAACTCGCCCCCGACAAACCAGTCGGCCGTCTTCTTCGAGGTCGAGGGCCGGCCCCGGATCGGCCTGGCCGAATCCGACGTCTTCGACGCGTACAACAAGACCGCCGCCCAGGTCCGGTCGAGGAGGCTGGCCCACTTCGATCCCCACCGGATCGTGCGCCTGGAGGTCGATTGCCGGTTCACCCGGGCCCGCGGCAAGGACGACCACGTGGTCGAGTACGAGAAGTCGGTCCTCGAGCGGTCGGACAAGCCGCCCGACAAGGGGTGGTATCTCCGGAAGCCCTGGGAGGAGCGGCTCGACGACATGAAGGTCAACATGTTCCTCGCGGACCTCTCCCAGCTCGCGGCGGAGGAGTTCCTGCCCGCGGCCGACGGGAAGGCGACGGGCCTGGACCAGCCGCAGTTCGCCGCGGCGATCACCCCCCACGGGGCGGAGAAGCCCATGGTGGTACAGTTCGGGGACCGCGCCCGCGGCGGGGGGAAGGCCTGCCTGTACGCCTGCGTGGCGGGCTCGGGCGAGGCGGCGCTCGTGGATTGGGAGAAGTTCGACCGCCTCCCCCGCCAGCGGGGCCACTTCCGCTCCGATGCGATCTTCCTGGTCTCTCCCCAGGAGGTGAAGGCGATCTCGGTGGAGTCGGCGCTCGGGAAGGTGCTCCTGGAACAGCGCGAGGTCCGGAAGAAGACGGAGGAGGGGGAGGACCTGGTCACCCCCGTCTGGGAGGTGCTGGAGCCCAAGGACGTCAAGTGCGAGCGGGACCGCACGGAGCGATTCGTGGCCAACGTGCTCATCCACCGCATCACCGGTTTCCTCGGGGAACAGCCGGACCTGAAGCTTTTCAACCTGGAGCCTCCGGAGCTGACGGTGGCGGTGCGGGGGAAGGACGGTCCCGCGCATGTCCTCCATTTCGGCATGAAGGGGGAGGACCCGGGGTACATGAAGCGGGAGGGGCTGGGCGAGATCTTCACGGTGAGGCCTGAACTGGTCAAGCTCCTCCGGAAGCTGGAGCTGAACCTCCGCGCCTTCGAGATGTACAACGTCCCGAGGGAGTCCCTGCGCGAGTTCCGCTTCGAGGCGAGGAAGGGCGAGGGCGTGGAGCCGGTCTCCTACGCCCTGCGGCTCGATCCGGCGGACGGGAAGTGGCGGTTCGCCGACAAGGGCCGCGAGAGGGAGGAGGCGGACGCGGACCGGGTGGACGGCCTCCTGGCGGGATTGAACTACATCAAGGCGGACGCCTTCGTCACGCGGGATCCCGCGGAGGCGGCGAGGCTCCGGCTCCGGGAAGGCGAGGCGGCCCACACGCTGTGGATCCTCGCGGAGGGGGGGCCGAAGGAGGGGGTGGCGCTCTACGTCTCCGGGAACCTCAGCGACAGGGTCGGGACCTGGCGCTACCATGCCCGCTTCGGGCACAGCCCGATCGTCTTCGAGCTGAATCCCCTGCTCGTGGAGGCGCTGAAGCGGGCGCCGGCGAGGAAGCCGGGACAGGCCCCGAGGGATTGATCCCTTGACGCGCCCCTCGCCGGGCCTTATTCTTATCCCCAGCCATGAACCTGGACGAGATCAAGCAGGTCATCCATCTGATGGATGAGAACCGGCTGGTGGAGTTCGAGTACGAGGACGAGGGGCGCCGCATCAAGCTCCGGCGGGCCGAGGAGCGCGCCCCCGCTCCGGCGGCGCCGATCGCGGTTCCGGCGTCCGCGGCGGCCGCCGTCCAGCCGCACGGTCCCGTGGTCGCCGCCCCCGCCCCCGTACCGTGCGGCATGAGCTGCGCCACGAGCGG
>CAYNDR010000238.1:0-1199 GCA_964395295.1 uncultured Planctomycetales bacterium
GCGTCTGGAGGATGGACGGAGGGACAATTCCCTGGGCGGGAATACCGTTTTTCGACCCCCGTATAGGGCCTGGGCTACACGCGGACATTCCTACGGGATATCGGTCCCAGTGGGCCGATGACGACTCCAGCGAACAGGGGTTCCAGAGTCCCCCCGCGGGCCCGTCCTTGGGATCTCGATCCGGTTCTGATGTCCCCTCCGCGCCACCGCCTCTAGAACCGGATCTCCACCCCCGGCCCCGCCGAGTAGTTGTGGAACAGGTGCGTGTGCTCCCGGTTGAAGCTCGACTCCGTGTGCGTGGACATCGCCACGATCCCGATCTTCACGTTCGGCACGGGCCGGAACCCGAACGTCCCCATGAACTCGAGGTAAGGCGACGTGTCGTCCTCCCCGTCCCGCCGGAAACGGTAGACGCCCCCGTTGATCCAGAATCCGACCTCGACGAATTTCCGCAGGGGGATCTCCAGCCCCAGGCCCGCCCGGTACTGGCGCACCCACACCCCCTCGGCCGGGAGCTCGTCCTCGTCGTTCTCGGTGTTCCAGCCGGCGTAGCCGAGCCTCAGGTCGATCAGGTGCTCCCCCACCAGCCCCAGCCGGAAGTCGGCCCCCACGCCCCAGGCCTCCTGGATCCTCAGCCCGTCGTCGAACCGCGTCCACAGCGCGAAGGCCTCGACCCCGATGTACTCCCCCGCGGCCTCCTGTTCCTGGAGGCCGCCTCCCGCCAGAAGACACAGCGCGATCAGACCCGTCATAACGCCTCCCATCACACCACGAACCGGTAGCACTCGAAGGCCTCGGCCGCGGCCACGCTGATCTCCCGCCCCCTCATCTCGGCGAGCAGGCGGAGGGCCCCGATCCCCCCCTGGGAAGGCTCCGGGCGCATCTGCGACCGGTGGCAGGCGTACGCCTTGAGCTTCAGGTCGAGGAACTTCCCGCTGATGTCCGCGTAGAAGTTCGGGCGGAAGGTCATCGGCCGCCCCCAGGAGAGCTGGGGCGCGTCCGCCACCAGCACGAAGTTCTGGAACGCCTTCATGCTCGCCAGGTGGGGGCGGCACGCCGTGATCCCCGCCCGGTACACCGCCTCGTGGTCCTGGTTGAAGCTCGGGGCCGGGAGCACGATCATGGTGGGCCGCGTCTTCTCCGTGGCCAGCCTCCCCCGCCGCTCGATCGCGTCCGTGATCTCCCGCCGGGGAAGCGTC
>CAYNDR010000238.1:1209-10164 GCA_964395295.1 uncultured Planctomycetales bacterium
GCCGCAGGTGCAGGCGGTCGTCCTCGAAGACGATCTCCCAGTCGTCCACGCCCAGCACCCGCATCGCGCCGGCCAGCTCCTCCTTCCGCGCGACCTTCTTCGTCCGCCGGCCGGTGGCGTCGAAATGGAGCAGGTCGCCGGTCGACATGACCATCACGAACGCCTTGCCGCCGGCATCCTTCACCCGCGCGATGAGCCCGCCCGCCCCCGCGGTCTCGTCGTCCGCGTGCGGGGCCACCACGAGAAGCCTCTGCTTGGCGAGGTACCGCTCCGTGAATCCGTCCATGGCTCGCATCCGCCCCTTCAATGGATCATAACCGATCGGGCTCCGGGTGGGCCAGCCTCCGGAGCGACCTCAGGGCCGCGCTGGCCAGTCGGTTGAGGGCGCTCGACCGCCGCCCCGAAAGGACCGTGTTCCCGCGCAGGATCTGCCCGCGCGCCTCGTCGAGCGTGGAGGCCGGGACGATCGTCCGCGCCAGCCCGACCTCCCGGACGAAGTGCGCGTCGCTCCCCGCCGTGAGCGAGAGGTCGTACCGCCGCGCGAACGGCATCACCCGCTCCTCCCCCTCCGGCCCCTCCAGGGAGGCGACCTCCGCGTGCCGGGCGTTGAAGCCCTCGCACGCGTCGAGCTCCCGGGCCACCTTCTCCTCGATGGAGAGCGTGCGGGCGAACGGATGGGGGAGGACCGCGATCCCCCCCTGGTCGTGGATGGCCCGGATGGCCTCGATCGGATCCTCGGTATCGATCCGCTCCTTGAGGAAGAGGCCCAGGATCTCGCCCGCCCTCGTCTCGATCTCCTCCCCCACGACGACCAGGAGGTCGCCCCCGGCCGCCCGCCGGGCCTCCTCGGCCCCCCCGATCTCCCCGTGGTCGGTGACCGCGATCCCGTCGAGCCCCCGCGCCCGGGCCGCGCGCACGAGCCGGGCGGGGTCCATGGCGCCGTCGAACGACCAGCGCGTGTGGCTGTGCAGGTCCAGGATCACGGCGCCTCCCCGTCCAGGACGCCCAGGTAGGGGAGGTTCCGGTGGAGGCCGGCGCGGTCGAGCCCGTAGCCCACCACGAAGCGGTCGGGGACGTCGAAGCCCACGTAGTCCACCTTCACGGGGACGCGCGCCCGGGCGGGCTTGCGCAGGAGCGCGCAGAGGCGGAGGCTCGCCGGCTTCCTGGACCGGAGCGTCTCGAGGATGGCGGAGGCGGTGAGGCCCGTGTCCACGATGTCCTCCACCAGGACCACGTGCCGGCCCCGGACCGGCTGGGTGGCGTCGAACTCCAGGCGCACGGCGCCGCAGGTCTCCGTCCCGGACCCGTAGCTGGAGACGCGCAGGAAGTCGCAGGTGAGCGGGAGGCCGATCTCGCGGATCAGGTCGGCCATGAAGACGAACGCGCCCTTGAGGACCCCGACGAGGACGAGCGGCTTGCCGCGGTAGTCGCGCCGGATGGCGCGGCCGAGCGCGCGCACGCGGGCGCGCAGGCGGCGCTCGGGGATGAGCGTCCGGATGGTGGGTCGAGTCATCGCGTCGTTAGGTCATTGTCCCTTCCCCTCCCCCCCGGGGGCGGAGGGAGGACCGACCATGACTCATTTCTTCGGCTCTTCCTTCTTCGGCTCCTCCTTCTTCGGGGGCCGCTTGTCGTGGTTCCAGAGGTCCTCGTCCGCGCCCGTCCCGCCCTCGGCGCCGTCCGCCCCCCAGCTCATCAGGTCGAAGGGCTCGCCCCCCGTGCCGATTTGGTTGTAGCGGAGGTACGCATCGAATCCGTCCTTCGGCACGGCCGGGAGATAGCCCCCCTTGTCGGGCCACTTCTTGAGGAGGTAGGTGGGCCGCTTCACCAGCTCCACGAGCTGACCGGGAAGCCGGTCGTTGTCCGCCTTGAACTGCTGGAGGACCTTGACGGTATCCTCGATGGACTTCCGGGTTTCCGCCTTCTTGGCCTCGATCCACTTGTCGTGGTTCCAGAGGTCCGCGTGGACGCCCGCCCCCCAGGGGTTCCCGTCCTTGCCCTGGCTGACGACGTCGAAGCCGCTCCCGGTGCCCGGAGAGCGGTAGACGAGGAGCCGGCCCCAGGCATCCTTGAACTCGCCCTGGTAGTAGCCGTCCTTGGGGAAGTTCTTCGCGTCCGTGGGCGCCTTCTGGAGGTACGCCAGCACGTCCGGGCACTTCCCCTGGTCCTTCTTGAAGGCCTCGACCGCCGCGGCGACCTTCTCGATCACGGCCTTGGTGTCCGCCGCATCCTTCTTGTCCTTGCGCTCGTCCCACCACTTCCGCCAGGCATCCATCGCCTTGTCGTCCGCCGCCTTGTCTCCGGTGAACGCGGCCGCGCGCGCGTCGTCCTTCTCGGCCTTGCCGCGCAGTTCGGGGTCGAGGATCCTCCTCAGGGCGCGGGCGGCGTGCAGGCCGAGGGCCATCTCCGTGGCGGCGTTGACCTGGGCCTCCGACAGCATCTTGCCGAGGTCGTCCACCGCCTCCTGGGCGCGGATGATCCCGAGCGCGTCGGCGGCGGCCGCCGCGATCGTGGGGGCCCCCTCGTCCCCTTCCCCGAGCGAGGCCGCCCGCTTGTCCTCGAGGGCCTTGCGGAGGGGCCCCGCCGCCTCCTTCGCCCGCATCAGCCCCAGCGCGCGGATGCACTCGATCTTGAGGAACCGGTCGGTCTCCACGATCTTCGAGTTCAGGGCCTCCAGGAGCGCGGGGGCCGCGCCCTCGTCCCCGATCTCGGCCAGCGCGCGGGCCGCCGCGGCGGCGATCGTGGTGCCGAACTCGTCGGTGTCCTTGAGCCGGGCCGTGAGGGCCGCCACCGCGTCCTTCTGGGGATCCCGCACCCGTCCCAGGATCTCGCAGAGGGCGCGCTTGACGGCGGGCGCGGTCTCCTTCTTGTTGAGCTCCGCCGTCACCGCCGGCACGGCCCGGCGGCCCATCTCCGTGAGCTCCACCCACGCCGCGTAGCTGTCCGTGCGGCGGTCCGAGCCGAGCTTCTTGACGGCGTCCTCGATGTCCTGCTTGAGGACCTCGTCCGGCCCCGGGGGGGCCTTGGGCGGATCCTGGACCGACGAAAGCAACACAAGGATGGCGAGCGCCTTCATGCTTGGACCTCCGTATGGGGTGCCACATTATAGAGAGGCTCCCGGGGACGGTCAAGCAGGCCCGCCCGCGCGCAATCCTTCAAAAACCCCGTCCGATCCCTTAGAATCCGCGGCAGGATTAATCCATGAGGAACTTCGCCGACCGCCTGGCGGACGCCATCCGCGACAAGGAGTCCCGCGTCGTCGTGGGCCTCGATCCGCGCCCCGAGAGCATCCCCGGCGAGTTCCCGCGGGGGGAGCCGGGCGACGCCGAGGGGGCCGCCCGCGCGATCCTCGACTTCAACACGGAGGTCCTCTCGATCGTGGCCCCGCACGCCGCGGCGGTGAAGCCGCAGATCGCCTTCTACGAGAGGCTGGGCCCCCCCGGGCTGGCGGCCTACATCGAGACCTGCCGGCGCGCCCGCGGCAAGGGACTGCTCGTCATCGGCGACGTCAAGCGCGGCGACGTCCCCGACACCGCCGCCGCCTACGCCGAGGCGCACCTCGTCTCCATCCCCTGCGACGCGATCACCGTGAACCCCTTCTTCGGGACCGACGGGATCGACCCCTTCGTCAAGGCCGCCGCGAAAAGCGGGGCCGGGCTCTTCGTCCTCGTCAAGACCTCCAATCCCAGGTCCGGCGAGATCCAGGATCTCCCCGTCGAGGGGAAGCCGCTCTACCTCCACGTGGCCGCCCGCGTGGCCGCCTGGGGCGAGGCCTGCCGCGGCGAGAACGGCTACTCCTCCGTGGGCGCCGTCGTGGGCGCCACCCACCCGCGCCAGGCCGCCGAGATCCGCGCCGCGCTCCCCCGCGCCTTCTTCCTCGTGCCCGGCTACGGCGCGCAGGGCGCCACCTCGGCCGACCTCAAGGCGTGCTTCAACCCCGACGGCCTCGGCGCGGTCGTCAATTCCTCGCGGGGCATCACCTTCGCCTGGGAGAAGGGGCCCTGCAAGGGGATGCCCTGGCGCGAGGCGGTCCGGAAGGCGGTGACCGACATGAAGGCCGACATCAACCGGGCCCTATGATCGTCCTGCTGGCCTTCCTCTTCGCCGTCTCCTTCCTGGTGACGGCGGACCTGGTGCCCTGGGTGGTCCGCCTGGCCTGGCGCCGGGGATTCCTGGACTTCCCCGGGCCGCGCAAGATCCACGCGGAGCCCGTGGCCTACGGCGGCGGGCTGGCGGTGGCGGCCGGCGTCCTCCTCACCCTCTTCGGCGGCGTCCTGGCGGCCCACCTCCACGTCCGGCACGGATGGTTCGCCTCCCTGCCCGAGACCGCGGCCATCGCCGCGCGCGCCGTCCCTCCGAGGCTCCCCCTCCTGCTGGTCTACGCGCTCGGGTCGCTCGTGATCCTGGTCCTGGGGCTCGCGGACGACCGGCACAAGCTCTCCGCCGGCCGCAAGCTGGCCGTCGAGGCCGTCGTGGCCGTGGGCGTGGCGCTGGGGGGCGAGCGGCTCGATCTCTTCGGCATGGGGCCGATCCCCGGCGTGATCCTCACCGCGCTCTGGATCCTGGCCGTGACCAACGCCTTCAACCTGCTCGACCACATGGACGGGCTCTCGAGCGGCGTGGCGCTCATCGCCGGGCTCGGGTTCCTGGCCGTGGCGTTCCAGACGGAGCAGTTCCTGATCGCCCCCGCCGCCGCCTGCCTGATCGGGGCGTGCGCGGGCTTCCTCCTGTTCAACTTCCCGCCCGCGAGGATCTTCCTCGGCGACGCGGGCAGTCTCTTCATCGGCTTCTGGATGGCGAGCCTGACGGTCTCGTTCACGTTCTACTCGGCGCTGGGCATGTCCCCGCGCCTGGCGGTGCTCACGGTCTACGCGCTGACGCTCTGCACGGCGCTCTCGGCGATCCTGCTCTACCACGTCCGGGAGTCGTCGGGCGCCCTGATCGTCCTCGCCCAGCTCCTGCTCACGTTCGGGATCATCACCCTCCTGGAGGCCGCCGGCCGTGCCCGCGAACGCCGTGGCCCGTAGGCTCCTGGGCCGCCTGGCGCCCCTCGTGGCGGCCGCGGCGATCGTCCTGCGGTGGCTGGCGGCCGGGGAGACGGGGGCGGGCGCCAACCTCGTCGTCGACCTGCTCGTCTGGGTCGCGCTGGCCGCGTGGTTCGCCGCCCGCGCGCTCGAAGGGGGAGCCGCCTGGCGGTTCACGGGAGTCGAGTTCGGCCTGCTGGCCTTCGTCATCGCGGCCCTCGTCTCGGTCCTGCGGGCATCCTGCAAGCTCGCGGCGATCGACCAGGCGATGGGCTTCCTGGCCTGCGCCCTGATGTTCGTGCTGATCGTCAATTCCCTCGGGCGGGCGACGCTCCTGCGCCTCCTCTCCTCCACGGCCTTCGCCCTCGGGGTCTGCGCCCTCTTCCAATACCTCGTCATCTTCCCGCAAACGCGGGCCGAGTATCCCGGGCTCCAGATCGACGTGTCGCGCCGCCTCGAGGCCCGGGAGGTGATGGCGACCTTCTTCTACCCGAACACCTTCGGCGGTTTCCTGGCGCTCGCCCTGCCCTTCCTGGCCGGATCGCTCCTGGACGCCCGCGCCGCGGGGGCCCGCGCGCTCTGGCCGCTCGCCGCGGCGGCCGGGATCGCCGCCGTCGCGATGGTCCTGACCGGCTCCACGGGCGCGTGGGCGGCGCTGGGGATCGGGGCCGCGGCGTTCGCGGCGCGCTGGGCCACGCGCCGGCGCGGCCGCTCCTGGGCCGTGGCGGCGGGACTGGCCGCCGCCCTCCTCGGGGCCGCCGCGATCGCGGCGGCGCTCCCCCGCCTGGCCGAGCGGAGCCCGTCCCTGCGGAACCGGCAGGCCTACTGGACGGCCGCGGTCCGCATCTTCAAGACCGCGCCCGTCCTCGGCGTGGGGCTGGACCAGTACCAGGACTGCTATCCCGAGCACAAGCCCGAGACGCCGCAGGAGACGCGGAAGGCCCACAACGACTACCTCCAGATCCCCGCGGAAACGGGCCTCGCGGGGCTCCTCGCGTTCCTGGCGGTCCTGGCCCTCGGGCTCCGCCCGGCGCTGGCGCGCGAGGAGGCCGCCCCCGCCGGAGGGGACGATCCCCCTTCGGGGCAGGTTGCCGTTGCGGGGGCCGCGGCCTTCCTGATGGCCTCCCTCGTCGCGGACACGCTCCCCCTCCTGACGGCCTTCGTGGCGGGCGCCGCCTGGCTGGCCCACTTCTTCTTCTGGCGGCCGCCCGCGGGGCCGCTTCCCTTCACGCGCATCGGCCTGGCGGCCGGCCTCGCGGCGCTCCTGGCCCACATGGCCGTGGACTTCGACCTCGGCGACCGGGGCGTGGCGATGACCCTCTTCTTCGCGCTGGCGCTCGCCGCCGTCCTCCGCGGGCCGCGGGCCGAGGTCCGGCTCCCGGCGCCGGCGTGCGCGGCCGCCGCGGGGACCCTCGTCCTGGTCTCCCTCCCGCTGGCGCTCGTCGCGGCCCCGCGCCTGATCGCCGCGGACGCCGCGATCGAGGGCGCCTCCGCCGCCCTGGGCCGGTTCGAGAGGAGGCCCCTGAAGGACCGGTCCCTGGACGACGCCCTGCGGCTGTCGGAGACGGCCCGGGAGGAGAACCCGCTCGATCCGGAAGGGTACCTCCTCTACGCGAGGGCCCAGTTCCACTACTGGGACCTCCTGCGCCGGGGCCGGCCGGCCGGCGAGGAGCGCCTACGGGAGCTCCAGGAGAAGGAACACGTCGTCCTCCTGGCGATCGACGACGCCCTCCGCCTCCGCCCGCGCGACGTGGGATTCCACCGCGCGAAGGTGGAGTGCCTCCGCGAATTCCGGCGGTTCTACATCGAGTGGGCGGCCGGCCTCCCGTCGAGGCGCGACCCGTTCGCGGCCCTGGCGGCGAGCCATCTCGACTCGGCCGTGGAGCACCAGCGCCGGGCCCTGCGGCTCTACCCGACCCTGGCCCTGAACTCCTTCGCGATGGCGCGGCTCCTGGACCTGCGGGGCGAGGGCGGCGAGGCCCTGGGCCATTACCGCGAGGCCCTGCGCCTCCACGGCCTGGCCGCGGCGGAGAAGTGGGGCACGGGGCGCCTGGAACTGCCGCCCCGCTCCCTGGCCCGGGCGCTCAAGCGCCGGGCCAGGCTCTTCGAGGCGCACGGGACGGTCGTCGCCTGCCTGCGCCGGCGCGTCGAGGGGCTCGACCCGGAGGACGCCCGCCGCGAGCTGGAGCGCCTGAAGCGGTCCCCCGAGATCCTCGGCGGCTCGCGCGACGAGGCGGACGACCTCATCCGACCCGTGATCGGCGACGCGGCCGATAGTATACTCAAGGGCCTTCCCAAGTAGCCGATGGACTACGAACTGGTCGCCGGGATCGAGACGCACGTCCAGCTCAGGACGCGGACCAAGCTCTTCTGCGGCTGTCCCGTGCGGTTCGGGGCGCCCCCGAACACGCTGGTCTGCCCCGTGTGCCTGGGCCAGCCCGGCGTCCTGCCGGTCCTCAACCGCGGCGCCTTCGAGCTGGGGCTCCGGGCGGCCCTGGCGCTCAACTGCGAGATCGCCCCCTTCACCAAGTTCGACCGCAAGAACTACTACTACCCCGACCTCCCGAAGAACTACCAGATCTCGCAGTACGACCTCCCCTTCTCCCGCGACGGCTGGCTGGAGATCGAGGGCGGCCGGAAGATCGGGATCGTCCGCGTCCACCTGGAGGAGGACGCGGGGAAGCTGATCCACGAGGAGGACGGCGGCCGGAGCTTCGTGGACCTGAACCGCACCGGCGTGCCGCTGGCGGAGGTCGTGACCCGGCCGGACCTGCGGTCGGCCGAAGAGGCCCACCAGTACATGACGTCCCTCAAGTCGGTCCTCCAGTACGCCGGGGTCTCCGACTGCGACATGGAGAAGGGGGAGCTCCGCTGCGACGTCAACCTCTCCATCCGGCCCCGCGGCGAGGAGAAGCTGGGCGTCAAGACCGAGATCAAGAACGTGAACTCCTTCCGGTTCGCCAGGGCCGCGATCGACTACGAGTACCGGCGCCAGGTCCGCGCGCTGGAGTCCGGCGAGCGGATCGTCCAGGAGACGAGGCTCTGGGACGCCGCGAAGGGGGTCACGCGGCCCATGCGCTCGAAGGAGGAGGCCCACGACTACCGCTATTTCCCCGATCCCGACCTCCCGCCGGTCCGGGTCGGCCGGGAGTGGATCGACCGGGTGAGGGCGGGCATCCCGGAGCTCCCCGCCGCGAAGCGCGCGCGCCTCCTGCGGGAGTACGGCCTGGGCGACGCCGACGCGAAGGTCCTGGCCGCGGACCGGGCGATGGCGGACTTCTTCGAGGAGACCGCGAAGCTCTCCGGCAGGCCCAAGCCGGCGGCCAACTGGATCGTGAACGACCTCAACAAGGTCCTCAACGAGCGCAAGCTCGCGCTGGCGGAGGCGAAGGTCACCCCCCGGGGGCTGGCGGAGCTGATCGGCCTCGTGGAGGCGGGCACGCTCACGGGGTCCAGCGCCAAGGAGGTCTTCACGGAGATGGCCGCGAGCGGGCGCGCGGCGGGGGAGATCGTCCGCGAGAAGGGGCTGGCCAAGGTGGGCGACGCCTCCGCGATCGAGGCGGCGGCCCGGGCGGCGGTCGAGGCCAACCCCAAGGCGGCCGCCGACTTCAAGGGGGGCAAGGAGGCCGCGCTCAAGGCGCTCCTCGGCGGCGTGATGAAGCAGACGAAGGGCCGCGCCGATCCGCGCCTGGCCGAGGCGATCCTCCGCCGGCTCCTTTCAAGCTAGGGCCCGATATTTCGGCAGTCTTCGTTGGTTGCATGGGGGGTCGGATCAGAATCGAGAATGGATTCCCCTCATAGCCCCCCGGGGGGGCCTGGGGGGGGGGGGACGAACCCTCTATTCTTCATTCTTGATACCCCCGAACGGAAACCATTTGTGTAAGCGTTCAGGGGCATCTGGGAATCAAGAATGGAGAATCGAGAATCAAGGAGT
>CAYNDR010000239.1:0-10162 GCA_964395295.1 uncultured Planctomycetales bacterium
CCCCTCTCCGAGTTTGCTTGGAGAAGAGAGGGGGCAGAAAATGGTGTCGAAGTACGTGCGCGCCCTCGCGCTGAGGGTAGTGTATCACATCCACCAGAAACTTCCCCACCTCCACGGACAGCCCACTCGGACGCTGATCATGATGGTGAGCGCCTTCCTGGCCGCCGGAGGACCCTGGCTGAGCCAGATGGGACGCCAACTGGTGGATCTTCCCGGCAGCCTCCAGGAGAAGGTCAAGCGGATGTCCCGGTTCCTCTGCCAGAGCCAGTTCGAGGTGCATCAGGCCTTCATCGAGTACGGGCGCCGGATCCTGGAGACGATCCATCATGCCCACCCTCAACGGATGATCGCCCTGGCGTGGGACTGGACGGACCTGGGAGACTTCCTGGGACTCTGGCTGTCGATCCCTTATCATGGCCGAGCCCTCCCCCTGGGATGCTGGGTCCTGGAAAAGGCCTTCTCGGAAGGGAGCATGACCCTGGTCGAACAGGAGATGCTTCGGTCCTTCCTCCCGGCCCTTCCCGAAGCGGTTCGGCACCATATCGTGATCCTGGCGGACCGGGGGTTTGCCAAGAGCGATTTGGTGAAGGAACTGGAGGCTCTGGAAGTCCACTGGGTCCTCCGCCAGCCCCGTCACCACAAGGTCCTTCTGGAGGGGCAGTGGAAGGCCCTGGGGGAGATCCCCGTGGCCTCCGGGGAAGACCGCTTCTTCCACGATATTCCCCTCATTCAGGATGCCCCCGTGCAGGTCCAGATGGCGATTCGCCGGCTGCCGGGGGGAAAGGCGAACGATTCGGATGACGACACGTGGTATCTGGCCACGGACGTCTACAATCTCAAGCAGGTCCTGATCGCCGGAGTTCCTGAGCCCATGCATCACGCTTCAGGGATACTCCAGCCCCCGCCTGTCCGGGTTTCCCCTTTCCCCAGTTCCCCCTACGATTCTCCCGTCCCCTCAACCCTGCTTCACGAACACTGGGGACCTGTCAGATAATTTTGAATTGCGAAAGATGTTGACAAGGACGGTTCCCGGGGTACACTTTTTGTGCACACCGAGCCTCCCAAGGGAAGGCATTATTCCCACACCGCCGGGATTGAGTTCTCATCTTGCTTGCCCCGGGATGACTCCAGGGGTCGAGGCGAGAACGGAAATCGGGCGGTCTGAAGGGCATTGGAAGGAACTAGGGATGGGAGGCGGACGATGAACCTGAGCAAACCTTCGGCAGGGGACACGGATTGGGCGGGGGAGATCAACCAGAACTGGACGGACATCGAAAAGGCCTGCACGCAAGGGGAGGGCCTCACCACCATCGCCTCGGCCCCGCCGCAGATCTCCGCGGACCAGAACAACTACACCTTTTCGGGGGGGAGTCCCGCGTACATCTTTCAGCGGCTCTCCTCCGACGCCAGCCGCACGATCACGAGCATCGCCAGCGGGGCCGATGGGAAGCACCATATCCTCGCTAACGTGGGATCAAACAGCATCGTCTTGGCGAACGAGAGCGCCTCGGGTACGGCCGCCAACCGGATCCTGACAGGGACGGGGGGATCGATCACGCTTGCCCCCAACGAGCGGGTGGACCTCGTCTACGACGCGACGACCCAGCGGTGGCGGTGCGGGGCGAAGAGCAATTCATTGCTATCATCAGGGGCGGTGCAGTCTGGCCAAATTGGGAATGCCGCCGTCGTTTCTGGGTCCTTAGCTTCCGGTCATATCGGGCAGTATCATCTTGCTCCTGGTGCCGTAAGATCCGGGAGTATCGCCTCGGACCAGATTGGATGGCCGCATATTGCATCTGGGATAGCGACGTGGGAGTTAATAGAGCGCAAGATCATTTCTACTCCCGTTGCCAGCGTTACGTTCAATAATCTCAGCGGGGATATGGATAACCAATATGTCCTTGTCGGGAACATCAAGCGACAGGGGAACACCGGCACTTGCACATATAGACTCAAGATAAATGGCTGGGCTTCTGGACTCAGATCGGAAAGTTCCACGTGGGGAGCAGGGATCTGGCAATGCTGGCAGATCTTAAATGGCTATATGTTATTTCAAGCCGAGGGTAACTATAATCACTGGGCAGCCTTTCGCTGTTTTATACAAGCCAAGAGACCGCCTGTATCTGGTCAGTTCAGAGGAATATTTGCTGATGGCTATAGGAATATTGTTGGCTACCAGACTTACGCGTTTACCGATGCGGGCCAATACAACTATTATTCTGGGATAACAAGTATAGGAATCGATGCGGATGTGGCTAGTGGCATTGGAGCGTCGGATATATGTCTCTATAGAGTAAGGCACTAATGGCAAAGGAGAGGCTATGAAAAGAATACGGTGGGCCGGCCCGCATCCCGTAATGAGTAGCATCCCGTATGCCAGTGTCTGGGAAGAGACCGATGATGACGGCTCAATATGGTTTGTGGCTCTTGGCTCTGATGGCAGGGAAGTAGAACGAGCATTGCTTGAAGCAAAGGGCAAGCGCAAAGCAGAAAACGAGGCGATAGCCGGGAAGATGAAGGCACATAATGACGCAGTTATTAGTAGGAGGATTAGGCTACAAGAGCTACGGAAGAAAAAGGAGTCCGGGAAGCTTACGGCGGCCGATAAGGAAGAAATTCTTATGTTACTGGCCGATAGCGTGAACATAACCATGGTGATATAACATGCCCGGAGCCTGGGAACTTCCCCGTAACGAGGTCCTCGTCGCCATCCTCACGCGGGAGCTGACGACGACCGCGTGGGCGAAATCGCATCGCGAGATGCAGCTTCCGCCGGGGCACGGGATCATCTATCCGGCCGGGATGCCCTTCGACCACGCCCGCAACAGTGCCTGCCAGGCCATGCTCCAGAACGGCTTCGAGTACCTCTACTTCGTCGACGACGACGTCCAGGTCCCCCCCAACGCCTATGAGATATTGAAATCCAACCGCCTCGACATCATCTCGGGCCTCTACTACCGGAGAATCGAGCCCATCGCCCCAGTCGCCATCCTCCGCACCCCCCAGGGCAACACCTGGCTCCCCCAGTGGCAGTACGGACAGATCATTCCCGTCGACTACGTCGGCGCGGGGTGCCTCCTCCTCCACCGGAGGGTCCTGGCGAAGATGTCTCCTCCCTGGTTTGAGTGGATGTGCGACCACGCCGATGTGCCCCAGGAAGAGCGCACGAGCGAGGACTTCACATTTTGCCGCAAGGCCAAGAACATGGGATTCAACGTCTACGTGGACACCCGCGTCCAGTGCGTCCACGGGGGGCTTTCCCGCGTCGCGGTGGACGGCTCGATGAAGCCGCTCCTGATCGCATGAAGATCTGCGTCATCTCGACGACGGTGATCCCGTGCCCCCCTCCGGGGTACGCGGGCCTGGAGATGCTGGCCTATCAGCAGGCGGGGGGGCTGGCGAGGAGGGGACACGAGGTCCTGCTCGTGGCCCCGGTCGGATCGAAGCCCCCACCCGGGGTCGAACTCCACGGGACGACCTTGGGGGAGCCCGAGCAACAGGCCTACTCGGGGTACTGGCAGAGGCTCCCCGGCTTCGACGCGATCATCGACAACTCCTGGCAGAAGTGGGCCTACATCCTGAAGATGGAGGGAAAGCTCAAGGCCCCGGTGCTGGGGGTGCTCCACGCCCCGGCGCACACGATGTACCAGACGCCGCCGCCCGTCGAGAAGCCCTGCCTAGTGGCCATCTCCAAGGACCAGGCGATGCACGTGGCGGAGCTCTGGGACCGCCGGGCGAGGGTCTGCTACAACGGGATCGACCCGGAGTTCTATCGGAACGGTCATGTCAAGTCGCGCGGCGATCGGTATCTCTTCCTCTCCAGGATGTCCTCGATCAAGGGGCCGGACATCGCCGCACGCATGGCCCATAGGCTCGGATTCGGTCTCGACCTCGTGGGGGACGACAAGATCACCGCCGAGCCCGGTCTGGCAGAGGCGCTCAAGAAGGAATCGGTGAACGGGGTCCGCTACGTGGGCCCCCAGACCCGCCAGGAGTGCGTGGGATGGTTCTCCCGCAACAAGGCCCTCCTCCACATGAACCTCCGGTTCCGGGAGCCCTTCGGCCTCGCCCCCGTGGAGGCCCAAGCCTGCGGGATGCCCGTCCTCGCGTTCCGGAACGGCGCCATGGGCGAGACGGTGAGGCACGGGGAGACGGGATTCCTGGTCTACTCTGAAGAAGAGGTGGAGGACCTGATCAAGTCCGACGCGGTCTTGTCGATCAAGCCCGAGGCCTGCCGCGAGTGGGCCCTCCAGTTCTCGGTCGAGAGGATGATCTCGCGGTGGGAGGAGCTCCTCAAGGAGGCGGTGGAGGGAGGATGGTGAACTTCTACCTGACCCAGGACACGATCGGCTCCCCCTCCGGGGGCGGGGTGGTCACGCGCCACGAGGTCGGGGCGCTCGAAACCCTGGGGGGTTCCACGCAGGTCCTGGACGGGAGGATCGTGCCCGTGGGCTCGGACCCCTTCGACAACGACGAGCGCTTTCGCGCCTACGCCGAGCGCCTGGTCGCCGAGGTGGGCAGGCCCCGGATCTGCCACCTCTACGCGGGCTGCTTCACCCGGACGGTGGGTTACCTCAAGGGCCTGGGGGCCCGGGTCACCTACACGGCGGCGGCCCATGATAAAGACAGGAGCATCGAGGAGCACCGGAAGGCCGGGTTCGACTACCCCTTCGAGCACATGCGCGATGGCACCCTCTTCGAGAAATACCTCGGGGGCTACAAGGGCGCGGACGTGCTCATCTGCCCCTCCATGCACAGCAAGCAAGTGATGGAGGCCTACGGGTGCGCCCCGCCGGTCGTCATCCCCCACGGGGTGGACCCCGCGGGGGCCCCCCCGCTGCCGAAGCGGTACACGGCGGGCTACGTCGGGTCGGGGGGCCCCGACAAGGGGCTCCGGTACCTCCTCATGGCCTGGAGGAGGCTCGACTTCCCGGACGCGACGCTCCTCATCGCGGGGCCGAACGTGGAGGTCGCCCAAGGCTTCTGGCGCCGCTGGGGGGGGCGGAACGTCGAGCTCATGGGGTACGTCGAGGACGTGGAGGACTTCTACCGGCGGGTCTCGGTCTACGTCCAGCCGAGCGTGACGGAGGGCTTCGGGATCGAGGTCCTCGAGGCCGCGATGAGGGGCCGGGCGCTCGTCGTGAGCGACGGCGCGGGGGCGTGCGACTTCCTGGAGGACCACCCCGGAGCGGGGACGCGGGTGGCGGGAGGCGAGGGGGGCGTCGATGCCCTCGCCCGGGCCCTCCTGGAATATAAAGAGAGCCCCGACAAGTGCGCCTCCGCGGGGGAGCGGGCGCGAGAGGGGGCCCAAGGCTACATCTGGCCCTCGATCGAGAAGAGATACCGGGACGTCTGGGAAGGTCTTTCATGATGAACCACACCTTCTTCGAGGGGTGCGCCTCGGTCCTCGAGGTCGGCGGGGGGGACAAGCCGCTCTTCCATCCCAACCTCGACATGCGGAGACTCCCCACGGTCGACATCGTCGCGGACCTGAACGCCGAGTGGCCGGTCGACACCGCGGATTACGACGGGGCGTATTCCTCCTATGTCCTCGAGCACCTATCCTGGAGGAAGGTGGGACACTTCGCGAAGGAGCTCTATAGGATCCTCCGGGAGGGGGGCCGGGCGCTCCTCGTCACGGCGAACCTCCAGGAGCAGGCTCGCTCGATCGCCCGCAAGGAGACCCTCGAGGAGAACGACGTCACGATGGTCTTCGGGGACCAGAACTACGCGGACGACTGGCGGGCGAACGCCCACGCCTGCGGCCTCTCACCCTCGATGGCGCAGAAGGTCTTCGGGGAGGCGGGGTTCCGGGACATCCTGACCTATCCTCATCCGAACTGCCGCACGGACATGATCGTCGAGCTGAAAAAGAGATCAAGCTCGGTGGTCCTCTCGACGACGAGGGCTACCGGGACTTCCCCCGAAACTGGAGGATCTTCCGGGAGGTCCTGGCGAGGAAGCCCGGGAGCGTGCTTGATCTCGGCTGCGCCCGGGGGTACGTCCTCAAGCGGATCCAGGACGCGGGGATCCCGGCGGTGGGGCTTGAAATATCCGATCACTGCCTCAAGACCGCGGCGACCACGGGGATCACGCAAACGGACATCGCCGAGCCTCCCTGGCCGGTGGAGGACGGCAAATACGACCTCTGCCTCACGGCCGACGTCCTCGAGCACGTCCCCGAGTCGAAGATCGACGGCGTCATCGCCGAGATGAGGAGGACCTGCCGGCGGGGCCTCCACATCGTCAATTTCGGGCTCCAGGACGACGGATTCGACAGGACCCACTGCCTCCTGCGGGACGCCGCCTGGTGGCGGGAGCGGTTCGGTGGCGACGCGCGGCACGAGATCCTCGGAGAGCACGAGGTGGGCGAGGCGAGGCCGGAGGACCTCCCCTCCGCGGACGGCCGGGTCAAGTTCAACTGCGGGTCGTTCATGACGATGTTCCACCATGGCTGGCTCAACATCGACAAGGCGGATCTCGGGGCGTGGGCGGCGAAGAACAGCTACCGGTTCGCCTGCGCGGACCTCGAGAAGGGATTCAATTGCAGGGAAAGCCGGGCCGACGCCATCTATGCATCCCATTTCCTCGAGCACCTGGACGCCGAGGCGGGGCTCAAGTTCCTCCGTGAATGTCGGCGGGCGCTCAAGCCCGGGGCGGTCCTGAGAATAGCGTGCCCCGACTCCCGGCTCCTCCTCGGCAAATGCGACCGCAACGAGCTCTCCGAGTACGACTCCATCAATGAGGGCTGCGCGCGAGCGGGGACGCAGCTGGGAAAGCTCTCGGCGCTCCTCCTGCCGGGGCACAGGGTCCTCTACGACGCGGAGATGCTCCTGGGGGCCCTCAGGGAGGCGGGGTTGCGGGAGCCCCGGGTGATGCCGTTCCGCGAGAGCCAAGACCCGGGGATCCAGGTGGAGACCCACGATGTATTGCCATGCCTGTCGGTCTACGTGGAGGCCCGGAAGTAGGAGCGAGCGGATCGGGATGGAGTTGGGGAGAGGCAAGAAGGCCCGTCACAGGCACCGGTGGCAGCCCGATCCCCGGAAAGGAGTCGTGGAGAGTTGCGGTTGCGGAGCAAGGCGGTTGATGGGAATCCCGGAGGGGAGGAATGCGATCATCCTGGCCCCTTCGGTCGGGGAGGATCTCGTCGGAGGGTCCTGGACCGATTCCCGCGGCGAGAGGGAGGGGGCGCCCCTCTTCCAGGTCTGGCGGCGGTCTCGATGGAGGGAAGGGCGAAAGGAACGATTGGTGTAGCGATGAAGCCACGGACGTAAGCCAAGGGCCATGAGTCCCATGGAAATGATAGAGGGGTTGAGGAAGGTCACCGGCCACGGGGGGAATCCCCCGGGTCAGGGGCCGTTCATGCTCGTTCATCTCGTCATTGCGGACGGGATCATCCGGGAGGCGACGTACGAGACGTACCTCTGCCCCGCCTGCCACGACTGCGGAAAGGCCCTCTGCGCGATGGTGGTGGGGAAGGGGACGAAGGAGGCGGAGGGGATCACCCGCCCGGTGCTCGCGGAGCGGGTGGGGCCGTTGCCGAGGGCGAAGCAGATCTGCCTGAGCCTCGCGGTGCTGGCGCTGGCGGACGCGGTCAAGAGCTACGAGGAAGGCGAAGGAAAGAACGGGGAGGCCTGACGTGGGATTCGGGTACGCGATCTATTTTCCGGAGCGGCCCAGGAACCGGGTGGTGCGGTGGGATCCGGATTCGGGCGATGTCGACATAGTGGCCGGTGAACCCAAGGACGGGGATCCCACCCAGATCCTAGTGGATCCCTACGGGGTGACCTTCGACAAGGACAGGACCCTGATCGTTTCGGATAAATACCGGCTATGCCGACTGCGGAAGGGACGTCTGGAGACGATCCAGCTTCGCGACGTCGATGGACATCGGGCCCGGACGAAGGACAGCGATCCCATGTACGATCCCTCCCGCCTCTATTGTCCCACGACCGTGATCCGCGAGAAGGAAGGCTCCCTCGTCTGCACGTTCTCCGAGGATCGTACGATCTACCGGATCCATGCGGACGGGAGGCTCGAACTCATCCTGGGAAGGGTCAAGAACAGGCCGTGCGCCATCCGAGCACCCAGGGAATACGTCCCCCCCGAAGAGGCATTGAACGTGCCTCTGGACGATCCCACGGGCGTCGTCAAGAAGGCGGACGGCACCTTCTACTTCATAGAACGCCAACCGCAGATCGTCCGTCGTTATCATCCCCGCGAGGGCCTCCGGAGCCTATTCCCCCTCTCCATGTCCGATCGCTGGGTCCGTCGCCATGAGGCTCCGGAGCGGGGGTCGATCAATGATTACCACCCCGCCTTTCCGGCGTCCCTTGCCCTGGATGCCGATGATTATCTGTACGTATGCGATCCGATCCATTCCGGGGTCCTGCGAATCGACGAGGATGCCGGGGCCTTTCACAGGGTCATAAGGGTGGCCCATGGAATCTTTTTCGACCGGGGACCCGTTGCCCTGGCCTTCGGAGCCGATGGAACGGCATGGGTGATGGATTCCATGAGTGGCGGCCTTCAAGCCTATGGGCTGAAGTCGAAGACGTCCTGGTCCCCCCTCGATTCTCGGCTGACCCAGATTCGAGGGGTCCCGATGCGATTCACGCCGGGCGGGATGGGCATGGTCGTCGACAAGTGAACCGTGATCTCCATTTGAACAGGAGAATCTCGTGGGCTGGCAAAACAACATGATTGAGCCCCCCTGCGGAGGCTCCATCATCCCGCCCGTCGTCGCCATGGCGGGCACGGCGACGACCCAAGTCCGCACCATGAGGAGGGACGGCCGGTCCACGGACCTGACCGCTTCGGATTGTATCAGGCTGCCGCTCAAGTCCGGCGGATACCTAAGCCTGTCCTGGGTGCGTTTGTCGGGAGCCTATGCGGGCGTCACCTATTCCGTTCCCATCCCCTCAGGTTCCAATATATGGTGGGCTCCAGCCGGTCTTGGCGGTGTTTTCTCTTTCCTTCCTATCGTCAATACATTTGCCATGGGGGGCTACGATCTCAGGCGAGTCAAGCACAATGGAATGCTTCTCTATAATTTTTCCGGTGTACCCCCGGGCGGATTTTATTACCATGGTGGCAAGGTGCCCTACCAGGCATCCTATACGCCTACCTATTTTACCGAATACGATCAGGTCAACCATGATAGCTATGAGTATTTTGCGGGCACCAGCCTAAGCAGGAACGACAAGATATTCGGGCGACTGAATCGCGCCTATGATGCTGCCGGTAACGAATTGACCTATCACTATAGCGAAAGCAGCCAGAATCCCGACCATGCCTTATTGAGGAAGATCGCGGGTTGGGGCGGGGGTTTGACGGTATATTTCGAATATGCGGACGAGACGATCGATCTGTACCACGTCGCCCCTGCCACCAAGGTCTATATCTACGATCCGGCGAATCCCCCCGACAGCCGCGCCATTTATTACGAATACCAAGACGTGGGGGGCGAGAAGGCCTATCTCACCAAGATAATATATCCCAACGGCTGCACCCGCCAATATTATCCAGTCAGCGGCGATTATACCTATAAGATCGCCCGCGAAGTGGACTCGGAGGGCTATACCACCTATTTCAGTTATAACTCCGGCTATCTGACGCGCGTGGATGAGCCCGAGGGCCGGATCGCCTATTATAACTATTCGGTCAGTAATATAACCGAAAAGACCTATGTGGATCGGCCCACCGGGACAACCAGTTATGAGTTGGACAGCACCACCGGCTATACGCCGCGGCACACGGTGGAAGTCGATCCGCTGGGGAATGCGACCTATTATATATACGATGACTACACCGGTCGAATGACGAGTAGGACGGAGCCCAACGGCAACGTCACGAACTACACGTGGGTGGGCATGGATTCCTACGGCACTAGATTTGCATTATTGTCTGAAACCCGGGCGGAAAACGGGGCGAAAAAGACCTACGGCTATCTGGGCAGCTACGACCTAACCAGGGAGACCGGACGACGCCACGCGCCGGGATATCCTGTCGTGACGTATTACACCTATGATGCGAATAACAAGATGACGTCCACGACCGATCCGTGCGGGAACACGTATTTATTCGGTCATGACGGCGCGGGCAGGCTCAGCCGGGTCAAGGATCCACTGGGGAACGTGACCTATTACAACTACGGGGATAC
>CAYNDR010000240.1:0-8753 GCA_964395295.1 uncultured Planctomycetales bacterium
CCTGGTTCATGCCGACCTCCTCAGCAGGTTTGCCAGACGGGTGATTGCGACGGTCCTTTCCAGTTTCAGGATGCGGCTGGCCGTCTCGGGATCGAGGGGGGCCCGGGGGGAGAGGGGTCCCGTTTCCCGGGTCCGGCGCCGGATCACGGCCCGGACGACCAGGGGGGATACCGGGAGGCGTTCCCCGTTCAGGTACAGCTCCGAGCCCCGGATCTCGTATTTCCGTTCGGCCGCCATCAAGGTCTCCTGGGTTCATCGGTCCTCTACCCCTAAACGCACCTTGGGAGGCCAAATCGGATGAGGAACGAAAAAAATAGATCAAAAAGTTCCCGGCCTACAGGGTGTCGGTGTAATGCTTGTCCCCCTCGGGGAGCTTTTTACACTGGGGATTATGTGTGCCGTCCCCCCCGATCAGGACCCTCGCTTAGTCCGAGCCAATCTGGAGTTGGAGCGGGCGATTGCCCTCGGCATCCAGGGAGTTGATCCGCGGTCGGTGCTTCGACACGTGGAACAGCTTGCGACGGCGGCGATGCAGGCAGGTCAGGAGGTGGATTTAGCGCTTCGCCTGAGGGGCAGGGCCTGCCATCTGATGGGTATCGAGGCGGAATGGCGCGGGGAGGATCCGCTCCCCTTCCTCCGGCGCGCCATCGGAGATCTTGGCGGAATTGCCGCCGAGCCCCCGCCTCCCGGATTGCTCCTGGAGCGGGCTTTGGCCCTGTCCACGGGCATCCGACATCTGGCGCATGTGGGTGAGGATGTCCGTCCCTGGGCCAAGCGCGCGGCTGAAGACCTGGAACGCCTCTTGGCGGTGGCGCCTGGCGACCCGGAGGCGCTCCATGCACGCGCCGAACTCTCATGCGCCTTGGGCGATGTGGCCGTCAGTCAGGGCGCCGATCCTATGCCATTTTATGACCGGGCCGTCGCTGATATGGAGGCGGCTCGGGAGCGCGGAGACAAGCCCGTCGATGAGGATCTCGCCAGGATGGAAGCATGCCGGGCGGACGCCCTCGTCAAGCGGGGTGCGAATCCGGTAGCCTCATACCGGCGCGCAATCCGCATCCTGGAACGGGCGATTCGTCGGAAGACGAGCGATCCCTCGGCCCGTATCATTCTTGGGCAGACGCTTCTCCTTATGGCCGGCGCCTTGGAGGGCCCGTCGGCAAGGGCGGCGCGGCGCCGGGCCATCGCCAGCTTCGACGCGGTGCTTCGCCGGGATTCCGGGTGCGTATCCGCCCTCCTCGGGCGCGCCGAGGCGGTTCGGGAGGGGGCGAAGGGGCTTTCGTCTCGTCGGACCCTATGCCATCTCGACGATGCCCTCACTTACCTCGAACGGGCCCAGTCGATCGCGCCGGACTCCGCGGAGGTATGCCGCGAGATTGGCATCGTCCGGGCATCGAGGTTCACGGCGCTTGCGGAACTCGGCACGGAAGCCGGAGCCGACATGCGTTCCGCGGCCCTGGCGGCGATGCGAGACCTCGACCGGGCGCTTGAAATTGATCCGGCCGCCGTGTCCGCGCGGCATCATCGCGCGAAACTTCGTCTCGAGCTTTGGTCGCGCAATACATTGGCGGACCAATCCCCCGAGGCCCTCCTTGAAGCCGCGCTCGCCGATCTGGATGAAGTGATCTTTACGGGGCCGGATAATAACGAGGCGCTCTTCCTTCGGGCAGTGCTGAAGATGTTCCGCTCGGACCGCGCGGAGGGTGGCGCGCTGCTCGACGATCTCCTCGCAGCGGACGCTGACATCGAGGAGGCCCTCCGCCTGGATCCCGATTCGACTTTCATCCGACATTTCCATGCGCGGATTCTTCTTCGCCGGGCGGCGGCCGAGATCCGAGCGGGAACGGCGTCGGTCGATACTTGCCGACGAGCGTTGAAAGCCCACGCCCGCGGGGGCGAGGCGCCTTTCAATCCCCAGGAGTTGGCTTGGCTCAGGGAGATCGAACGCCATTTGGAATCGCAGGAGCCGGAGGCCTGAGCGCCGTCGTCCTCCGAGCCGGAGGGCTGACGATGGGAATCGCGGGGAGGACTCCGGCGGATTCGTCGCAAAAGGTTGTCGGCCGAGGACGTAAATCCAACATTTCATAGACGCCTGCCTCGCGCCACATCAGCGTCAAGGCACCTTTTCGAATTATTTTTCCCGTTCCTCATCCGATTTCGGGGTTGAAGGTGCCTTTAGGGGTAGAGACGCAGGAAAGGAGAAAACGATGGCGGAAGCGAAGGAAAGGTGGATGGCGCGCGAGGGGAAGGACTGGATGGAACTCCAGAAGGTCGATCCATGGGGCCGGCTGTGGGTGGTCCTGGGCGGAAACGTGGGCACCCCGGGCGACATCGTCCGGTTCCCCCGTCACAGGCGGTTCGTCGGTGCCGGGACGGCCGACCGGGAGGCTCTCCCATCCCCTTTCGAGGCCGAAATCGTGGTCGATAAGGTCACCCGGGCCGTTTTGCTGCCCGAGTCGGGGAGGCCCTTCAATCCCCTGCGGGAGGCCAGGGTGCTCCTCAAGAAACTCGAGGCGGCGGGGCTCGATGACCAGGCACGGGTGGTCTGGGAATGGATCGGATCGGTGGAGGGCGACAGCAAGGATGATCGCTGTGCCGCATGACCCGAGCCTGCCGGGTCGCGCCCCCGTCAGGGGGGCGCCGGCCCAGTAGGCTCGACCTCCCCCCGCCTTCGGGCGGGGAGGAGGCGACCGGGCTCTTTGAAAACCGGGCTCTTGAAAATTTCCCAATCCCTTTCCCCTTTTTCCCTTTTTAGGCGGTCCTTCGGGACCCCCGATCCCTTTCCCTTTGTCGACCGCTCCTCCTCACACATCCGGAGGGGCGTTGCGGATAGATCGTTTGTCCGCATCGTCCCCATCCGGGACGGTGCCGTTTGCCCCCACGAGCCAGTCTCACGACTGGATCGGGGCGAGGAGGAACGTGCCGACGACTCCCGTTAGTACCCTTGCCGTATGTCCTGTACGACGCCGGCCCCGCGGCCGTCGTCCGATCCGCGATGTGCCATGAGAAGGTTCCTCGTTCGCATGATGCGCCTCCTCTTCGGCCCGCCCCGCGACGCCGTGTTGTACGCCGGGGCGGCGAAGTCGAAGGTGCAGGTCCTCCAGGAGAAGATCCGGAAGTGGGAAAGCCAAGCCGAGGAGTACGAGGCGATGGGTCTTGCCGAGTTCGCCCGACGCAGCCGGGAGACCGCTCATTGGTACCGCCTGGAACTTCAGATGCTGGCCGATCCCACCCTCCGGCGTGTCGCGTGAAATACCCTATTTGGGAGCAGCCATGAACTCTCCAAGCGAATCCATGATCGCGCGCCGCGTGGATCGCATCGTCGATCTGCGCACCCGCCTCGCCCGGGAGACCGACGAGAAGGTCCGCGAGCGGCTCGAGGCCGAGGTCGAAGGCGAACGCCGCGACCTGGCCCTGCTCTTCCTCGACGAGGACAAGCAGGAGCCGCACGGCGGGGACGGGTTCACCCTGAGGCGCGACGAGCATGGCACCCTCAAGCTCAACCTGCGCAGCGTGGTCCTGCCGGTGAACTCCGCCTACCTGGAGCACCGGCTTGCCGAGCTCCACGTCGCCGTCCCGGCAGGGGGGCCGGTCGTCATCAGCCCCGCCTTCGCCCTGGACGCGATCGAGGAGGCCCTGGCCCAGGCGAACCACGACGTAGCCGCATCGGAGGACTTCCATCGGCGCCTGCTCTTCTTCCGCCGGGTCGCGGAGTCGTTTGCCTCCCGGGGCGGAAGCGAAAAGGCGTGCGCGTGACGGAAGGACCCGACGCCGACATGTGATCAATTCCCGCACTGCCCTGCGGGTGGGTTGTTTCGACCGCCCCCGGGCAGGGGGGCGGTGTTTCCAGGCATGGCCCTGATGGGCAGGAGCTGACGATGGAGAAGTTGAACCCGGTCCAGGCGCTCAAGGCGTTCTTCGAGGCCGACGGCGGCCGCCCGCTGACGCTGGAGGAGCTCAAGAAGCTCACCTCCGAGGAGCGGCGCGAGCTGGCCGAGATGGCCGCCAAGGCCATGGGCATCGAGCTGGCCGAGAAGTCCGCCGCGTAGCGTCCTCGCCGTGAACACCGGCCCTCTTTTCGCAGGAGATCGCATGTTCCTCCTTTGGGTTCCCCACTATTCGCTGTGGCGACACGGGTATCCCCAGGATCTCATGTTCCAGCTCGGAGGTCGCTGGCGAGGCGCGATGGTGCGCCAGTCGGAATGGCATCTCCCCTGGGTACAGGGCATGAACTAGTTCTGGGCATCACGATCACCACGGCGTAGGCCCTCGTTCCACGTTCCCGCACTGCTCTGCGGGTGGTTCGTTTCGACCGCCCCGGAGCAGGGGGGCGGTGCATCCAAACATCGCCCTTATGGGCGGGAGTCTCGTCATGTTCGGAAAGAACGAGCTGTACGTCGCCGTGCCCCTCATCGAGATGGCCGAGCGGGCCTTCCCGAAGCTGATGCGCCACCGGACGAACCGCGAAGACGCCCTCCAGGTCCTGCGCCTGGTGCAGTGGCAGACCCAGGGTCGAAACGCGCTCGCCGTGGCCTCCAGGGAACTCGCCCAGCTCGAGGTCGACCTCGGCCTCCGCATCCCCGTCGAGATGGACGCCCAGCGCCAGGTCGCCTAGAAGGCGGCCCCTGTCTCTCGCTCCAGGATCCTGTCGGGTCCCGGGGCGGTGTGATTCGGTTCCCCGATTCCACCGTCCCCGCCGACAGGGGGACGGTGCATTCCGACTGGAGCGAACCATGCGCCACGTCCATTCCACGGCATTGCTCAAGGCCAGCCGGCGACACCTCCACTTCTTCCTTTCGGGGATGTACAACCGGCTGTTCCAGGGAGTGGCCGACTACCAGGGCGAAGAGCAGGACTACGTCCACCTCGCCGCCGACCGGGGCAAGTGGTGGGCCGTCATCAAGGCCGCCACCAACCGCTCGGGCGTCGTGCTCTGGAGCAACTGCATCAAGCCCGGCTCGTCCGTCCGCTCCAAGTTCGGCTGGGACTACGCCAGGCGCCGGCGCCACCCGGGGGCCATCGACACGATGGTGAACCCGAAGTGGCTGACGGGCTTCTACGTCCCGCCGAAGTACGTCCCCCTCCATTCCCTCCGCAACGCCTGCTAGGGGTGCCCGCATGGACCCCGGCCAGGCGATCCTCATACGGCGACGGATCACCGGGCCCTTGTGGTGCGCGATCCGCATCCTGTGGTTTGCGGTCGCCACGATCCTCACGAGGCGGTTTTCCGTCAAGACGCTCGCGGGACTGGTTCCCGCGATTTTCGGAAGGACAAGCATGTCCAACACGGTGAAGTTGGGACCGAAGTCCGTCAAGGGCGTGGTCGAGAAGGTGAATCCGCGCGGCATCAAGGTCGGCGGAACCTGGTACAACTACGACGACTCCTTCGAGGGCGACAGGCCCGGATGGGGTATCGTGGGCCAGGAAGTCGATCTGGCGCTCACGCCGCCGAAGGACGGCAGGCCGTACATCGCCGCCTTCGAGGTCTGCGGGGAGATCGTGGGCAACCCGGAGGGCGGCGACGAGCCGGCCGAAGGGACCCAGGCCGAGGGCGCCAGCCCCGGCGACTCCTCCGGCGAGACCCCGCCGAAGGCGGACGAATCCGCCACGCCCAACCAGGTCAGGTACGTGGAGTCCCTCCTCAAGGAGACGGGGCTCGCGACCGACGACCTGGATCAGCTCTCCCAGATCCGCTTCAAGAAGTCGTTCAGCGACCTCACCAAGCGTGAGGCGTCGCAGACGATCGGCTACCTCGGCGGCGGCGACTCGCGTGGTCGCGCCCGCCGGAACGGGAACCAGCAGTAGCTCACCAGCGACGGCCCCGCCCATTCCGCACTGCGGAGTGGGCGGGGCGTCCCTTACAGGTGCCCAACGATGCATCTCTCGAAAGAGAATCTGAACCTCTACCGGATCGTCTCTACCGACGGCACGAAGGTGGCTTTCACCGGCGTGCACGTCGATCCACGCGCCAAGGTCACCGCGGCATCGGACGGTTCGATGCTGGTGGAAGTGACCGCGCCGCCGGGCGGCCCGGAGGCCGCGGACGGCAAGGAATCGGAGCCCTTCATCCTGCCCGCCAAGGTCGCCCAAGAGGTCGCCAAGGACCTGGGGGACCAGGCCAAGGTCCGGATGGGATTCGACAAGGGCAAGCCGGTCTTCATCCCCTGCGACGGGAAGAAGGCGGCGCCGATACCCTTCAAGCCCCTCGATGCCGTCTTCCCCGACTACCGGAAGGCCAATCTGTGGGGCGGCAAGGGCGATCCGGCAACCCTCACGTGCGATTCGGAGTACGTCAAGGACGTCCTGAAGGCCGCCGCGATCGGAAAGACGGTGCGGCTCACCCTCTTCGCGGACCGGATACGTTTCGAGTCCGAATCCAGGAACGTGGCCATGGCCGTCGGCCAGCCCGCCCCTGAGAAAGAGGGAAGGACGCTGACCTTCGCCTCCGAGAACCTGCGGCAGGTCTTCAACGCCGTCGCGATCGGGAAGTCGGTGACGCTCCTGCTCTGGGGCGACCGGCTTCGGATCGAGTCCAAGAAGGACGACGGGCAGTCGGCCCGGGGCGTGCTCATGTGCTGCGGACAGCCTGCGCCGAGCCGGATCGAGGTGCCTGCGCCGAGCAAAGCCCAGGCGCCCGCCAAGGTGGAGAAGCCTATCGCGGCGCCAAAGCCCGAGCCCGCGGCTGCCGTCAAGCCCAACGTGGCTCCCACCCCCTCCCGCCGCTTCCACCACTGGGGCCGGTACCGCGCGCCCTTCGTCCCGAAGGACGGCGAGCCCAAGCCCCCGTCGGACAAGCAGCGTATGCTCTACACGTACTTCCTCCGGCGGCGCGGCCAGGAGATCACCCCCGATATCCTCGCCTCCACCGACTTCGTCGGGAAGATCGAGGAACTCAAGAAAGGGCTCTCCTACGACCAGGAGTTCGCCACCTGGCCCCAGTGGAAGAAGGTCAACTACCTCTTCCTGGAGCGCCAGATCGAGCCCAGGACCGTATGCGAGATCCTGAACGGGATCAAGGACATCAAGACCGCCTCCGAGGCGATCTCGTCCCTGGTCAAGAAGGCTGAACCCGCCGCCGCCTGATCCAGATCCAGACTGGGGCGGCCTCTCCTCACGGGGAGGCCGCCCCGTCCCTTTCGAGGTCCCCCCAATGAACCGAACCGAAGTCCTGCGCCGCTATCCCCGGGTGGTGGCCCACGTCATCGCGGAGTCCCTGGGGTACGCCACCCCGAGCTTGGCGGCCCAGATCGTGTCCGACGCCCATGGTGGCCGCGAGAACTGGTGCGAATGGATCGCATGCTGCTATGGCTGCGATCCACGCCGTGCGGTCAAGGACGCGATCCAGCGCCGGCACCACCACCACGGCTACATGGCGAGCTATCCGCAGGCCTTGGCGCTCGTGCTTGAGGCCGCCGAGAACGGCCGGGAGCCCCTCCTGGCTTCCTGGTTCTGACGGAGGCTCGATCCATGAGATTGGCCGGCCAGGTCAAGATGGGTTACTATCCGACGCCCCTGGGCGTCGCGGAATTCCTCAAGCCCCTCCTTGTGTTCCCCGCCTACGGCGAAAAGACGTGCGCCCTCGATCCCTGCTGCGGGGAGGGCACGGCCTTGGAGTCGCTCGCCACGGGCAAGAATGCCGAGACCTTCGGCATCGAGCTCGACGCGGCCCGGGCCCAGGAGGCGAAGAAACGCCTCGAACACGTCGTCCACGGGTCGTTCGACCACGTGGACATCGCGCCGGAAGGCTTCGGGCTCCTCTTCCTCAACCCCCCTTACGACGACGAGGAGGGCGAGCGGAAGGAGTTGATCTTCCTCCGCGGGACGATGGATTGCCTCGTCTCGTCGGGGGTCCTGGTCTACCTCATTCCGCAGAAGCGCCTCTCCCGTCCGATCGCGGAACTCCTTGCGTCGAACTTCTCGGAGATCACGGTCCATCGGTTCCCAGACGGCGAGTTCGAGAACTTCGGTCAAATCGTTGTCCTCGGTCGGAAGAACCTCTGGCCGCTCGATGCGCCCGCCGAAGCCGAACGCCTCATGAAGTTCAGGACCGAGGACGTTCCGCCGCTCAAGAGCGGTCTCAAGGACCGCTACCACATCCCCTATTCCCTCGGGGCCATGATCCGGGAACGGGAGGTCCAGCCCGAAGAGTTATTGAAGCTCGTCAAGGACTCGCCCCTCATCCCTCGGCTCCAGGACCTCCTGGAACCGCAGGCCGTTTCCGAGGTCACCCAGCCCCCCACCCGGCTCCATGTCGGCCACCTGGGATTGCTCCTGGCCGCCGGCCGCCTCAATGGGGTGGTCGGCGAGGGCCGCGACCGTCACATCGTCGCGGGCAAGCCGGTGAAGCACATCATGGAGACCACCGACATTGAAACCGACGCCGAAGGCAACGAGCAGGAAGTCCAGAAGCGGCTTGAAACCTTCCGCGTCACGATCAAGGTCATGCTCCCCAACGGGGAGCTGAAGAAGCTGATATGACCGATTCCCGACCCTATCTCGTCGCGTACTACAAGGACTTCGAGAAGGGATGCCATGTGAGCGCCGTCGCGGATCGCTTCCTCTTCGAAGGGAGCGAGGACTACGGCGGGCAGATCGTGCTCCTCTCGGCCCTTGGCCCCCACAGCGCGGTCCGCGGGATTCTGGCGGCCGCCGCGACGGGGCGCGAGATTCATGTGGACCGCTACCCGCGCGGGCGGTTTTACAGCCGCGACGGAGGCCGCATCCTCACCGCGGCCCTGGGCGGGGGCGTCATC
>CAYNDR010000240.1:8763-10134 GCA_964395295.1 uncultured Planctomycetales bacterium
CATCCACGGCTGCTACATCGGTCCCCGCCTCCTCGAGGCCGAAGAAGACCGTTTTGCCATCCTGGGCAGTGAGCCCCGGAAGGTCTTCGACCGGCTCTGCCGCTCCATGGCCCTTCCGGCCCTGCCCGAATGGGCGGAGTGGATCTGCGGGACGCTGAAGTCGAAGCGATTCCTGGTCCCGCTCTGCGGAATGGGCGCCACGGGATGCACCATCCAGGCGAGCGAAGAAGAACTGGATCGCATCCTGAGCGAGGGAGTCAAGCGCGGGGCGCTCAAGTTCTGACCGACACCGTCCCCGTTGTCCGGGGACCTCTTGGGAGAGCCTGATGGCGATATCCATCGCCGACATCCAATCCGTAGACGACTACATCGCCGGATTCGTGCCGCAGCTCACGGCGCGGCTGAATTCGGAACTCCAGCCCCTCTTCGATCCCGCCCACGATCCCTGGGACGCCAGGCTCGGGACGTTCGGCCGGGCCCCCTTCCGGGCCCAGGGAGACGCGATCATGGGGATCGCGCGGACGCTCCGGCGGCAGAACTTCGCGCTCCTCGTGGGCGAATGCGGGGTGGGCAAGACCCTGATGGGCATGGGCGTTCCCTACGTCCTTTTCGGGGACCGCTACCGGGTGCTCATCATGTGTCCGGGCCACCTCCTGGAGAAGTGGGCGCGGGAGATCGCTGTGACCGTCCCGGACGCGAGCGTCCGGATCCTCTGGAAGTTGTCCGACCTCCTCCCTTTGGCGGACATGAAGGGGAAGCCGAAGGGCCGCGAGTATTACATCGTGGCCCGCGACCGCGCGAAACTGGGATACCGCCGCAAGGCGGCGTGCTGGTTCCGGCGGCGCCCCTACAAGAAACCGCCAAGGTATGAGAAGTACGACGTCAAACCCTATCCCGCCTGTCCCGACTGCGGAGAGTTCCTGATCGACCCGAAGACGCGCTCTCCGCTCGATGTCGAGGATCTCGAGGCCAGGGCCCGCTTCTGCACGAAGTGCGGCGGGGCGCTCTGGGAGGCGGACCGAGCCGGCGTGCGGCGCTACCCGCCCGCCGAGTTCGTCAAGCGCCACCTCAAGGGATTCTTCGATCTCCTGATCGCCGATGAGGTTCATGAGTTGAAGGGCGGCGAAACGGCCCAGGGCAATGCCTTGGGCATGCTCGCGTCGGCCTGCAATAAGACCATCTGCCTCACCGGGACCCTCGTGGGCGGCTATGCGGAGCACCTGTTCTACATCCTCTACCGGATAAATCCCGGAGGGATGTTAAAGGAGAACCTCAAGTACAGCCAGGTCCAGCAGTTCATCGCCAGGTACGGGACGCTGGAGTACATCCGGAAGACCGCGGTGCGCGGCCCGGGGCTCGTTTACTCCAGGG
>CAYNDR010000241.1:0-369 GCA_964395295.1 uncultured Planctomycetales bacterium
ACACGGACGGGGACGGGGCCTCCGACGAAGGCGTCCTCGACGCCTCCGGCCGGACGCTCTGGGAGGTGCAGGAGGGGATCGACCTCGGCGCGGCCCCCGACGGCGGCGACGACGGCGGCGGGGCCCGGTGCGGCTCGTTCGGCCTCGACCTGCTGGCCCCGCTGGGGCTGCTGTGGCTGGCGCGGCGCCGGCGCGGAAACCGGCGGTAGCGGGTCAGGCCGCCGCGCCACTCCCGGATCACCCGCCGCGCGCGCTCCAGGCAGTCCGGGAGGGCATCCCGCACCGGCGCGGAGAGGTTCCTGTGCGATGGATCCCAGCTCTCGCCGTCCTCTCCCTGCATTGCTCGGTTCGGGATCTTCCCCCCCCCCC
>CAYNDR010000241.1:469-10102 GCA_964395295.1 uncultured Planctomycetales bacterium
GCCCACCCCGGAGGCTACAATTTCACCGGGAGGCGCTTTTGAACTTCCTACGCCTGACCTCCCACGCATAAACGCTCCTGTCGGGCAACAGCGCCACGCCCCAAACACGGAGCGGGCGTACCGAAAGGAACACTTTTCAGTACAGGTTTGAATGGTGACGTGCTATACTCTCGGCAGAACGCGCCACGTTCTTTCCGCAAGCCCAAACGGCATGGGCGATTCCCGCCCATCCGTCGCAGCGAAAGGCGGCGGAGGCAATTGTGCTTCCTTCGCTGCTAGGTCCTTTCGCTGCGAACGTTGCGCGTTCCAGAAAAACCCTACGGCGGCGGGGGCCTATCTGCCGACTGTTACGCCGCAAGGGAGGTGGCCTTATGTTGAAATCCCGTTCCACCGTCACCTTCTGCATCAGCATCATCGTCCCCCTCGTTTGCGCACCCTTGGCGGTCGTCGCCCTGCACCACGCCCAGGACCGGGAAAAGGTTAAAATGTGTGCGAACAATCTCTCCCAGCTTTGGAAGATACAAAATATCTACATGTCCCAGTTCGGCGGCAGAATGAAGCTCATGCCTGCTGAAACGGGAACGGCCTTTTGGCTCAAGCTGACAAAAACCCAGCCCCCTCTGATCGACAAGGACTTTGCAGAGATTTTCCAATGCCCCGTCCAGAAAAAGGATGAGGGCTGGGGGACGTGCGACTATCGCGGCCCCAGCATGCCCGTTAGCAAGCTCGAAGACAACGACCCTGTAGGAGCTGACATCGACGGCAACCACGGCGCAAGAAAGGGCGGCAACGTCCTTCTGAAATCATCCGATGTCATCGAAGTCTCGGAAGACAACGATCTTTGGAGGCTCGCCGCACGCAAGACGATGGTAGGCGTGAGCGCCGAGAAGACCGAGCCTGCCTCTGCACCGCAAGACCTGGAATCAAGAGTCAAGGCGCTAGAGGTCGAGATCAGGAAGCTCAAGCTCATGTTGCTACTCAACTACTGTGCCGATTCTGGAGGGGGATACGTCAACCGCGATCATTTCGCTTTCCTTGGAATCAAGTATGAATTCCTGAAGAAGGAAACATCTGAAACATTCGGCCTTGCGGAAGGTGAAGGGATGAAGGCCACTCTTGTCAGCCCTGATGGCCCTGCTGGTCGCGCAGGGATTGAAGAAGGAGATGTACTTCTTCGTGCTGATGCTTTACCATTAAAATCTTCCAAAATCTACATACCCGGAAAGGTTGAGGCTTTTGGCCCACCTCAGGGTCTTATTCTTGCAAACTACGTTTTAAACCACCTCCCCGGTGATGTTATCGAGCTGGAGGTCGTTCGCAAGGGCGAGAAAAAAAGGATACCCGTTCAGACCACCTGCAAGACATGTGGCGACAAGTGCCTCTTCTGGGTGCCGTCCATTAGCAAGTAGGGCACGTCGCCATTCGCTCTTTCCCACGTCAGGCGTGGTGTTCGCCGCACCCCCTGCAATTGGAGGTTGCGTACCATGAGCCATCCCGTGAGGTCATTGCCTGGTTATATTACTTTTGTCGCTACAGGTGGTTTGCTCTCGACGGTACTTCTTTGCGGTTCAACGCACCCATCGCCTCAAGACTCTCATATCCCCAGCAACGAGGAGCTTCTAAAGCGTATTGATAAATTATTGGACGACAAGCTCTCCATACTCAAGGAGGAGATGTCAAAGGACGTAAGGAATCAGATCGACGCCAATAACAAGCAAGTACTCGTCGCTGCATTGAATCTCCATAAGTCAATCAAGGAATCCCTCAGCAACGTCGCTGACCGCGCCGCAAGTTTCGAGAGATCATTCAAGGTCCTCCTGATGCAGACCACCCTCTTTGAAGACCATGGCCCTTCTATCGGTGCGCAACAGGAGCCGCTCGACCATCAGGCACGTGAAGCCTATGGTTTCAAGGGGGGTGATGCAACCCGGATTACGAAGATCATCGACAATTCCCCGGCCCAGGTTGCGGGGCTTTTCGTGGGCGACGTTATCGACTGGCGGCAAACGGAAGCCAAGAACTACCTTCCAGGCGACATGCGTGAGCTTCCCATCATCCGAAGGGGCGTCAAGCTCACCATCTCTGTCAGGCTTACATGCAAGAAGTGCAACTCCGACCTGTGTCCCTTCACGATCAGCCAACAAGCAAAGGGAATTCAGGAGCGCAAGGACCAAGACAGATAACGAGGAGTTGCCTCATGATTGTCATATGTCCCGATTGCAAGAAGGAAATCTCGGGGGACGCCAAATCGTGTCCCCACTGCGGGAAATCCCAAGAAACGGGCCTCTCCAAAGACATCAAGAACCTGCTTTCAACCTTTACTAGTCTCATCACCAGTTTTGTGGCCCAGATCGTCGGGGGAGTATTCATGCTTGGCGCAGGTGTCTACGTCACCGGCACCATGACCGTTGCCTCGAAAGGTTTCATAGAGCGAGAGGCCACCCTCGTTTGGTACGTAATAATTACCCTCTACACATTCGGCGGCCTAATTCTACTCTATTCCCAAGCCATTATACCCTCCGCGGGGACGGGGGGGAGGGGCAATCGAGGTATAGTAATTACAAAACGGCCATCCATCCGACGGGAATTATACCACGCCAGGGCAGGGAAGGGGGTTCCCGGGATGGGGGAACCTCGTTCGCGAAACCGCGTGAGCAACCCTGACAAACCCATCCGTCCTTGCGATTCCCCCCCCCCGCCCACCCCGGAGGCTACAATTTCACCGGGAGGCGCTTTTGAACTTCCTACGCCTCTATGGCGACGTTCTCGATCCCGTTCCGCCATTACGAAGTGCTTTCAGATCGAGCTTCGCTTGGGCGAGTACCCCCATTCCTTGGCGTGCTTCGGGCAAAGCGCCAGCTTCTCGAGAACCAACTCTGCATAGGCAGCGGGCTTCCCACAGGGTGAAACCTTAACGGGGCTGAGCATGTCCTCAGAAGAGACGTAGTCGCATTCAGCCCGTTTCTTGATCGGGGCGAAATCGGACGCCGCCTGAAATCCCGCCGATCTCAGGAAATCTCCAAGCCCTTCTTCCAGCTTGGAAGACTTTTTCCGCATGTGCTCTTCGCAGAGATGGTCCTCGACGGAGTAATCCGACACGAGGTAGACGGCGTCGTTCGGGCACTCCTCGCCCTCCTCGTCGGGCGGGCATTCGCAGGGGGTGGGGTCGTCTTCAGGGGAAAGGGGCTCCCCCGAAACCCTCTTGATCTTGCACTGTTCGCACACGGCATCAGATCCTGAAGTCAACTGGACAGACAGCACTTCTTGTACTTCTTCCCGCTCCCGCAGGGGCACGGGTCGTTCCGCCCGACCTTGGCTTCTTGCGTGACGATGGGACGGGGAACGAACTCTTCCTCCTCGGGTTCATCGTCCTCGGGTTCGTACTGACCCCTCAACTTTCCGAGTTCCTCAGGATCGAAATGCAGGAGAGGGTCTACCCGCAGATCGGAGAGGATCTTTTCACACGGGGCGCTGTAAAAGTCGAGAATGTTCCCCTTGTACCAGAGGTCAAGGTCGAAGCGGGTGTCCTCATAGGCACGGTCGATCAGCGCCTTCGACGCTTCATCGTGGAGGCAGGCAAGATTCTCAAGGAGGCACTCGAGAATCTCTGGATCGGTTTCCTCGTTGTCCTGATCCGGTTTGTCGAGGATGAGCGTCGCAAGCCCTCGGAAGCGCGAGATGAGATTCGGACGAAGGTCTTCATGGGCGAGCCCGAGCACCCCCAGCCCGCTTACTGCCGCGAAACGCCCCGAACCGTCTGCATTCGGATCAGATGCAACAGCCCATATCGGTTCGACCCCCTGCGGACCCAGGGAGAGGATGAGGTTATCGCCGTACTCGCCCAACCATTCGCTTCCGAGCCCACGATGAAGGGCATCGACCACATAGGAGGTCGCGGACGAATCTTGAATCGCCTGGAGGAGGAAAAGGGCATGGACGGGAGCCCAACACTCCTCGCCATCCGCCTCCCAAAGATCCTGATCCGTGAGGAAGGCTCCGAGGAAGGGAACCATCCTCCGACCCCTGCGGATCGTCTGGTCTACCAGTTCGCGGGGCACATCGAGACCAACCTTCTTCCAGATGTCCGCCAGTTCCGCGTCGGTAGACGCGCCTACGAACCTCGTCCGCGCCTTCTTCACGTTCTCGGGGCCCTTGCGGGTGACGTCCGTGAGGACCTTGTGGACTTCGTTGTTGGGGTCGGCGACCGCTTCCTTGACCATCCGGTAATGTCGCTCGAGCCTCTCGACGTACCTCTTGTCGGGGAGGACGGTCTCCTTCACCATCTTGAGGAGGGCGTCGGAAAGTTCGCTCTGGACATTCAGCCGGTCGAGGAAGGGTCCCTGGTCAGGATCTCCCCCATCGAACGCCCAGTTGATGGTGGCGAGGTGCTTCGTGTCACGATCTCGGATGACGTTGATCATGACCCGGCGGCAGTCGCAGTCGGGCGCGATGCAGTAGAGATCCACGAGGGCGTAGGACTCGCTTCCCAGCTTCGGGTCGTCGAAGGTGGTGATGACCCGCGTCTCCTTCTCGGCGACCTCGCGGAACATCTCCCCGAAGATGACCATCACGCCTGAGGCATACATGGCTATTCTCCCTCAGTCCAATCCGCACTGCCGCCCAACCGAAGAATTCCTCCACCTTCTTCCAGTTGAGTTTGCCCGCATCATGCGCCGCCAGATGCGCGAGCAGCGCTTCGAAAACCACGCGCCTCACGAGATCGGCGCGTTGATCCGGGTCTTGGATCCCATAGATCACGTCGGGATGGATGACGATGACGGACGGCATCCGCTCGGGGGGGAGGTACTCGAACGGACGGTCGGTCTTGGTCTCCCGCTCGATTGCGACCAAGACGGGCGGAAGCTCCAGGAGTTGGACGACTTCCTCCATCGACCTGCGGGCGACGCCATCCGACCGCAAGAGTTCGTCGGCAGGGACGTCCGACTTCCGCTTCATCTCGGCGCGGACGCGGCGGACGATCCTCTTGATCTCGCCGAGCTTGTAGGGCAGGACACTCAGGAACCGTAACGTCGCGTTCGTCAGTCGCCTCATATGATCGCCCGGACGGTTCTATGCGCCTTCGTTCCCGAAGACCTCACGACAGATGCGGTCGCATTCCCGGAACCACTCCTCGTCATCGCCCGGCAACTCAGACGCCCGTACGATTCCCAGCCCCTCGCCTTTCTGGGGTTCCTTCGTCGGTCGCGGGTAGATGCGCCAGCCGACGTTCATGCGTTCGAGCAACTCGCGCACCACCTTCTTCGACTCTCCGAAGGAGCAATAGTTCGCCTGAAGGTCGAGGAGGTCGTCAAATGCCTCTACAAGGGCATGGAACGCGGGCGGCGTCGCCCACGTCTTCTCGTGTACCTGGACGATCCAATCCAACACCTCCGCGCTGTTCGAGCATTCCTCGAGGGCAACCTCGTACAACTGGTCGCCGTCCTCGTCATAGAACCGCAGACAGCGGCTCTTGGGGTGGTAGATCCACCTGTTCTTGATGGCGTCCCGATTCGGCATGGCGTCTTCCCGATCACTTGCTCCTGCAGGATCGAACTCCTTGGAACTCTATCCAGTCCTACCAACGATGCGAAAAACCAGCAAGGGAAAACGGGGGACGGTGTGCCGGTCCATCGAGTCCGGGTGGCGCAAAAACGCTCAAAAAAGGGGCTGCGATGCGGTTGGATCCACGGAAGGCGCCAAGACAGTACACGCGAAACCGCGTGAGCAATCCTGACGAGCCCATCCGTCCTTGCGATTCCCCCCCCCGGCCCACCCCGGAGGCTACAATTTCACCGGGAGGCGCTTTTGAACTTCCTACCTGGGGCGACCGACGGCCCCGGGGGGCTAGGGCCCTTCCAGCCTGCGGCGGATGAAGTCCGCCCGGACGGCGTCGCGCTCCTCGGCCTCGAGGGTCCGCCGCTCCAGCTTCTGCAGGTGCGCCGGCTGGATGAAGAGGAACAGCTCGTTGATCGTCCGGGGGGAGAGGCCCGCCAGGAGCTTCAGGTCCGCGCCCAGCCGGAGGGCCGAGAGCAGTTCGATGGCCTCCTCCGAGCTGACGCGCCGGGCGTTCCGGAGGATCCCCCAGGCGCGCCACACCCGGTCCTCCACCCGCCGCAGATCGTCCTCCAGGAGCTTCCGGCGCCACTGGCGCTCGAACTTCAGGACCTCCGGCACCACCCGCTTCATCTCGGAGATGAGGTCGCGCTCGGACTTCCCCAGGGTGACCTGGTTGGAGACCTGGTAGAAGTCCCCCAGCGGCGACGTGCCCTCGCCGTAGAGCCCCCGCACCGTGTAGCTCAGGCGCTGGAGCGACTGGAGCACCTTGTCCACCTGCTTGGCGAGCACCACCGCCGGGAGGTGCATCATGACCGAGATCCGCAGGCCGGTCCCCACGTTGGTGGGGCAGGCGGTGAGGTAGCCGAAGCGGGGGCTGAAGGCGAAGTTCAGCGACCCCTCCAGGGCCGTGTCCAGCCGGTCGAGGTCCTCGTAGGCCTCGTCGAGCTGGAGGCCCGAGCGGAGCGCCTGGAGCCGCAGGTGGTCCTCCTCGTTGACCATGATGGCCACCGACTCGTCGGCCCCCAGGGCCACCCCCCGGTCCCCCTCCCCCTGGGCGTGCTCGCGGCTGATCAGGTGCCGCTCCACCAGGAGCGTCCGGTCCAGGGGCGCGAGTTCCTCCACCGACCAGTAGGTCAGCGGGCGGGGGAGCTTGCCGTCCTCCAGGCGCGCCCTCACGTGCCGCTCGACCTCGGAGCGCACCGCGCGGGGCGCCGCGGTGAGGAAGGGGAAGCGGTGGAGGTTCCGGGCCAGGCGCACGCGGCTGGAGACCACCACGTCGCTCTCGGGCCCGGTCCCCTTGAGCCACTCCCCGGCATGGCCCAGGAGGTCCTCGATGTTCATCGGTTGAGGTCGGTCTCCAGGGTCTTGATGCGGTCGCGGAGCTCCGCGGCCTTCTCGAAGTTCTCGGTCTTGACCATCGAGTCGAGGTCCCGCTTCAGGCGGATGAGCTCGTTCTCCTTGCGCACCTGCACGTCCGCCGTCTGCGGGGCCTTGCCCACGTGGCCCGTGGCGCCGTGGACCTTCTCCAGGAGCCGGAGGAGCTCCCCGCGGAAGACCTCGTAGTCGTTGGCGCACCCCAGGCGGCCCTTGCTCTTGAACTCGGCGTAGGTGATCCCGCACTCCGGGCACCGGACCTGGTTGGCCTTGGGGACCTTCTCCTCGGGGACGCCCCCTCCCAGGAGGTCCCCGATGGTGAAGTTGAACTTGAAGCCCACCCCGGCCTGGCGGGCGCACTCCTCGCAGAGGTGCGCCTCCCGCTTGACGCCCTTCTCGATGGCCGTCAGGTGGTACGTCGCGTGGTTCTTATGGCATTTCTCGCAGTTCATGGGCTCTTCTTATTCTAACGCCTTCCCCCGCGGATTTCATCGGGATTCGGCGGCCCCCCCGGGGAGGTCGCCGTCGACGATCCGCTTCTCCCAGCGGTGGAGCTCCGCCACGCTCCCCAGCGTGGCCTTGCGCCGGATCTCCTCCCGCAGGCGGTTCTCGTGCTCCAGGACGTCCATCGCCCGGTTGGCCGCCTCCACCGCCCGCGCCCGGGGGATCCGCACCACCCCCGAGTCGTCCCCCACGATCCAGTCGCCGGGGGAGACGGCCACCCCCCCCACCTTGATCGCGACGTTGATCTCGCCGAATCCCTTGGGCTCCCCCGCCGTGGGCGTGATGAGGCGCGCGAAGGCGGGGAACCCGATCGCGCGGATCGTGTCCACGTCGCGGATCGCGCCGTCGATGACGACGCCGGCCACCTTCCGCTGGAGGCACGACTCGCTGGCGAGCTCCCCCCAGATCGCCGGCCCCTGCCCGCAGGCGTCCACCACGATCACGTCCCCCGGCTTCGCCGCGTCGATCGCCTCCACGGGCTTGGCCCAGTCCCCGGGGCAGGTGCGCACCGTGACCGCGGGGCCCACGAGCTTCCGGCCCGGCGTGACCGGGAGGATGCCGGGCAGGTCCCCCGACCGGTGCAGGGCGTCCGAGACGTTCGGGGTCGAGACCTTCTCGAGGATCTTCCGCACCTCCTCCTCCGTGGACCCGCGCTTGAAGAGGGCCGTGGCCACCGCCACGCCCTCCCGCATGGCCCGGAGGACCGCGCGCGCGGCCGCCTCCGCGTCCGGGCTCTTGGTGATGGCCCCGCCCACGATCACGATGTCCGCCCCGGACTTGACGGCCTCGGCGGCGGTCTCGCTGTCGATCCCCCCGGCCACCGCGATCGGGATCCGGACCTGGGGGCGGAGCTTCCGGAGCCCCGTGGTCACCCGGCCGCCGCGCATCTGGTCGTCGATCGCGAGGTGGAGGCACACGTGGTGGGCGCCCCACTCCTCGAGCTTCCGGCACAGCTCCACCGCCTCGTGGGCCCGGAGCGCCAGGAGGTCCACGCAGACGTCGATCCCGTAGTTCCGGCCCGCCTCGACGCACTCCAGCATCGTGGCGTCACTTCCGGTGACGCAGACGGTGGCGCAGTTGGCGCCGGCCTTGGAGGCCGCCTCGAACTCGGCCCGGCCGGCGTCGAGCGTCTTGAGGTCCGCGATGAGGTAGGCCTTCGGGAACTCCTTCCGGAGCGCGCGGATCGATTCGAGCCCCTCGCTCTTGATGAGCGGCGTGCCGGCCTCGATCCACTCGGCCCCGCCGCGGACCGCCTCGCGGGCGGCCTTGAGCGCCCGGGAGAGCTCCACGAAGTCCAGCGCCACCTGAAGGACGGGTTCCATGGGGAGGCCATCATAGCAGGCCCGGGGAGGGGCGGCAATCCCCGGACGCCCCCACGATCTGTTTGCACGGGGGCGCCTTTCGTCCTATCATAAGCCCGCTTCGCCTTTCGAAAGAGGGAAGGGTTATGCATCGGCTCACGATCGGCGTCCTCGCCCTGGCGCTCGCCGCCTGCGGCAAGTCCGACTACGCGGAGACCATCGTCGTCATCCCCAAGGGGACCACCCACGTCTTCTGGAAGTCCGTCCACGCCGGCGCGGTCAAGGCCTCCCAGGAGTTCGGCGTCCCGATCGTCTGGAAGGGCCCCCTCAAGGAGGACGACCGCGAGGACCAGATCAAGGTCATCGAGAATTTCGTGAACCTCAAGGTCAAGGGCATCGTCCTGGCCCCGCTCGACGACGCCGCCTTGGTGGGCCCCGTGGACGACGCCGCGCGCGCCAAGATCCCCGTCGTCATCATCGACTCCGACCTCAAGGGCGACAAGTACGCCAGCTTCGTCGCCACCGACAACTACAAGGGCGGCCGGCTCGCCGGCGAGGAGATGGCCCGCCTCCTCGGCGGCAAGGGCAAGGCCGTCATGCTCCGCTACCAGGAAGGCTCCGCCAGCACCACCAACCGGGAGAAGGGCTTCCTCGACGCCATCGCGGAGCACAAGGACGTGAAGATCGAGAGCGCCGACCAGTACGCCGGCGCCACCACGGCCAGCGCCATCACCACCAGCGAGAACCTGCTCCAGCGCTTCAAGGGCCCCTCCGGCCTCGTCATCGACGGCATCTTCTGCCCCAACGAGTCCAGCGCCGCCGGCATGCTCACGGTCCTCCAGTCCGGCGGCCTGGCCGGCAAGGTCAAGTTCATCGGCTTCGACAGCTCCGAACAGCT
>CAYNDR010000242.1:0-10073 GCA_964395295.1 uncultured Planctomycetales bacterium
TGGCGCGGCGCCGTCGCGGGCGCGCCCATGAGCCGCTGGAGGATGGGGAGGGCGAACGCCGCGGTCTTGCCGGTGCCGGTCTGGGCGCAGCCGAGGAGGTCGCGTCCCGTGAGGACGTGGGAGAGGGCCTGCTGCTGGATGGGGGTGGGGCGGGAGTAGCCTTCCTCGCGCACGGCGCGGAGGATGGGTTCCAGGAGGGGGAGGTCTTCGAATCGGTTCATGGGACGCCGCCAAAAGGAGGAGCGGATAAACTCGGGTGTTTCCCTTCAGGACGCGCGGACGGGAAAGGTCAGCGGCGGCCGGAGTCGAATGCCCGAACGGGGGGAATTATACCCGATCCGTCCCGGTTTGGCCAGGCCTATCTGTCCCGCGGGGCCCCGGCGAGGTCTTGGGGGCCACGCGGATCATGGCGGTATGCAGTCAGTCCTGGAAGGGGCAACAGGAGCATCGCGTCACAACCGCGTCACGGACTTCGGTTCCGGAGGTGGCTCAATCCCGCTTCGCCCTCGCCCTCCCTGCATTCTTCAAGACCTGCTCATTCGTCGACTCCGGTCCAGAGTCGGCGCTGTTCCTCGCTCGGGCTTCGGCGGGTGAACCCCTCGGGCAATCGAGCGATCTTGCAGTTGGATCCGGGTTCGTAGACCGGCTTGCCCAGCGGCCGCCGCTTGAGCGTGCCGTTCAATGCCTGGTGCAGGCGTCGTTTGGCGGTCTCGACGTATTCCTCGCACGTGTCGGCTCCGGCGGCTCGACGGCCGTGCAAGACCGCCGCACAAAGCGCACTGCCGACGCCCATGCAGGGATCGACCACGAGGTCGCCCGGATTCGTCAAGGAGAGCACGAGCCGCTCGATAAGTTCGATTGGGAACTGGCAGGGGTGAGTCGTCTTCTCGGGATGGTTGTTTTTTACGTTGGGAATCTCCCACACGTCGCTGGGGTTCTTGCCCAGCGGGTTGCACGAGTACTGGCCAACCTTTGGACCCTTGTAGTGCTTCTTGCCAGGATACTTGTTCGGCACGCGCACCGGATCGAGGTTGAACACGTACTCGTCCGACTTGCTGAACCACGCGACAACTTCGTACCGGCCGGAGAATCGCCGCGTGCAGTGCAGGCCGTGGCCGAAGTGCCAGACGATGCGATTCCGCATTCGCAAGCCGAGCTTCTTGACGATCGGATGGAGGAGCGTGTCGAGCGGGAATATCTCGCCCTTGTTGTTCACGTGATTGCCGACCTGCCAGCACAGGTGGCCGTCCTCCGCGAGGGCATCGGCGCTGGCGGCGATGGTCTCCTCCTGGCCACGGATGTACTTTCCAAGCTCCATTACGCTCTCGTACTTCTTGCCGATGTTGTACGGCGGCGAGGTGACCACGAGCCGAGCGGTGCCCTTCGGAATCTGGGCGAGCAGTTCAAGGCGATCTCCCAGGTAGACGGTCGCAGCCGCGTCTGGCGAATACCTCGTGATGATCTTGCGCTGGCTGGGTGCGCCGCATTGCGCGAACAAATCCCGCATTCCGTCCTCTCTCTGAACCGCGCTGACTTCATTCATCTTAGTCTTGTCTCGGTTCGTGGCACGCCTTCTCTCCTGCGGAGAACCGGTCAATCCATTTTGGCGAGGGGTGTGTCATAATGTGACACACCACAAAGGTTGACGCGTGAGGTTTACGTTACGCGGGCGTCACGCGGCCCGATGTCCACCCGCCCGCGTCACACAGGGCGCCTTGAAGGCCTTGCGCCTCAAGGGCGTTGGAGCGGGCGACCGGATTCGAACCGGCGACGTCCACCTTGGGAAGGTGGCATTCTACCACTGAATTACGCCCGCGCGTTGCCAGGGTCCGCCTTCATTAATATAATCCCCTCCGTGGCATTCAAGCAAAAGATCCCCGTCCTGGCGGGCGCCGCCGTCCTCCTCGGGGGGCTCCTCGCCCTCCTCCTCCTCGCCCGGCCCCCGGAGGAGGACCGCCTTCGCGCCGCCGTCCAGGAGCACGCCCGGTCCCTCGGCCCCGTCCGCGACGTCCAGATCCACGGCGCCGTCGCCGACATCCTCCTGGGCCCCGACGGCCGCAGCGTCTTCGCCGAGTTCGCCGAGCGCGGCGGGAAGTGGGTCTTCGTCAAGGACGTGGGCCGGGAGTTCGCCGAGATGATGCGCGCGCCGGAGAAGGAGCGCGAGGCCCTCAACCGCCTCGCCCAGCGCCTGGGAAACCAGCTCAGGATCCCCGTCTCCCTCAGGGAAGGGCTCCAGGTCGAGATGCAGGTCGGACGCGACGACCTCGGCCTCGTGGGCCAGTACCTCGTCCGCTTCGCCTTCCCGAAGTCCGGCGACCAGGACCCCCAGCGCGGCCGCTACGTCGAGACCTACCGCTACCGGGACGGGGCCTGGGCCCTCGAAGGCACCGTGGGGCGGCTCCTCCTCGAGAAAGTGAAGGGGAACTCCCCTTGAATCCCCCGCGCGAGCCCGGGGAGACCGCGCCCCCCCTCAAGGACCTCCTGGCCGAATACCACCGCGAGCGCGGCGGGTCGGTCGGGGAGACCGTCGAGGGCGTCCGCGAGCTCTCCCCCATGTTCAACGGCCTCCTCCCCTTCCGGCCCGGCTACCTCGCCGCCGGCCGCCTCCGGCGCGCCTACGTCCACTACTACCTCCCCGTCAACGCCGCGAAGGTCGCGCGCGTCCTCGACGAACTGGAATCCTACGCGCCCCTGCCGGAGCGCCCCCGCGTGCTCGACTTCGGCTGCGGCCCCGGCACCGCCTCCATCCCCCTCCTCCGGCGCCGCCCCGCCGCCGACCTGTGCCTGGTGGACGTGGTCGACGAGGCCCTCGACGACGCCCGCTTCTTCTGCCGCCTCCTCGGCGCCGAGCCCCGGGCCCTCCCCGGACCGCCCGCCGGCGAGAAATTCGACCTCATCCTCGCGGCCAACGTCTTCTCCGAGACCCGGCCGTCGCTGGAGCCGCTTTTGGCCGAAGCCGGCCACCTCGTGGTCCTCGAGCCCGCGCTCAAGGACGCCACCCGCCGCCTCATGGAGTGGCGCGACCGGATGGCCGCCGCCGGATACCGGGCGGCCGCCCCGTGCCTGGGCCGCGGCCTCTGCCCGATGCTGGGGCACGCCGACCTCTGGTGCCACCAGGACGTCCCCTGGCCGCGCCCCGGCCAGGTCGCCCAGGTGGACCAGCGGCTCGGCCTGGCCAAGGAGACCCTGAAGTACTCGTACGCCGTGGTGACCCGGGGGGGACGCTCGCTCGCCGACCTCCCCGGCACGTGCAGGGTCGTCTCGAACCTCCACCGCGAGAAGGGGAAGGCCTGGGCGTGGGTCTGCGGGCGGGAGGGGCCGCTCTGCCGCGCGGAGGTCCTCACGCGGCACCGCTCGGAGGCCACCGCCGCCTTCTTCCGCGCCGACCGGGGGGACGTCCTGGCGATGGAGGTCTCCGGGACGTTCGCGAGGTCCCAAGGACCCATAGCAAGGATTTATCCACTGAGCCATTGAGCGATTGAGGATTCCCCCCCATCCCCCCAGGGGGAAGTCCCAGCGGTCAAGGAGAGCTTTACTGGTTTCGACGCTTTGATATAATCGCCTCCGATTCCATGCCTGGCTTGCCGCACGGAACGCCGTGTCCCGTAACGAGGATCCTTCGATGAAAGTCAAGTGCTCCCGGGCCCAGCTCCACGACGCGTTCTCGGTGGCCTCGATGGTCGTGCCCCAGCGCACCACCATCCCCGCGATCACGTGCGTCCGGCTCATCGCCTCCCGCGACAAGGCGGGCGGCGTCCTGGAGCTGGCCTGCACCGACATGGAGTTCGGCCTGAAGTACTCCGTCCCGGCCTCGGAGGTCAAGGAGGAGGGGACGCTGGTGCTCCCGGCCGCCCGGACGGCGGGCATCCTCCGCGAGGCCGGCGACCCGGAGATCACCCTCGAGTCCGACGGCCACATCGCCCACGGCCGGATCTCCGACTCGTCCTTCAAGGTCGTGGGCATCGACCCCGCCGACTTCCCCGCGGTCCCGGCCTTCGAGGACAAGGGCGCGGTGAAGGTCGAGACGGCCGACCTTGGGGCCATGATCCGCAAGACCCAGTTCGCGGTCTCCACGGAGGTGGTCCGCTACTACCTCACCGGCCAGCTCCTCGAGGTCAAGGGCAAGGAGATCCGGATGGTGGCCAGCGACGGCAAGCGCATGGCCTACATCCGCAGCCGCTCCTCCGGCAAGGGGGAGGGGCAGAAGGACGTGCGGGTCATCGTCCCCACGAAGACCCTGAGCCTCCTGGACAAGGTCCTGCGCGAGGAGGACGAGCAGGTGGCGCTCTCCGTGGAGGAGACGCAGGTCAAGCTGAAGACCTCGCGGGCGATGATCTGGTCGCGGATCATCGAGGGCCAGTTCCCGGACTACGAGGCGGTGGTGCCCGCGGACACCGACAAGAAGCTCTCGGTGGGGCGCGAGGCCCTGCACGCGGCGGTGCGGAAGGCGGCGCTGATGGCCTCGGACAAGGCCCGGGCGGTCAAGTTCAGCCTGGGGAAGGGGCGGCTGGTCCTCTTCACCCGCGCGCAGGACGTGGGCGAGGCCAAGGTCGAGATCCCCGCCGACTACAAGGGCGAGGAGATGGACATCATCTTCAATCCCGACTACGTGGCCGACTACCTCAAGGTGATGACGGACGAGAACGTGGAACTGCACCTCAAGGACAAGGCCTCGGCGGGGGTCTTCCGGGCGGGCAAGGACTACCAGTACGTCCTGATGCCCCTTTCGGTGAGCCTGTAAATCGTGTAGAATGGCGGCTCTTTCGGGGAGGGGGCATGGGAGGGGAGCGGCAGAACGGGGCGCGGCGGATCGGGGACCTGATCGCCGGGCTGATGAAGTCCCCGGCGGTGCCCCGGCCGGGCGACCTGTCGGAGCTGGCCGAGGCCTGGGCCCGGGCGGCCGGGCCCGAGCTGGCGCGGCGCTCGCGCCCGCTGGGGATCCGGAACGGCGAGCTGACGGTGGGCTTCGAGTCCGCGGCGGTGCGGCAGGAGGTGGAGTCCTTCCGCACGCCGGCGATCCTGGCGCGCCTGCGGACGGAGGTCCCGGGGCGGCGCATCGCGGCCCTGCGCTGCGTGCTCCGCGGATAGGCAGGAACGGCGGGTACGCCCGGGCGAGGGCGGCATCCCTCTTTTGCAGACGGCAGCCATGACGGAGGAGCCCAGGCCGGCCGCCCAGTACGGCGCGAAGGACATCCGGGTCCTGGAGGGCCTGGAGGCCGTCCGCCAGCGGCCCGGGATGTTCATCGGCGACACCGGCCCCCGCGGCCTGCACCACCTGGTCTTCGAGGTGGTGGACAACTCGATCGACGAGGCGATGGCGGGCTTCTGCCGCTCGATCGCCGTCCGGATCCACGCCGACGGCTCCGTCTCCGTGACCGACGACGGGCGCGGCATCCCCGTGGACCTCCACAAGGAGGAGGGCAAGTCGGCCCTCGAGGTGGTCCTCTGCACGCTCCACGCGGGGGGCAAGTTCGACAACAAGTCCTACAGCGTCTCGGCCGGCCTCCACGGCGTGGGCGTCTCGGCGGTGAACGCCCTCTCCGAGGCCATGGAGGCGACCGTCTGGCGCGACGGGGGCGAGCACTTCCAGCGCTACGAGCGGGGCACGCCGGCGACGCCCGTGGAGCGCCGCGGGGACTCCGTGCGGCGGGGGACGCGGATCCTCTTCCGGCCCGACCGGGAGATCTTCAAGGACACGAACTTCGTCTACGAGACGATCGCCAAGCGCCTGCGGGAGCTCGCCTTCCTCAACGAGGGCGTGCACATCCAGCTCTCCGACGAGCGGGCCACCCGGACCGAGGACTTCAAGTACGAGGGGGGCATCCGCGAGTTCGTGGCCTACCTCAACAAGGGGAAGGGCCGCGTCCACGAGGAGGTGATCTGGTTCGAGCGGAAGATGGACCCCGTCGCGGTGGAGTGCGCGCTCCAGTGGAACGACCGGTACGACCCCACGGAGTTCTGCTTCGCCAACTCCATCAACACGCACGACGGGGGGACGCACCTCTCCGGCTTCCGCGCCGGGCTCACGCGGACGCTCAACCAGTTCGCCCGCGAGCACGAGCTCCTGCGGGAGAAGGACGCCCCGCCCACGGGGGACGACTACCGCGCGGGCCTCACGGCGGTGCTGAGCGTGCGCCTGCCCAACCCCCAGTTCGAGTCGCAGACGAAGGTCAAGCTCACCAACACCGACATCGAGGGCGTCGTCACCAACGTCGTCAACGAGGAGCTGAGGGACTACCTGGAGAAGCGCCCGGAGATCGGCAAGGCGGTGGTGCTCAAGGCGCTGGCCGAGGCGCAGGCCCGGGAGGCGGCCCGCCGCGCCCGGGAGACCGTGCGGAAGGGCGCCCTGACCTCCGGAGAGCTGCCCGGGAAGCTGGCCGACTGCTCCTCCCGCGACCGCGGGACCACGGAGCTCTACATCGTCGAGGGCGACTCGGCCGGCGGGTCGGCCAAGCAGGGGCGGGACCGGACGTTCCAGGCGGTCCTGCCCCTCAAGGGCAAGATCCTCAACGTCGAGAAGGCGCGGATCGACCGGATGCTCAAGCACGACGAGATCCGGACCCTCATCAGCGCGATCGGCACCGGGATCGGCGAGGGGGAGTTCAACCTCGCCAACCTCCGCTACGGCAAGGTCATCATCATGACCGACGCCGACGTGGACGGCAGCCACATCCGGACCCTCCTGCTGACCTTCTTCTTCCGGCACATGCGGCCGCTCATCGAGGGGGGCTACGTCCACATCGCCCAGCCGCCGCTCTACCGGGTGGTCCGCAGGAAGCGCGAGGAGTACGTCCACAACGAGAAGGACATGACGCGGGCGCTGGTGGAGCTGGGGCTGGAGGGGACGGCGCTGGAGGCCCCGGGGCGGAGGCTCGCCGGCGCGGAGCTCCGCCGGCTCGTGGAGGCGGTCCTCCGGATCGAGGACGCCACCCCGCTGGTCCAGCGGCGGGGCGTCTCGATGGAGCGCTACCTCACGCACTACGACGCGCGCGCCGGGCGCCTGCCGGTCTACCGCGCGCGGTGGGAGGGCCGGGAGCACTTCTTCTACGCGCAGGAGGCGCTGGACCAGTTCATCGAGGGGGAGGAGCGCCGCGCGGGCCGGGAGATCGAGACCTACGCGGACGACTTCGAGGGGCCGCCGGAGGGGGCGGCGCCGGCGATCCTGCTGAACGAGTTCCACGGGGCCGCCGAGGCGGCCGCGGCCGTGCGCGACCTCCTGGACCTGGGGTTCCCGCCGGCGGAGTGCTTCCGCGCCGAGGACGTGGACGGGAAGCCGAAGTACCGCCTGGCCGCCGACGGGGAGGCGATCCCCGCGCGGACGCTGAGGGACGTCCTCAAGGCGGTCCGCCAGGCGGGGCGCAAGGGCGTCGACGTGACGCGCTTCAAGGGGCTGGGCGAGATGGACGCCGAACAGCTCTGGGAGACGACGATGGACCCCGCCCGCCGGACGGTCCTGCGGGTCACGATCGAGGACGCCGTCCAGGCGGAGCGCATGTTCGGGATCCTGATGGGCGAGGAGGTCGAGCCGCGGCGCGAGTTCATCGAGAAGCACGCGCTGGAGGTGAAGTTCCTGGACGTCTAGGCAGCGTCGAAGGTGCACCCGGGAGAAGGCGATGGCGAACACGGCCAAGAACTCCTGCCCGAAATGCGGCGCGAGGTTCCGGACCGGCGCGCTCCCCAGCCAGTCGGAGCAGAGGCGGCTCCAGAAGCTCGGGATCGTGGACCTCGGGGAGCCTCCCGAGGTGATCGCGTGCCCCAAGTGCGAGGCCCGCCTGAGGGTGGTCTCGGTCCGCATGGGCACCTTTTTTTCGGCGGGGTAGGGAAGGGGACATTCCATCGCGAGGGGGCCTTCCGGGACCGGGCCCGGTTCCTGGAGGCCCTGAGGGCGGCGCTGGCCCGCCTCCGGGAGGGCGGGCTCCGGGGGATGACCGAGACGTGGGGGCGGGAGGGGGACGCGGACGTGGCGCGCCTCTCGGGATTCGGCGTGCGCGTGGAGTTCACCGTGGCGGAGGCCTCCTGGAAGAGCGCGGTCGAGACGCCGGACTGGCTGCCCCTCCCGCAGGCGGCGATCGAGGCGAAGTTCGACGAGAAGATCGCGGAGCTGGGCGGGCTGTGAGCGGGAGGGAACGGAGGAGACAGAGGATTTACCACGGAGTACGCAGAGGTCACAGGGAAATCATTGATGTGGTAATCCCCCGGGATCCCGGGCCCTACTAACGACAAGAATCTTCTCGCGCCGCGAAGATTTCCGGGCATCATGCGGGAAGAACTTAATCCCAAGGGGTTGCGTCATTTCCCGGGGGAGTCCGTGGCCGCGCCGTGAATCAAGAATGGAGAATCGAGGATTAAGGGGGGATGTCCCCTTCCCCCCGGGGGGCAAGGGGGGAAATCCATTCTCGATTAACGCATACTGGCTTTCCTCTGTGCGCTCTGCGCTCTCCGTGTTAATTTCTCTGTCTCCTCCGTTCCCTCCGGGCGACGAAATCAGTTGGACGGGAATCCCGCGGAGCTATAATGGCGCCGTGACGGCGAAGAAGCGTGAAATCACGATCCGGCAGATCGCCGAGGACCTCGGCCTCGACGCCGGGCTCGTCCTCAACGTCCTCAAGGAGACGGCGGGCGCGGCCGCCTCGAAGCCCGTCCAGGACCGGATCTTCCAGACCGCGCGCCGGCTGGGCTACGACTTCCGCAAGCTCAAGATCGGCAAGCGCATGCAGTACCGCAAGGAGACCCTCGATGAGGTCCTCGAGAAGGTCGGCGAGAACGCCGGCTGGGGCCGCGCGGAGATCGTGAAGTACCTCAAGGAATCCCTCGCCCTCGTCGAGCGCGTCCACCGGCGCGTCTTCAAGGAGGAGTTCGGCGAGTAGTCCCCCCTCCGTCAGCGCCCCGGCGGCTGGTGCCCGTGCTCGCAGCAGGCCGCCTGCCCGTCGGTGACCTCGAACTGCAGGGTGGCGTGGTTGCTCTCGTACCGCTCGTCCAGGAGGCGCTGGAGGCGGCGGCCGACCTCCTCGGCCTCGGAGACCTTGAGGTCCGCCTCGAGCCGGACGTGCGCCGTCAGGGCGTACATGCGCGAGGTGATCGTCCAGACGTGGAGGTCGTGCACCTCCGCCACGCCCTCGACGCCGCCCATGTCGGCCCCGATCTTCCCGATCTCCACGTGGCGGGGGGCGGACTCCAGGAGGATGCGCCCCGTTTCGCGCAGGAGCGAGACGCACCAGACGAGGATCAGCGCGCTGATGAGGGCGGCCGCGATCGGATCCGCCTGCCGCCATCCCGTCAGGGCCACCAGCGCCCCCGCGGCCATCACGCCGACGGAGGAGGCCGTGTCGGCCAGCATGTGGAGGAAGGCCCCGCGGATGTTGATGTCGTGCCGGGAGTGGCGGTGGAGGAGCGCCGCCGAGACGAGGTTCACCGCCAGGCCGATCGCCCCCACGCCGAGCATCGGGACCACCTTGATCTCCACGGGGTGGCTCCAGCGCGCCCAGGCCTCGTAGAGGACGTACCCGGCCGCCGGGAGGAGGGCGATGCCGTTCACGAAGCCGGCCAGGATCTCCGCCCGCCACCACCGGTAGGTCTTGTCCGAGGGCGCCGGGCACAGCGCCAGGAGGATCGCCCCGTAGGAGAGCGAGAGCGCCAGGAGGTGGGTGAGCATGTGGACGGCATCCCCCAGGAGCGCCAGGGACCCCGCGAGGATCCCCCCCGCGAACTCCGCCGCCATCGTGGCCGCGGTGAGGACGATCACCCAGAGGAGCCGCCGGCGCTCCCCCTCGCGCGCGATGCCGTGGCGGGCCGAGCTCTCGGAGGGCACCGGGTGGTGGTGGGGCTCGCCCATGGCTCCATCCTACCACAGCCGGCACGGGATTGAATCATCGAGCGATTGAGCCATCGCGGGTCACCCCCATGCCCCCCCCCCCCGGGGGGGGAGAGATGCCGCAGATCCCTCGAAGGCCTTTTGCAGCACCCCCGGGGTCTGAGGGATCCGGGAAATGTCTCAATGACTCAATTGCCCAATGGCTCAACAGTGAAGTAGACAGTAAAACCCCGCCGGAGCGGCGACGGGGGCGGCCCCAGGA
>CAYNDR010000243.1:0-9980 GCA_964395295.1 uncultured Planctomycetales bacterium
GGGGGCGGCCAACCGCGCGGAGCTGGAGCGGCGCCGCCTGCGGCTCCAGGAGAGGAACCTCCGCAACCAGGTCCTCGTGGAGGTCCGCGAGGCGGTCCGGGCGGTCAAGACCGACGAGAAGCGCGTCGAGGCCAACCGCCGCGCGCGCCTCCTGGCCCAGGAGGAGCTCGAGGGCGAGATGACGCGGCGCGACCAGGGGCTCTCGACCACGGTCCGGGTGCTGGACGTGCAGGAGGACCTGGCGCAGGCGCAGACGAACGAGATCAAGGCCCTGATCGACTACAACCTCTCGTCCCACAGGCTCGACCTGGCGGCCGGGACGCTCCTGGAGAGGAACGGGATCCTGCTCGAGGAGAACCTTCATCCCCGGTTGAGGGATTGAGTGTCCCCAGCAATGTTCACCACAAAGGCACAAAGACCACAAAGGACCCACAAAGAAATCCTGGATGGGGGCTTCCCCCCCCCGCCCCCCTGGGGGGCCAGGGGGGATGATAAGTACATTGCATCTTTGTGGTGCTTGGTGTCCCTGGTGTCTTTGTGGTGGAAACGGATCATTTTGTCAGGCGCTCAAAATCTCATTTACTTCTTCGTGCCGCGGATCGAGTCCTCGAGGTCCTTGGGAGGGTCCCCCCGCTGGAGCTTCTCGGCGTAAGGGGCCAGGCCCGGGTGCTGGGCGTCCTTCCGGAGGGCGGCCAGGAGGGCCGCGCCCGGCCGGCCGGCGGTGCGCCGGAGGTCCTTGAGGGCCCAGAGCGCAAACTCCCGGCCGGCCGTCTCCTTCATCCCCTCGATCCGCTTCCGGTGGCCCTCCCAGGCGAAGACCTCGCCCTCGAACTTCAGGATGGGGTCCTGCGGATTCTCGAAGTTGGTGAATCCCCGCGGCTTCCCTCCGCCGTCGAAGCGGATGCACCGCGTGGCCGCGAAGATGATGTCGGTCCCGGCGGAGAGGCGGAGGGAGGCGGCCGGGAAGACCTTCTTCGCCTCGGACTGGCCCACCTCCTCCATCAGCCTGCGGACCTCGGACTCCAGCCCCTGGAGGTTCGCCCTCCAGGTCTGCCGGTCCGCGGAGGCGTCGGCGCACTTCCTGAGCAGGGCGTCGGCCTTGGCCGCCAGCGCGCCGAAGTCCCCGAGGGCCGGGCCCAGACGGCCGGCCAGGTCCTCGCCCCAGGCGTCGAACTCGGACGTCCACTTCTGGGGCATGGGGATCTTGCCGTCCTTGAGGGCCTGGAGCGCCCGCGCCCCCTGGTAGTCCGCCGAGAGCTCGATGGCCGCGCGGAAGGAGCCGGGGCCGCCGACCGGCCCGCTCCAGCCGAACGCGCCCCCCTTGGCGTATCCCTGCCCTCCGCCCGCGGAGACCCCCTCGACCTTCAGCGCCCCGCCCTTGAAGCGCTCCTCGATCCGCGTGAGCTGGATGCCCAGGGTCGTGCCGTCCGGGAGGAAGGGCGCCTTCCATTCGACCTTGAGGTCCGCGCCGCCGGGACCGGGAGGGGAGACGGACTTGACCTGCGGGGCATCCTGGGCGAGGGCGGCGCCGAGGACGGCCAGCGCCGCCGGCAGGGAAAGAGCCGCTTTCATGCGTGCCCGCCCTCAGGGGCTACTTCTTCTCCCGGATCGTCTTCTCCAGCTCGTCGAGCTTGTCCCCCTGCTGGAGCCGGTTCACGTAGGGGGACACGCCCGCGTGGCCGCCCTGGTCCTTGATCGCCTTGACCAGGGCTTCGCTCACCTTGCCGCCGGCGCGCCGGGTGTCCTTGACCGCCCAGAGGGCGAACTCCCGCCCGGCGACCTCGGAGGACTCGTTCAGGTACTTCTTCATGACGTCCCAGCTGAACTCCTCGTTCCGGAAGGTGACGGGTTTCCCGCCGGTGTGGTAGTCGACGATCTTGTCGAACATGCCGTCGGTCCGGAACGTGATGAAGCGGGCGTTGCCCTGGACGGTGTTCACGGCGGAGGTGACGTCGTTGCAGGCGGCGGGGTAGAGCTTCTTGGCCTCCGACCGCTCGATTTCCTGCATCAGCTTGGTGGCGTCGCGGTCCAGCGTCTTGGCGTTGGCCTCCCAGAGGGGCCGCTGGCCGGAGATCTCCGCGAACTTCCCGACCAGGGCCAGCGCATCGGTGACCAGCGCGTCGAACTCCCTCAGGGCGGGGCTCAGGCGGCCGGCCAGGTCGTCGCCCCAGGCGGTGTAGTCGAAGATCCACTGCTGAGGCATGAGGATGCCGGCCTCCTTGAGGGCCTTGAGGGGCCGGACCACCTGGCTCTCCTCCTGCAGGCGGAGGGAGGCGCGGTAGTAGCCGGGGGGACTGCCGGCGGGGCTGAGGTAGAGGAACTTCTTGCGTTCCACCCGGACGATCTCGGAGTGGAACAGCGACCCGCCGGGCGACAGCTTCCCGTCGGCGGACCGCTCCTCGACCCGCAGGAGCTCCAGGTTCAGCAGGGTCCCCTCCGGGAGGGTGGAGACCTGGCCTTCCAGGCGGAGCTGGGGCCGGCCCTTGCCGGGGGTGACGGCGCACTTCAGCTCCATCTCGTCCTTCTTGGGCGTTTCCTGCCGGGGAAAGGCCGGGAGGGCGGCCGCCAGCGCGGCCGCCGCCGCCAGGAGGATCCGTGCGTTCATGCTAGAAGCTCCGATTGTCGTACGTGTACGACAGCAGGCGGGTGCGGGCCTCGTCCCAGTAGATCGTCACGTCGTCCACCACGGGCGTGGCCAGGAGGATCGTCCCGGGGGAGGACTGCATGAGGCGGAAGTGCATGATGTATTTCATCCCGTTCGGATCGCTCATGACGGGCGTGGTCCCGTCCGCGGCCCGGACCGACGAGAACCCGTCGTCCTCGTAGGGCCCGTAGGTCGTACTGCCGTCCTGGATCGACAGCTCGATCCGGGGCATGACGTCGTTCGCGGGGATTCCGTTGAGGGAGGCCCGGTTGTTCCAGTTGTACAGCGCCCGGCGGAACTTCCGGATGTTGGTGGTGTCCCCGAGGGTCTCCTCGCCGTACCACGTCCAGGAGACGCCCAGGATGCGGACGACCACCGGCTCGTAGGCGTAGGTCGTGCCCGCGGGCGTGGGGGGCGGAGGGGCGCCGGCGCCCATCGGGGGGGACGCGGCGGTCGACTGGGGCGGCAGGATGCGGGTGGGCTTGGGGTTGAACGCGATCGCCTGGGAGGTGAACTTCCCCTCGGAGGTGTCCTCAGGCTTGTAGTAGCGCCCGCGGTCCCAGAGGACCGTCTTGGAGGCCACGTCCTCCCTCTGCCACACGTACACCTCGTCGACCGTGTTGTCCGCGGTGTGGTTCCCGCGGTACGGCTGTTCCCGGAAGTTGCCGATCCTCGAGGCGGCGCCCAGGCGCAGGTGGACGGGCCCGCCGCCGTCGTCGTGGTTGTTGTGCTTGTACATCATGTCGTAGCCCGAGGAGAAGCCGGTTATCTGGTTGTAGGTGTAGCGGGCGTAGGTGGTGGTGCTGTCCCGGGGGCCGTCGACGCCGTTCACCAGGAACGTGCAGACCCGGTCGCCGATGCCGTCGCTCGAGCCGTCGAGGTACCACCACATCGTGAGGTTCATCCAGCGGCGGCCGCGCATGGGGCTGGGCAGGCCGCAGGTCCGCAGGACGTAGACCGGGTCGGGGTGGTAGTGGTTGAGCGACGTGGTCACGCGCGCGAACTCGCTGTTCCTCGTGACGTCGTGCCAGGCCTTGTGGCCGAAGGTGATGGACATCTGCTGGAAGTTGCCGATGTTGTTGCTCCAGTAGCGGGGCGGCTGGGAGGTGTCCTGGGAGGACTCGCGGTGGGCGGGGAAGAACCACGAGGCGAAGGGCCACACGTTCACGTTGGCGCCGCAGGGGGTGTGGTACTTCGAGACGTCCCAGAAGGTCCGCACCTTGCCGGTCCGCTCGGGGTCGAAGGAGGGCTTCACCCAGAGGCTGGACATGCCGCGGGCGTTCTCGACGTCGAAGTTCCAGACGTGGTTGCCGCCCTTGTGCAGCATGTAGGAGGGGCAGGAGTGGCGCTCCGCGTAGGCGCCGTCGATGCGGAGGTCGGTGGGCGCGCGGAGCCGGAGCCTCTCGGGGGTCCGGCCCTGTTCCTGGCGGAAGTGCCGCGCCAGCCGGTGGTAACTGCCGCCCGGCCCGGAGGTGGGGCCGTAGGGGCCGCGGTAGGGGGTCCCGGGGTCTGCGAAGTTCTCCACGAACTCGTCGGGGGCCCCGCTGCGGGCGGAGCACTCGTGGAGGGGGTCGGCGGCCCCGGCGCCGGTGCTGAGGATGTGGTGGTGGCAGTCGTGGTCCAGCTGGAAGTGGACGTGGAAGGCGGAGCCGAAGTGGCTGCTCCCGCGGACCATCTCCGTCCTCCAGAGGACGTTCTTGGGCTTGGTGATGCCGTCGTGGCCGAGGCCGCCCACGGTGGGCAGGGCGAGGTAGCCGCCCCACTCGTTGAACCCGGGCGCCGCGCCGTTGTCCGGCTCGGGCCCGCACTCCAGGGAGCGGTTGTTGTTGGTGTCGTACCCCATCCGGTGGGCGAACTCGCCGGCGTAGAACTGCTTCTGGTTGGTCTCCCGGTGGATGTTGAAGAGCTGGTAGGTGGCCAGGACCTTGGACTGGGCCAGGATGTCGCCCACGGCGTTGGGGAGCCTCATGTCCTGGAGGTCCCCCCGGGGCCTCAGGATGCGGCCCAGGGACTCGATCTCGAAGTACCCGGTGGGCATGAAGGTGAACTCGGTGGAGTTCACGAAGAGGTCCGTCTTGTCCACGATGAGGAAGAGGTTGTTGTCGGGGTTGGCCTCGTTGAGGTGGACGTTCGGGTTGAAGTTCGCCTTGAGCACGTCGGCGATGGCGCGGGCCGCGTAGTTCTTCTGGATCAGGGAGGGGACCAGGGGGGAGTAGCCCGTGGCGTCCGCGCCGCCCGTGGAGGAGTAGTCGTACCAGAGGGCCCGGTCGTCCTTGATCAGGCCGCAGGTGATGAGGTTGTCGACGAAGGCGTAGAACTGGACCCAGGTCTTGAACTGCCCGGTGAACCAGAGGGGCTGGGTGTTGCCGCCCTGGTCCCGGTAGGTCGCGGCGCTGTAGTCGAAGGGCACCGAGGGGGCCTGGGCCCCCGGGAACGCCGTGCTGGTGTGCTTGCCGTTGCGGCAGGCGATGAGGTGCTTGGCGATGTCGAAGGCCGAGATGCCCCCCGTGGCGGTGCCTCCGGGGCCCACGATGGGGAGGGTCTGGGCGAGGAAGCCGTACTCGTCGCCCTCCGTATCGGCGGGGGACATGGAGTTCTTCTGCTTGAAGGAGAGGTACATGTCGCCGTCGTAGTAGGGGTTGTCGCGGCGGCGGTCCGTGACGAAGAAGCCCTTGAGGTCCGTCAGGAGCGCCACGAGGACCTCGATCGGCGCCGTGTTGACGTTCACCGGGGCGCGCTTCACCAGCTCGATGTACTGGGGGTTGAGCACGTCCAGGCTGTGGATGACGGCGGGGAAGAGGGTGGGGTTCGAGGGCGCCCCCACGTTGCCCGGGCAGGGGGGGATCGTGCTGAGGTCGCCGGTGATCGCCTGTCCGACCGAGTCGAAGCCGCGGTGGTTCGACCCGAACCGGAAGACCGGGGGGTTGTCCCGGTAGTAGGTGACGGGGTAGTTGTTGTTGCTGATGGCCGCCGCGGAGAGCGGCACGGGGTTGCAGACGTTGTCGTCCTGCCAGGACTGCACGGTCACGAAGTCCCGGAACCGGGTGAAGGCGTTCTCGTCGTAGTTCACCGCCTTGAGCAGCTGGTTCATCTGCGTGTAGCCGCCGGGCGGGCGCTGGTCGACGGTCCTGTCCCCGAGGCTGGGCAGGGAGCACTGGGTCCCCACGATGTTGAGGATGCGCTTGAGGTTCTGCGAGACACTGCCGGTGCGGCCCATCTCCACGCCGTCGTTGACGTTGATGCGTCCCTGGAGGTCGGAGAGCTTCAGCGCGTAGGTCTCGGCGCAGATCACCCCGTAGGCGCCCGACTCGTGGAATCCGGACATGCCGACTTCCTGCTGGGTGCCGTTGATCATGATCTTGAGGAGCTTGGGCCGGGGGGTGCCCTGGAGGGGGTTGCCGTCCTCCTCGATGGCGAAGGAAGGATTCTTGGCCCTTTCCAGGGTCCTGAGGAGGGGATCCTCGGCGGGGTCGGAGCCGGGCTCGACGTTTTCGTCGAGGCTGTTGCCCCAGAATTTCCAGAGCTTGGAGTTCATCGAATCTTCGAACATCCGGGCGGGGAAGTAGTCCCTCAGGCGGGCGGCGGCGTCCTCCACGCCCGACTGGGCGACGAGCTTGGCGCGGACGGTGTCCAGGTAGTTCCGCGCGACCTGCCGCTCGGTGGTCTGGAGGGTCACGAAGGCGGTCGCCAGGAGTGCCAGGATGACCAGGACCCCCAGGACGATGATGAGGACGGCGCCTTTTCTCTTACCCACGGCTGCTCCTTTCCCGGCAGTTGGACCCCATTTCCTTCCCGGGGTAATACACCGGCAAGAGCGGTGCCACGGCCGGCCCATTTGCCTCTCGTAAGAGCTTACACCAGAGGGACTAACGGGGTCAAATCTATTTGCCCGGAAGGGGCCCTTCCTCCCGGTCACAGGGAAGTGACATGGTTACTGTTGGGTAACGCTGGTGGGCGGAGGCGGTTTCCAGCAGGCCTGACTTGGCCTGCGGAAGGGGATTTAGTGATTTGGCGATTTGGTCATTGAGCGATTTCAGAGGATCCCCCGGACCCCGGGGGGGAAACGAAAGGCAATCGAGGGATCTGCAGCCTCTCCCCCTTGGGGGGCATGGGGGGGACCATCAATCGCTCAATGTCTCAATCCCCGCGCGTTGACTTGGGAGAGCGGTCGGCGATATAATCCCTTCCCATGACGCTCCTGCTGGCGCTGGTCCTTTGGGCGCAGGATGACGCCATCGGGCGGCTCCGCCACATGGACCCCGAGGTCCGCCGGGCCGCCTGCACGATCGTCAAGCAATGCAACATCCGTTCCGCCGTCCCCTACCTGGTCGAGTACCTCCGCACCGAGGGCGACGGCGCCGTCCGGATCGAGATGATGGGCGCCCTGGAGACCCTCACGGGGATCAAGGGGAGGTTCGGCGACAGCCACGAGAAGTGGAGCGAATGGTGGGAGGCCGAGGGCCGCAAGAACTACCCCATCATGACGCTCACCCGGGACGAGGTCCAGGGCATCGTCCAGCCGCGGCTCGATTCCATCGACAACAAGGCCCGGGAGGCCAAGGGCGACATCCGCGTCCTCTCGATGATCGTCGTCATCATCGCCATCGTCTTCGTCATGGTGATGATCTATTTCGTGGGCCACATCTCCTCGAAGCTCAAGGAGTGGAAGGAGGTCGTGCGGCAGGCCGGCGTCTACATCGAGGAGACCCAGCGCGTCACCAAGCGCACCGACCGGGTGCTCGAGGAGCTGGAGGCCAAGAAGAACGACATCCTCGAGTTCGTCAAGAACCTCAAGGAGGAGAAGGAGTCGGAGATCGAGCGCTACGCCGACCTCCTCCAGAAGAACACCGAGCACCGGATGCGCGAGGAGGTCATGGCCCTCCGGCAGAAGGCCGAGCGCGAGCTCCAGGAGACCCTCGGCCAGCTCCGCCAGCAGATCGAGATCGAGGTCCGCAAGAGCGCCGGCGACCAGAAGGAGAGGATCGACAAGGAGCTCAAGGCCCAGCACGAGCGCTTCATGAAGGAGGTGGAGGCCCAGACCCTCTTCCTCCAGGCCGGCTTCAACCACGCCCAGGGCCGGAACGAGGACGCCCTGCGGGTCTACCGGAAGCTCCTGGCGATCAAGCCGGACCACCAGGTGGCCTGGGTCCGGGTGGGCGCCGTCCTGCGCGATCTCTCCCGGCTCGACGAGGCCCTCGAGGCCTTCCAGAAGGGGGCGGAACTGGACCCCGACGACCCGGCGGCCCGCTACTCCATGGCCGCCGCCTACGCGCGCCAGCGCGAGCGGGAGAAGATGCTGGAGGCCCTGGCCCTGGCCGTCAAGAACGACGGCGACTTCAAGGACGAGGCCCTCAACGACCTCGCCTTCCGCGAGTACTGGAACGACCCCGCCTTCAAGGACCTAGCGGAAGCCTGAACTGTTAACTCCGTCGAGTCGCCACTGCGTTAACAGCTAATCCTCTTTGAAGTCCTGGACCTTCTTGCCGAGGTCCCGCTCCTGGGCCGCCCGCCGCGCCGAGCGGTCCTTGAGGTCGGTGCGGATCTGCTCCAGCCGGGCGTCCGACTCCTGCAGGCGCTGGATGTACTTCCGCCGCAACTCGAGTTCCCCCGCCGACTCGCGCAGGGACGAGAGGTTTTGCCGCACCCGCCCGTCGTCCTCGTTCAGCCGGGCCCGCTCCTGGTTGAGGTCGTTCTCCTCCTGCCGGAGCCGGTTGATCTCCCCCTGGGCCGCCGCCAGCTCCTCCAGGAACCTCTTGGCCGCCTCCGAGAGGTACCGCTGGGCCATGTAGAACCGGATCGTCTCCGCCGGCGTCTGCACCAGCGCCACCTGCTGGGAGACCGGCGTCGTCTCGCGGACCTTCAGCTCCGAGGAGGCCCCCGCCTTCAGCTCGAGCCGGAACCGGTAGGACCCCTCGACCTCCTCCTCCGGCTTGGCCGGCTCGGCCAGCGTGAACCCGCCGGACCTCGGGTGGTCCAGATAGAGGACCGCGTCCCGGGTGAGCTGGTTCTTGATCGCGTAGACGGTCTCCAGGTTCTGCACGTAGGTGAGCCAGAGGACCCCGTTGGCGATCCGCCCCCGCGTCACGGGATCCGACCGGTGGTTCACCTTGGTCTCCACCGTCACCCCCGCCTCCACCGCGTAGGGCATCATGTCCTTCATCCCCTTCTTGAGGACCTTCCGCATCAGCCCCTCCCCCACGCAGGTGGAGCCGTCGAAGAAGGTCACCGGGCCGGACTCGAGCGTGAGGGAAGTGCTATTCTTAAAGTAGAGGGAATTCGTCGGGCGCGGCGAGGCCCCCGGCCGCCAGTGGAGCACCCGCTCCCCCCCCTCCAGGCGCTCCGAGAGGATCGGGACCAGCGCCGCCTGCCCGCGCCGGAGGCTCACCTTCTCCTTCGACTGGTAGGCGAAGAGGTCCCCGACCTCCACGCCCGCCGCCATCGGCGCCGCGGCGGCCTCCAGCTCCTCCGCGAAGCTCTTGCGGGCCTCCCCGGCGGCCCGGCGGGCCAGCCCCTCCACGGCGTCCGCCTTCTCCCGGCTCGCGTCCTTCAGGGCGCGCATCTTGGCGGGGGCCGCGGCGGACGGGGCCGGGGGCGGGGCCGTCTCAGGCCTGGGCGCCGTGGTCATCCCCACCGGGATCTCCGCCCGCTCGGGATAGTAGGCCGTGTAGAGGTCCATGATGAAGCTCATCGGACTCCCCGCCACGAACGAGACGTCCACCTGGTCCCAGTCCTCGTCCGTGGAGTTCTCCAGGATCGCCCAGCCCTGCAGGAGCGGCTTCTGGCCCTCGTCGAAAAGCAGGCGGTAGGAGGTCTTCCAGATCGGCGTCTCGATGATGTAGCCCACGCGCACGTCCCGCTCGCCGCGGCCCGTGCAGTTGAGGACGACCGACTTGCGGTCGGCGTGCTTGGCCTTGAGGTGGATGTCCAGGACCCGGCGGAGGTCCTTCTGGAGCGCCTCGTCCAGGAGCTTGAGGTGGCTCATCTCCAGGAGGTCCACCGGCTGGATGCGGCCGTCGTCGCGGTAGAGGACGAGCTTGTAGGAGGTCACCGTGCCGTCCTTGGTCTGGCGGACGACCGGCTCGATGCCCACGATGCTCCCCGAGGCGGCCTCGCCGCCGATGGAGACCTCGACCCGCGCGCCCTTGAGCTGGGAAAGGAACTGCGTGAGGGCGTTCCCCTCCGGGATGCGGATGAGGATGTCCTCCAACTGCTTGGAGAGGGGGTCCTTGGTGTCGTAGGAGATGGTGGCGATGCGGCCGCCGGAGAGGTCCACCGCGAAGAGGGACTTGAGGAGGTCCTTCATCTGGGCGGACTTGAAGGAGAGGGAGACCTGCTG
>CAYNDR010000244.1:0-3474 GCA_964395295.1 uncultured Planctomycetales bacterium
GGGCTCACGATAAGATCCCCCTCAATGAGCTGGTGCCGCGACCCCTCGGGAAGGGTGCGATACTCCGCGTAGGTGTACTTGATGTCGGGCCTCACTACGGACATCCGCAGCCTCCTTCCAGAGTGATTATACGGCCGGAGCGGGCTCGGTTCAAGCCGCGCTCAAGCAGGGATTGATCCACGCTTCGCCCTCTAGGCAAGGCCCGCGGGCAGGAGGAGGAGCGCCTCGACCCCCACCCCCGTCGGCGTCTGGACCGAACGGTACGTGGGTGTGAAAGGAAGGACGTTGCCGCCGTGAATCGCTCGGCGCGCCGCCGCGCGCCGGCACGAGCAGGGATCGCGTCACTCGATATGAGCCAGCACTGTCCCCGTTCTTGGATCAACCACTTCAATCCCTCCCTCCTTCTTGATTGCCTCGTGATCCAAGCCAAGAAGTGAAAGGCACAACTCTCGGAGCATGTCCGGGGTATGCACCGCCTGAACGAGGCCTTGCGGCACAAGTATCTTCGCCTGCCTTCCGGGAGTGCGGGGCAGTCGAAGAAGTGTGGGCGGAGGCAACCGAAGCTGAAGGTCGCTGCCGATGTACGAGGCCCAGACAGCATACGGGCCCGTGACCGCGGCCGGCGGGTCATCGCGATGAGCCAGCACGCCGAGCGCGGCACGCCACAGTTGATCCAGCAAATACTTCGATGACTGATGGCGCTGATCCCATGACAATGCCGCGCCGAACCGGGCAACGAGATCCGTTGCCGCGGTCGTGATGGGGAGCGGCTCCGTGCCGAGTTTTTCCTCGATCCGCTGAGTCGCCTGGCGCAGCGCCTCTTCGGACACACCGTCCTCGGCGACGAGATCCAAAAAAGCGAGGACATCATTGTTGCCCGGCCGCAGCTTGCAGTCCATCGCGATTGCGTAGCCCGGCGCGAATTGCGAAACATAGTCGATGTCGGGTTGATGGGGCCGCACGTACGAGAGCGGTTGATCCTTGTGGAGATGCAGAAAGGCGTTGATGGCTTCGACGCCCGCCTTCGATCGAACCAAATGTGTGGTGAGATACATCTACGCAACGCGGCGAGGAGGCAAGCCGCGACGAATGCGGGTTTCGTCGTCAACGTCAACTTGATGGTGGGGCTCCATGGTTTCAGGTACCTCGTATCCAAACCGAACGGCGCGCTGAGCATCGAGAAGCCGCTGTTCCTCTGGTATCATCGCGTACCAGACGGCCTCCATCTCATCAAGGAGAGCGTCTTCGGATTCCCGACTATAGGCGCTGTTGCCCATATCGCGCAGTAGTCGAAGGTGATGGAGCTGCGCTTCAAGCGAATGATGCTTGGTCACGTTGCTGGTCATTTGGAGGTCTCTTCCTGCCAGCGGGGCCGCGTGGCTTCGATGGCCGTTTCGTAGTCGGGCAACGGCATGGGCTTGGCGGGTTCAACCAAGGCATGAGCGCCGGCATCAACGCGAATGGTCAACGAAGCTCCCACGTTCGATGGCGCTATGTGGAACAAAGGATCTTCACTGAGGCCAAATGGGAGCCATCTGGGCCGTCGCGCCGGAGGGATCTGTGAGGGGTCATCAACGGTCACCGACAGGCCACCCGTTTTCGGATGGACCCGATTCTGGGGGTCTGGTGTCAGGTCGCGGAAAATCCCATCAATGCGGACCCCAAGATAGCGGCCTGATCGGCCCTTCTCCGGAAAACCGTCCTTGGCCCTTTTCATGCTTCGATACAGGCGATCCATGTTCGTATGATCCTACCATGGAAAAGACTACGCGGCAATCCCGGGCCTGGCGCCGCTCACCGCAAACGTTCAGGTCCCAGGACCCCACTCCGCCTATGCCTTCGCGAACCGGGAACCTCCTGCGTCACAAGCAAGCGGATGCAGGCGTCCGGATGATTATAGCGCTCTCGAAGAGCCGTAGGCACAGAAAACGCCACGGATCGGGAAATCCCGACACCACCACCGGCTTGGAAGGCTCCTTCGGCTCCTCTATGCGGGACGCGCGGCGGACCGCGGGCCGCAAGAGCACCGCCGGGGGGAGGCTCGAGAGTTGCGCCGAGGGGGTTGTGCGCGTGCAGGCGCTCCAGCAGGCCATGCCTCCCGAGGCCCTTCGCACCTGTGTCGCCGCGGTCTCGCCCCAGCCCTGCGAGCGGACCCGGCGGCGGCTTCGCGGCCTGCGGGAGCCGGCCCGCGCGATCTCGCGCTTGACCGCTTGACAAGCGCCGCGAATTCTGCTGGACTCATGCGGGGCAGTAGAAGTAGGCCCGCCATCCGAATTCGAAATGCGGGACCTGCCGTGAAGGTCCCTTGAGGGTGGCCATGGATACGCTCTCGCCCACCCCGTCCCCGAGCGATCCCACCGCGAAACCCACGCCGCCCGGCTCTCCGCGGCCCTCCGGTCCCTACGAACCCACGGTGAAGGTCACCCCCACCCCCGCGCCCTCCGGCTCCTCCCGTCCCGCCTCCACGCCCGCCGTGCCCGACGAGGTCTCCCAGGCCCTCCCGTCCGCGCGCTTCGGGAACTTCTTCCGCGTCCGCAAACTCGGCGCCGGCGGCATGGGAGAGGTCTGGAAGGCGTGGGACACCCGCCTGGCCCGCTGGGTGGCCCTCAAGTTCCCCAAGGGCGGCGACGAGGAGGAAATCGCCCGCTTCATGCGCGAGGCCCAGACCGCCGCCCGCCTCAACCACCCCAACATCGCCGCCACCTACGAAGTGGGCGAGGACCAGGGCTCCCACTTCATCGCGATGCAGTACGTGGAAGGCCAGACCCTGAGGACCTTCCCCCGCAAGGACCGCCGCGCGCTGGTCCGTCTCGTCGCGGACGCCGCCCAGGCCCTCCAGTACGCCCACGAGCAGGGCATCGTCCACCGGGACCTCAAGCCCGAGAACATGATGGTGACGACGCGCCCCAAGCCGGGCCGGGGCGAGGAGCACCGCGTCTACGTCATGGACTTCGGCCTGGCTCGGCTGACGGAGGGGGCGTCCGACTTCTCCGTCTCGGGCCTCGTGGTGGGGACGCCCTCCTACATGCCGCCCGAGCAGGCGCGGGGGGAGAAGGTCGACGCCCGGGCGGACGTGTACTCGCTGGGGGCCACGCTCTACGAGCTCCTGACCGAACGCCGGCTCTTCCAGGGGAGCCACGTGTACGAGATCCTCAAGAAAGTCCAGGAGGAGGACCCCAAGTCCCTGCGGAAGATCGACCCCAAGGTCCACCCGGACCTCGAGACGATCGTCCTCAAGTGCCTGGCCAAGGAGCCCGCGCGGCGGTACCCGACCGCGCAGGCACTGGCCGAGGACGATGCCGCAGTCCTCGGTGGTGTGGTGCGCGTCGATGTGCAGATCGCCCGTGCACGACAGGCGGATGCCGGTGCCGCTGTGCTTGGCCAGCGCTTCGAGCATGTGGTCGAGGAAGCCGATGCCGGTGGAGATCTCGCTGGCGCCCCCATCAAGGAACCAGGAAGCGGTGATGTCGGTCT
>CAYNDR010000244.1:3484-9760 GCA_964395295.1 uncultured Planctomycetales bacterium
GAGGGCTTCACGCGGAGGGTGTGGCGCAAGGTCCGCCGGAACCGAGCGGTCACCCTGGCCGCCGCCGCCGTCCTGGCGGCGATCGCGGTGGCGGGCTACGCGGCCCCCCGGGCCTACCGGGACCGCCAGGTCGTCCGGCTCAAGGGCCGGATCGACAACAGCCTGAAGGCGGGCCAGGGGGACGAGACCGATCGCCTGATCGCCGAGCTGGAACGCTGGTCGCCCGAGGAGGCCAGGTCGTCCCGGATCCAGGCGTTCCGCGCCGCGCTCCAGTGGGACGATCACGAGCGGGCCCGGAAACACGTGGAGGCCTTCGCCTCGACAGGCCACCCCGAAGCGGCCCGGCTCCGCCGCGAGTACGAAGAGCGCCTGGCCCGATGGAGCCCGGTCTTCAGCCTCGACTCCCCCTTCGACGGCGCCGACGACGTCTTCGGCGCCGGCCGGGTGGGGCGGAAGGAGGAGGTCCTCCAGCTGGCGGCCGACGGGGGCCCCGGGGAACCGGTCCGCACCCGGAAGGCCTGCGAGGTCAACGCGGAGCTCCACGCCGATTTCGACGGTTTCTGGATCACGGCCTCGACGCTGGGGGTGATCCTCAACGGCGCCCGGGACGGGGGATATTCATTCCTCCTCCTGTCCCCCGCGGCGGCGGGATCCCAGCAGGCGCCGCCTTCCTTCGACGTGGTGAATCAGCGGAATGGCTCGATCGTCCTGCAGATCCGCCGGAACGAGGCGGTCCTGCGCGAGCAGGCCGTGGCCGCCGCCGAAGTGTTCCGCAAGGGCGCGTCCCTCCGCCTCATGGCCCGGCGGGAGGGCAGTCTGCTCACGTTCCAGGTGAACGAACTCGCCCCCGTGAAGTTCAAGGACCCCTTCCCCCTCAAGCGGGACAAGCGCGGCGTCTTCGGCCTGCACTGGCCCGCCGGCGTCGGGCTCCTCCGGCTCGCCGCGAAAAACCGGCAGTCGCGGGGCGCCAACCCGCTGGAAGAGGGGGACGACCTCTACCTGCGGGGCAAGCACGACGAGGCCCTGGAGCGCTACCGCGAGGCGGCGCAGGCGCCCGGCGCGCCCCCCGGCGTCCGCCAGGAGGCCCGCTACAAGCAGGCCCTGTGCCACATCGGGCGCGAGCGCCCGGAAGAGGCCGTCCCGATCCTGGAGAAGCTGGCGGAGGAATCCGCGGACACGGACTGGGCCTTCCTGGGCAGCTGCCAGCTCCTTCTGCTCCACTTCGTCGGGAAGCGCCACCGGGAGGCCGACGCGGTCCTCATGAAGCTCGAGGGCTGGGGGTACCCGCTCGAACGGATCGCCATGATGTTCCCCAGAGAGGTCATCAAGCCCGTCGTCTACAACAACCTCCTCATCTCCGGCGCCGACTGGTACTTCCTCTGGAACCCGCAGGAGACCGTCCGCCGCCTGGAGATCGGGGTGAGGCTGGCCGAGATCCTCGATCCCCCCAAGCCCGATTCGCTCTGGAGGCGGGAGATGCTCCTCCGGGCCTACTGGATGACGGGGGACGTCCCGAAGGCGCTCGAATGCGCCGAGGTCGTCTTCCGGAAATACCGCCGCGGCGGCACCCCGCTCATGGACTACTGCTGGATCCTCCGCCTGAACGGGGAGCACGCGCGGGCGATCGAGGAGGCGAACCGGGCGATCGCCGCCTCGGAGTTCTTTTTCCTGGTGGAGCGGGCGCGGCTCCACGCGGCGCTCGGGGAGCGGGAGAAGGCGATCCAGGACCTCGAGACGTTCTTCCAGAAGCCGTCGGACTACTTCTCCTTCTCGGCGGCGGCCCTCCTGCAGGGTTTTCTCCTCGAGGACGCGGGCCAGGACGACAAGGCCCTGGAGGCCTGGCGCCGGGGCCTGGCCAAGAACTGGCGGGCCGACCATCCCGGCCAGCAGGACGAGACCAACGCCCGGCTCCAGGCCCAGGGGACCCCCATCCTCCACAACTGGATCATGGCCTCGCTCGGCGGGGACATGACGGACGCGGACGCGGAGGAGATCCGGTCGTCGCTCATCCGGTTCTCCGGGAAGGACGCCGCCCAGTACGCCGCCTTCGTGAGCCTGCTCAAGGCGCCGGCGATCCGGGACGCCTGGCGGTCCCCGCGGGCCCGCGAGCTGGCGCGGCACGTGGCCTTCCGGGACGTGGCGCTCCCGGAGTACTCCCGCGCCCCGCTCATCGCGATCGGCGTCGCGGGCGTGCGGCACCTGTGCTTCCCGCCGGACCCGCTCTCCGACGGGAACGAACAGGTCCTGTGGGAGTTCAGCCGGGAATTCAGCCTCCTCACCCAGGACTTCCCGCAGGAGTCGCTCAAGGCCGTCCTGGCCCAGTTCGGCTACGTTTTTCTCGGCATGCCGAAGGGGTGGAGGGAGATCGCGGCTCTCCTGGAGCCCCGGCCGCGGGCCCGCGGCGCGATGGCGTACATCCTGGGCCAGCTCTACCTCAACAGGATGAAGCGGCCCCAGGACGCGCTCCTCTTCTTCAGGAGTGCCCTCGGGGACGCGGACCGCGAGCCGGAGAATCCCCTCCTGCGCAAGCTCGCCCGGGAGGAGGTCGACAAACTCCAGCCGCGTTGACCCCCCGCCCCGGGGATCGACGAATCGTTCGCGCGGGAAGGTTCAATGATATAATCGTCCCTCGAGGGGAGGCCATGGCCGGCGAGACGCTCAACTTCTTCGGCAGCGACGAGTACCTCGGCAAGGTGCTCGTCCAGAAGGGCGTCATCTCCCAGGGCCAACTGGAGGATACCCTTCGCGTCCAGGAAACCTACTTCAAGTCGGGCTCCGCCGCCCCCGGCCTCGGCCAGATCCTGCTCCAGAAAGGCTTCATCCAGAAGGCCGAGGTCCTCGAGACCATCGCCCGGCAGGTCAAGGGCGAGGCGAAATGCGAGCGGTGCGCCAGCCCCTACGACCTCTCCGACCCCCGCACCGCGTCCCTCACCAACTGCACCCGCTGCGGCGGCCGCCTCCGCTCCATCGCCATGCCCATATCCACCTTCGGGGCGGAGCCCGTGGGCCTCCTCGACCGCCCCAGGACCCCGCCGCCCGACGACGTGGCCTGGGCCATGCGCGACCCCAAGAACCTCTTCTATAAATACTGGCTCGTCGGCCTGCTCGGGGAGGGCGGCCAGGGCACCGTCTACAAGGCGTGGGACAACTGGCTCTGCCAGTACGTGGCCCTCAAGTTCATCCGCACCCAGGACAAGCCCTCCACCGAGACCCAGACCACCGAGCAGGAAGTGGACGAGTTCATCCACGACGCCCGCATGGCCGCCCGGGTCCGCCACCCGAACATCGTCTCGGTCCACGAGCTGGGCGTCCACGACAACCGCTTCTACATCAGCATGGAGCTCCTCCCCAAGACGCTCCTCGCCCACATCCACGGGGAATGGAAGAGGATGCCCGTCACGTGCTTCGACCGCGACCCCGTGGGTTATCTCGAGAGCGTGAGCCTGATCGCGCGGGCGGTCCACCACGCCCACTCCCAGCCCACGCCCATCGTCCACCGCGACCTTAAGCCGCACAACGTCCTCCTGGACGCCGCGGGATCGCCCAAGGTCGTGGACTTCGGGCTGGCCAAGGAGATCCACCTGGGGGGCGGCGACGCGGAGTCCCGCAGCATCCGCGGCACCCCGCCCTACATGGCCCCCGAGCAGGCCGCCGGCGACGAGGTGGATCCGCGCACCGACGTCTACGGCGCGGGGGCGATCCTCTACGAAGTCCTCTCGGGCGAGCCGCCCTTCACCGGCCCCGACATCCGCTCGATCCTGGGGAGCGTGATCCACAAGCCGCTGGAGCCCCCCAGCCGGCGCGGCGCCCGTCTCTCTTCGAAGGACCCGGCGGGGGCCCCGCCGCGCCCCCGCATCAACAGGAGGCTCGACGAGATCTGCCTCAAGGCCCTCGCCAAGAAGAAGGAGGACCGCTACCAGACCCTCCGGGAATTCGCGGACGACCTGAACCGGATCATCCCCGCCATCGACATCCAGCACGAGAAAAGCACCGTCCGCCGGACGATCAAGAGGGTCCGGGCCCATCCCGTGGTCTCCGCGGTCCTCGCCGCCGCAGTCCTGGCCGCGGCCGTGGCCGGGATCGTCTTCTGGGCCCTCCCCAAGGGGGAGGACCCGGTGGCGGCGGCCCTCCATCGGGGGGCCGGCTTCGTGAAATCCCGCAACGAGCCAGGGCTCCGCACGGCGCTGGAGGAGCTGAACCGCATCGCCCCGGGCCATCCCCAGGGGAAGGAGTGGGGCGCCGTCCTCGGCGCCTGGGAGAAGGAGCGGGAGGCCGTCCTGAAGGAGTGGAAGGAGATCCTCGATCGGCTGAAGGATGACTCCAAGGCCCTCGATGGCCTGCGGGCCCTGTTCAAGGCCCACCCGGACCTGCGCGAGAAGTTCCTCGTGGGACTCAAGTCGGAAGTCCTGGGCAACCAGTCCGCCTGCCTGGGCGACAGCCTGGCCCTGCTGGGCGACGGGAAGCCCCGGCCCGACTGGGTGGGCGAGGAGGCCAAGAAGAAGGCGCGGGGGCTCAAGGGCCGGATCGAGGGCCTGCAGGCGCTGGCGAAAGACCCGGACTTCCCGCAGGAGCTCGATCCCAGGCTCCGGGAGTCGGCCGAGGGCCTGGACCGGATCGCCGCCTACCTGGGGACGTGGAGCGTGGGCGTGAACGTGGTCCCCTACGCCGAGGCGGTCCTCTTCCGCGGGGACCGGGAGGCGGCCGCGGACCTCACGCCCGTCCTGTGGCGCGACCTGGAGGTGGCCGCGGAGGGCTACCGGCTGGAGCTTCACTATCCTTCGCGGAAGGACTCCCGGAAGAAGGTTTCGAAGGATCTGCCGGGATTGCGCCACGGGGTCCGGGTCACCGTCGGCGGCGACATGGCGGCGGGCACGATATGGACGGACCTTCCGAGCAAGTAGGCTCCTTCCGCACCACGGTCTGGACCGTGGTGGATCGCGCCGGCCAGGAGAGCCGGAGCGCGGTCGAGCAGATCTTCAAGGCCTATCGGCCGCCGGTGGTCCGCTACCTCCGCGCGCACGGGATCGACGAGCACACGGCGGAGGACCTCTCGCAGGAGGTGTTCAAGCGGCTCTTCGTGGACGGCGTGCTCCGGAAGGCGGACCCGAGGCAGGGGCGGTTCCGGGGGCTCGTGCTCGGGGTGACGCGGAACGTCCTGTCGGAGGAGTTCCGCCGGAGGAACGCGCTCAAGCGCCGGGAGGCGCCCCTGCCGCCGCCGGAGCGCGAGGAAGTGTTCGACCGGTTGTGGCTGGAGAACCTCCTCGAGAAGGCGGTGGACCGGGTGCGGGCGATTTCGCGGGAGCGGAAGGCCCCGTACGCGGACGCCCTGGAACTGCATGTGCGGGACGGCCTGCCGTACGCGAAGATCGCCGCGCGCTACCGGGTGGCGGAGGGCGTGGCGCGCAACTGGGTGCACCGGGCGCGGGCCTTCCTGGCGCGGGAGCTGAGGGCGCTGGTGAAGGAGTATTCGTCCACGAAGGAGGACTTCGACTCCGAGATGAGGGACCTTTCGAAGTATCTCCCCTCTTCGCCGGCGTGAAGGGCCCGGCCCGGTCGATCCCGGGCGCCGTGGCCGCGGCCCTGGCCGGCCGGACCCTGGGGGGTGGTCCGAAGTCCATGAGCCGCACGACGCTCGAACCGGATTCCCCGCTTCCCCGCCTCTCCGTCTCGCTCCGGACCAGCTAATAATCAGGTGAACCGGGGCGGGGGTCGCGGACGCCGCGTTGACTGTTTCCGCGCCACGGGGCCTTCGGCCGGCCTTGCGTCCCGTCCCATGCCGTGGTATGGTGGTTCTCATGGTTGTGGAAAGCCGCGTCCGGTTCGGCTACCGCGAGTACCAGCACCTTCCCGAGGAGAAGCGCTGCGAGGTCATCGACGGAGATCTGCTCATGTCTCCCGGCCCCACGCCGTACCATCAGGAAGTCCTGGCTCAGCTCTATGAGGCCCTTACGGGGTTCGTGCGCCCCCGCAAACTTGGAAAGACTTACATGGCCCCCTGCGACGTGGTGCTGTCGGACCACGACATCGTCCAGCCGGACATCCTCTTCATCGCGACGGCGCGGCTGGGGATCGTCGGCCCCAAGTTCATCGGGGGCGCGCCCGACCTGGTGATGGAGCTGTTCACCGAGCCTTCGGCCTACCGCGACCTCGTGGTGAAGAGGACTTTGTACGCGCGCCACGGGATCCCGGAGTACCGGCTGGTGGACCTCCAGGCCCGGAGGATCGAGGCCCTCGCCCGGGGGAAGTCCGGTTACGAGACCGCGGGCGTCGCGGGGG
>CAYNDR010000245.1:0-9757 GCA_964395295.1 uncultured Planctomycetales bacterium
CCCCGCAGCTGGACCGTGCCTTCCATCTTCTTCAGCATCCGGTCGAACTCCTCCGCGCCCGTCTGGACCGAGGAACCCTTGCCCGGGACCAGAAGGACGCCGATCTTCCCCTCCCCCCTGTCTTTCAGAACGGAAGTCATCGAGTACTCCTGCGGAGGCTTCAAAGACAACAAAGTCTTCTTGAGCGCCTCCGCTGCCTCCGCAAGGGGTGCCCTGCCTTCCCCTTGATCGCCCGCGGCGGCCTTTGCCTGTTTCAGCAGTTCTTCCACATTCATGTCAAGGATCACGGCTTGGTCTCGCTTCACCTGTTGGAACGCTGTTTCGAAGGCGATCCCGCCGCCCTCGGGCAGCTTCCATCGCAGGGTCACGGGCCCGGTGTCCTCCTGGCTCGCCGCCATCAGAAGCAGTCCGGCCGCGAGGCTGAGCTTCATAAGACCTCCGCGAAGTCATCCGCCTGTCGAGGACATCCCCTCAAGACGCATGAGTCCTGCCGAAGGCAGAGAGCCAATCATAATGCAGATTCCCAACCCCGCCATGAACCGATCTACGGCGCCTTCCCCGTCGGTGGCCAACTCAAGGCGGCCCGGCTCCGCTTTCTCGACTCGCATCATCATCGGGTGTGCTCGTCCGGATCTCGTCGATCAATCCGCGGCTCGGGGCGCCTCCAAGAAGGAATGCGGGAGGCCGCCTGATGGGGGCCAGGGGTTCTCATTATCCACAACGGCCATAACGTTACGTTTTCGCCATCCCTCCGTCAACACCGCCCCGGTGGCCCATGGTTGAGCTCCCCGGATGCTTGGATTTACCCGCCAGGGGATCGCCGAGAAAACCGTGGCCACGTTGATCTCCAGGCCCGCAAGGTCCCATTATCTTTGTGTTCTCCCCGCCTTTGTGGTGAATTAGGGGGATGGCCGCCGCGCTCCTCGAACTCACGGGCGTGACGAAGGCCTACGCCTCCCCCGGCGGGGGGGCCGAGACGCGCGTCCTCCGGGGCGTCGACCTCGCGGTCGCGGCCGGCGAGTCGGCCGCCATCGCGGGCCCCTCCGGCTCCGGGAAGAGCACCCTCCTCCACATCATGGGCCTCCTCGACCGGCCCACGTCCGGCCGCGTCCTCATCGACGGCCGGGACGTCTCGGCCCTCTCGGAGGCCGAGGCGGCCGAGGCCCGCGCGCGCGACGTCGGCTTCGTCTTCCAGGCCCACCACCTCCTCCCCCAGTGCGGCGTCCTCGAGAACGTCCTCGTCCCCACCCTGGCCGTGAAGGCGCCCCCGGATGCCGAAGCGAGGGCCCTCCGCCTGCTGGAGCGCGTGGGGCTCTCGCACCGGCTGTCGCACCGGCCCGGCCAGCTCTCCGGAGGGGAGTGCCAGCGCGCGGCGGTGGTCCGCGCCCTCGTCAACAAGCCGCGCCTCCTCCTGGCCGACGAGCCCACGGGATCGCTCGACCGGGAGGGGTCGGAGTCCCTCGCGCGGCTCCTCGGGGAGCTCAACCGGGAGGAAGGCGTCGCGCTCGTCGTCGTCACCCACTCGCCCCAGCTCGCGGCGCGGATGGGGCGGCTCCTCGTGCTGGGCGACGGCGCGCTCTCGCCGCAGGGATGAACTCCTTCACGCTCGTCCGGCGGGGCCTCCGGTTCTACTGGAGGACCCACCTCGGCGTCGCGGCCGGCTGTGCCGTCTCGGCCGCCGTCCTCGCCGGCGCCCTCTTCGTCGGCGACTCGGTCCGCGGGAGCCTGGAGCGGATCGCCCGGGCGCGCCTCGGGCGCGTCGGATCGGCCCTCGACACGGGCGATCGATTCTTCGGCGACGGCCTCGCCGGCCGGCTGAAGGCCCGCGCGGCCCCGGCCCTCCGCGCCCGCGGGATGGCGATCCGGGAGGGCGCGGAGCCGAGGCAGGTCAACCGCGTGGAGGTGCTGGGGATCGACCGGCGCTTCCTCGACTTCGCGACGTCGCCCCCGGGGATCGACCTCGCCGCGGGCGAGGCCGCCGTCAACGAGAAACTCGCCGCCGCCCTCGGCGTGAAGCCCGGCGACGACCTCTCCCTCCGGGTCTTCAAGCCCGGCGTCCTTCCTTTGGACGCGCCCCTCTCGTCCCGCAAGGACCGGGACACGCGGCGGGGCCGGTTCACGGTCAAGGCCGTCCTCTCCGACGCCCAGCTCGGCCGCTTCAGCCTCCGGTCCGACCAGGCCGCCCCCCACAACGCCTTCGTGAACCTCGCGTGGCTCCAGGAGACGCTGGAGCTGGAAGGCCGGGCGAACCTGATCGTGGCGGACGGCGACGCCTCCTTGCGGGACGCCTGGACGATCGAGGACGCGGGGCTCGCGGTCCGATCCCTGCCCTCCCGCGGCATCGTCCAGCTGGAAAGTCCGCGCGTCTACCTGGACCCCTCGGCGGCCCGGGCGGCGCTGGGCCTCCGGCCGGACTCCGTCGGCGTGCTCGCCTACCTGGTCAACGGGATCTCCGCCGCGAACGGCCGCTCGACCCCCTACTCGTTCATGACGGCCCTCTCCCCGAGCGCCGACCGGCGGCTGGGCCCCGTCCCGCTCGACATGAAGGACGACGAGATCCTCGTGAACCGCTGGGTGGCGGACCAGCTCGCGGTGAAGGAGGGGGACCGGATCGAGGTGGCGTACTCCGGGATCACGCCGGAGAACCGGTTCGTCGAGAGGGATCGTGCGTTCCGCGTCCGGGCCGTCGTCGAGATGGACGCCCTCGCGGCGGAGAAGGAGGCGCTCCCCGACTTCCCCGGACTCACCGACGTGGACGCCTGCAAGGACTGGGACATCGGCGTCCCCCTGGACGAGAAGAAGCTCAAGGACGCCCCGAACGAGGAGTACTGGAAGAAATATCGGCAAACCCCCAAGGCGCTCGTGACGCTCGCGGCGGGCCGGGAGATGTGGGCCAACCGTTTCGGCGACCTCATGGCGGTCCGCTATCCCTCCGCGATCGGCGCCGACCGGCTCCGGGAGAAGCTGCGCGCCCGCCTCGACCCGACCGAGACGGGACTCGTGTTCCGCCCGGTGCGCGAGCAGGCCCGGGAAGCGGTCGCCGGGTCGATGGACCTCGGACAGCTCTTCCTCGGGCTGAGCTTCTTCCTGGCGGCCGCGGCGCTCGCCCTCACGGCCCTGCTGTTCGCCTTCACGGCCGAACAGCGCGCGCGGGAGACGGGGCTGCTCCTGGCGGTGGGGCTCCCGCCCCGCCGGGCGCGTCTCCTCCTCCTCGCGGAGGGCGCCGTCCTCGCCGCGGCCGGCTCGCTGGCGGGCGTCCCGCTCGGCGCGGCGTTCACGAAATCCCTGCTCTGGGGCCTCGGGGGCGGCTGGAGCGGCGCCGTGGCGAACGCCTCCATCGACTTCCACGCCGGGGCCGGCTCGGCCGTCGCGGGCGCCCTGGCCGCCTGGGGGATCTCGCTGCTGGCGATGGGCGCCGTCCTGCGGCGCCAGGCCCGCCGGCCGGCCCGCGAGCTCCTCTTCGAGGACGCCTCCGTCTCCATGCCCGCCGCGAAGGGGTCGTGGCCATGGCGCCTGGCCTTCACCCTGCCCGCGGCCGCGGCGGTGGTCACCGCCCTGGCCGCCGCCGGCTCCGGCCGCCCGGCCATGAACTTCTTCGCCGCCGGTGCGCTCATGCTCGTCTCCGGCATCGCGCTCGTCCGGCTGACGCTGGCGCGCCTGGCGGCCGCTCCCCCGTCGAAGCCCACCGTGGCGGGCCTCGGGATGCGGAACGCCGCCCGCCGCCCCGGCCGCGCGCTGGCCGCGGCCGGGATGCTGGCCTGCGGCGCCTTCGCCCTCTTCTCCGTCTCGGCGATGAACGAGGACCTCTCTTCCCGCGCGGGCGAGCGGACGTCCGGGACGGGCGGCTTCGATATCTACGCCGAGTCGAGCGTCCCCGTCCACCGCGACCTCGACGACCCGAAGGGCCGCGCGGCCTGGCGGTTCGACGAGGCCGTCATGGCCGGGGTCTCCATCGTCCCCCTCAAGGCGCGCGACGGCGACGACGCAAGCTGTCTGAATCTCAACGCCTCCCTCGCGCCGCCCCTCCTGGGCGTCGATCCCGCGAGGCTCGCCGCGCTCCGCGCGTTCGACGGGCCCTGGGGGCTCCTGGAGGAGAAGCACGCGGAGGACGTCGTCCCCGCCCTCGCGGGCGACTCCGACACGCTGACGTGGAAGCTGAAGAAGAAGCGTGGGGAGACGCTGGACTACCGCGACGACCGCGGCCGGCCGTTCAAGGTCAGGATCGCCGGGGCGCTCCCCCCCCGCCTCACCGTCTTCCAGGGGCGGCTCCTGATCTCGAACAGGGATTTCACGCGGCTGTATCCCTCGGAAGGCGGGCACCGCGTGTTCCTCGCGGACGTCCCGAAGGGGAAGGAAGCCGCGGTGATCCGCCACCTCGCGGAGAAGCTCGAGACGGCCGGATTCGACGCCATCCCCTCGATCGAGCGCCTGAAGGAATTCCACGCCGTCGAGGAGGCGTACCTCGGGATGTTCCTGGTGCTGGGGGGCCTGGGCCTGGTGCTGGGGAGCGCGGGGATGGGGATCCTCGTCCTCCGCCACGTCCTGGAGCGGCGGGGCGAGCTGGCGCTCCTCCGGGCCGTGGGCTTTTCGAAGGACCGGGTCGCCCGCGTGGTGATGGCGGAGCACCTCTTTGTCCTGGGGGCGGGGCTGGCGGTGGGGGCGGCGTCCGCGGCGGTGGCGGTCGGGCCCGCCCTCGCGCAGCCGGGGGCCGGCGTGCCCTGGGGTTTCCTGGCGGCGTTCCTCCTCGGGACGGCGGCGTTCTCGGTGGGGTGGATCTGGATCGCCGCGAAAGGGGCGCTGCGGGGGCCGCTCCTGCGGGCCCTCCGGAACGAGTAGGACTACCGGAGCTTTGCGCCCTGGCCCGTCACCGGCGTGAGGTAGAGCCTGGTGATGCGGTACGAGCTCTCCCAACTGCCCAGGAACAGGGCCTTCGAGCGGGGGACCTTGAAGAAATCGCTGAGGCCGAGCCGGCTCGGGCTGCCCTGCCACCGGATGGCCTGCTTGCCGTCCAGGGACACCACCACGCCGTCCTTGCGGACGGAGAACTCCAGGAGAAAGGGCTTGTTGTTCGCGAACTGCCGCCCCTTGGCCTCCCGCAGGAACCTCTCCGCCAGGCTCCGCCGGCCCGGACGGTCGCGCCGTGCGAAATCCTCCTTGAAGAGGTCCCGGACCTCCTTCTGCGCCCCCTTCAGGGTCGCCTCGTCCGGCACGGGGGCCCGGGGATCCCGAACCTGGAGCGATCCGATGAGGGCGGAAACCGCAAGACCGACGAGGCTCATCGCCATCGCCTTCCTCCCCTGCCCGCCCGGGGATCACGCCCGGGTTCCAGGATTATACGCCGCCCGCGCGCCGCCGCAAACATGAGTCGCCCGTAATTAATCCCTTCCTTACGGGCGACTCATGCCTGATGCTAACCGACCTTGAACGCTGATCGTTTCCGTAATATAGGGGAGTCCCGAATGACGGAGGCGAATCCCATGGGCATCCCCGGCAAGGCGGCGGCGATCCTCGCCCTGGCCCTGTCCCCCGCGGCGGCGGCCCTCCAGGACCCCCTGCCCCGGGACGACGGCTACCGCGGCCTCTGGTACATGAACCAGCCCACGAAGGACGAGTACCACTACAAGTACAGCGGCGGCCTCGGCACTTATCCCCAGTGCATCCTGCCGCTTGCCATCTACTCCAAGGAGGCGAACAAGACCTTCTTCTGCTATGGCGGGTCCCTCAAGGGCAAGCGGGAACTCCTCATCATGGTCTCGTATTTCGACCACGCCTCGGGCCAGGTCCCCCGCCCCGCGATCCTCCTCAACAAGAAGACCGACGACGCCCACGACAACCCGGCCATGGCGCTCGACGACCGGGGCCACGTCTGGATCTTCTCCAACGCCCACGGCACCTCGCGCCCCGCCTGGATCCACCGCAGCGTGAAGCCACACTCGGTTGCCGCCTTCGAGGAGGTCCTCAAGACCAACTTCTCCTACGGCCAGCCGTGGTTCATCCCCGGCAAAGGGTTCTTCTTCATCCACACCCGCTACCGCGACAAGGGCCGCTCCTCCTTCTGGATGACGAGCCCCGACGGCCGCGCCTGGTCCGAGCCGCTGCTCCTCTCGCGCATCGAGCTGGGGCACTACCAGGTCAGCCAGCCCCACGGCGACAAGATCGCCACCGCCTTCAACATGCACCCGAAGCCCGTGGGCCTGAACGCCCGGACGAACCTCTACTACGTGGAAACCGCCGACTTCGGCCGGACGTGGAGGACGGCCGACGGCAAGGAGATCGCCCCGCCGCTCTCGGAGGTGAAGAATCCCGCGCTCGTCCACGACGCCCAGTCCGAGGGGCTTCTCGTCTACATGAAGGACCTCGCCTTCGACGCGGAGGGCCGACCCGTCATCCTCTACCTCACGAGCCGGGGATTCGAGCCCGGCCCCGGGAGCGATCCCCGCACGCTCCGGACGGCGCGGTGGACCGGGAAGGCGTGGGAGTTCCGCCCGCTGGCGCCCACGGACCACAACTACGACTTCGGCTCGCTCTACCTCGAAGAGGGCGGCCTCTGGAAGGCGATCGCGACCACCGATCCGGGGCCCCAGCCCCACATGACCGGCGGCGAGGTCGTCGTCTGGACGAGCCCCGACGAGGGGAAGACGTGGACGAAGGCCAAGGTTCTCACGGGCGGGAGCCCGCGCAACCACAGCTACGTGCGCCGGCCGGTGAACGCGCACCCGGACTTCTACGCCTTCTGGGCCAACGGCGACTCCTCGAAGCCCTCCGAGTCGTGCCTCCATTTCACCAACAAGGAATGCTCCGCCGTCTGGAGGCTCCCCCCCATCATGGCCGCGGACTTCGCCGCGCCGGAGAAGGTGAAGTGATCCGGCCCAGCCTACTGGCCCTGGCGCTCCTCGCGGCCGCGCAGGAGGGCACGTTCACCAATCCCATCGCCGAGTCGGGCGCCGATCCCTGGGTCGTCCGCTGGAAGGGCTTCTACTATTATTGCCGCTCCGGGGGCGGGAAGATCTGGGTCCACAAGGCGGCCCGCCTCCAGGACATCGGCAAGGAGAAGGGCGCCGCCGTCTGGACCCCGCCTCCCAACACCGCCTACTCCAAGGAACTCTGGGCCCCCGAGTTGCACCATCTCGACGGCCGCTGGTACGTCTACGTGGCCGCCGACGACGGCAACAACCACAACCACCGGATGGTCGTCCTGGAGGGGGCGCCCGACGATCCGCAGGAACCCTTCGCCTTCAAGGGCAAGATCGCCGATTCCACCGACCGCTGGGCCATCGACGCCACGGTCCTGGCGATGCCGGACGGGAAGAAGTATTTCATCTGGTCCGGCTGGGAGGGGACGGAGAACGTCGCCCAGCACCTCTACATCGCCTCGATGTCCAATCCGTGGACGATCTCCGGCCCCCGCGTCCGCATCTCCAGCCCCGAGCTCGACTGGGAGAAGAACGGCCGGCCGCTCATCAACGAGGGGCCGGAGGTCCTGTGGAACGGGAAGAAGCTCTTCATCATCTACTCCGCCAGCGGGAGCTGGACGGACGACTACTGCCTGGGGCAGCTCGCCTGGACCGGCGGCGACCCGCTGAAGGCCCCGTCGTGGGTGAAGAAGGACAGGCCCGTCTTCTCCCGCACCGCCGACGTCTTCGGCCCCGGCCACGCCTCCTTCACGAAGTCCCCGGACGGCAAGGAGGACTGGATCGTCTACCACGCGGCGAAGCGCAAGGGGGGCGGCTGGGACCGGAACGTGCGGACCCAGAAGTTCGCGTGGAACCCCGACGGCTCCCCGGACTTCGGGACGCCCGCCTCCCCCGGCGCGCCCCTGCGGGGGCCTTCTGGGCCATGAATGGCTGAACGCCTGCCTGGATTGAACGGACCCTGAGGGGGCGGTACAATATATCGCAGTCGCTGACCGACGCGCGGAGGCCTCGGGATTACGGGTGAGCCCCACGGTCTTTTTCTGGAAGGATTACCGTTTCTTCTTCTTCTCACGCGAAGAGGCGCGCCCGCATGTGCCCGTCGGTTGTCCCGACGGCGAAGCCAAAGTGTGGCTCGAACCGGCCGTGGAAATCGCCCAGAACCACGGCCTGTCCACGAAACAGTTGAACGAAGTCAGGAAAGTCGTAGAGGAACGAAGAGATGAAATCCTCGCCGCATGGCGCGCGCACTTCAGCCGTTGAGGTGACCCACATCGACGCCTTCGGCGTCTGGGTGCTCGCCCTGGAAAAGGAGTATTTCCTCCCCTACGGCCAATTCCCCTGGTTCCGCGACGCCAAGGTCCGAGATATCCTGGCCGTGGAGCTTCTGCACGGGGACCATCTCCGGTGGCCCGTCCTGGACGTCGATCTGAGCCTCGAATCGCTGGGGAATCCGGACGGATTCCCCCTGGTCAACAAGTAGCCCGGCATCGCCCTTACCTGAGCTTGCAGATCACCGTCATCCCGTCGTTCTTCTCCATCGAGGCGCGGATGGTCACGCTGTCGTAGTCCGGGCTCTCCCTGACGTAGTCCAGGAAGTCCTTCATCGCCTTCGCGGAGCGGATCGTGTTGTCCGCCACGATGAGCGCCCCCGGCTTGAGCTTGGGCTCGAGGATCTTCAGGTACTTGAGGTAGTCGTCCTTCTTCGCGTCGATGTAGACGAAGTCGCACTCCCCCACGAGCTCGGGCATCGTCTTGAGCGCGTCCCCCGTCACGACCGTCACCGTCTCCTCGAGGCCCACCTTCTTCAGGTTCGCGCGGCACTCCTCGGCGATGGCCGCGTCGATCTCGTGCGTGAAGAGCCGCCCCTTGGTGTGCTCGAACGCCATCCCCATGTTGATCGCGCCGAAGCCCTTGAAGGAGCCCACCTCCACGCCCCGCCTGGCCTTCACCGCCGCCACGAGGACCCGGAGGAGCCCCGCGTCGTCGGGCGTGGTGTCCAGGCCCTGGTGCTTCCAGTTCTTGAGGAACTCCAGGCGCTCGGCGCGGGTCTTCTTGACCTCGTCCTGCGTGGACCAGACGCGCATCCCCGCGGCGCCGGCGAGAACGCCCGCCATCACTCCCATGGCGATCTTCCACCTCATTGCAGTCTCCTTTCATGTCCGGATATGAAACGACGGCCGCCGCTCACTTGAGCGCCGCGTGAACCGTCTCGGCGATCTTCTTCGCCCCGGCGGCGTTGGGGTGGACCCCGTCGCCGGCGAAGAGATCCTTCGTGGCCACGGCCGCGTGCAGGTCGATGAGCCCCGCGCCCTCCTCCCGGGCGACCTTCGTGAGGACGGGGATCTCCTCCCGCACGCCCTCCTCGTTGATGCCGAAGTTGGGACCGCCGCGGGCAGGGCCACGAAGACCTTGGGCTTGCCCGCCAGCTCCTTGAAGTGGCGGACCATCGCGCGGGCGTCCGCCTCGAACTCGGCCTTGTGCTTCCAGTTCTGGGGCTTCGTGTCGTTGGTCCCGAGCTTGATGACGACGATGTTGGGGGCGAAGTCCGCGGCCTGGGTGAAGGCCTTCTCCTTCCAGTAGGGCTTGTCCCCCTTCTTGAGCATCGTGGCGCCGCTCACCCCGAAGTTCCGGACCTCGTACTTGTCCCCCAGGAGCTTCCCCAGCACCGCGGGGTAGCAGTTGTTCGCGCGGTCCTCCACCGCGGCGCCGTAGGTGATGCTGTCCCCGACGCACGCCACGCGGACCTTCCCCGCCTCCTGCGAAGCGGCCGCCGCGCTCCACCACAGGACGATCGCCCACGCCAGCCACAGCCGGCCCGGAATCCTCATCGTTGCTCCCTCATT
>CAYNDR010000246.1:0-9723 GCA_964395295.1 uncultured Planctomycetales bacterium
CCCGATCTCCCGCCGGCCCGGGCCCCGGATGGGCTTGACCTCGCCCACCGAGAAGTTGGGGAAGTAGTAGTGCAGCATGAAGCGCTCGGAGTACTCCTCTTCCAGGCCCTCGACGATCTGCTCGTTCTTCGCGGTCCCCAAAGTGACGGAGCAGAGGGCCTGGGTCTCGCCCCGGGAGAAGAGCGCCGACCCGTGCGTCCGGGGAAGGAGCCCGAGCTGGATGTCGATGGGGCGGACGTCCTTGAGGGAGCGGCCGTCGGCGCGGACGCCCTCGAGGGCGTAGCTCCGGACGATCTCGTCCACGACGCGCTCGTGGGCGCGGCTCACGTCCACGGCGGGGGGCGCGCCGGGGGCGCCCGCGGGGATCATCTCGTCGAAGATCCGCTTGCCGATGGAGCTGAAGGCCTTGTTGCGGTCGCGCTTGACCTTGATGAAGAACGCCTTCTTCATCTCCTCGGCGTACCGGTCCTTGATCTTCCGGTAGATGGCCTCCGGGAAGGGGTGGGCGACGAACTCGCCGGGGGGGCGCCCCGCCAGCTCCTTGAGCCGGATCTGGGCGTCGATGAGCGCGCGGATCGCGGGCGCGGCGGCCTCGAAGGCGCCCAGGATCTGGTCCTCGCTCACCTCGCGGGCCCCCGCTTCCACCATGATGATGCCGTCCTTGGTGCCCGAGACCACGAGGTCGAGGGTGCTTTCCTTGAGCTCGGGGGAGGTCGGATTGACGACGAACCGTTCGCCCAGGAGCCCCACGCGGACGGAGCCCACGGGGCCGTGGAAGGGGAGGTCGGAGACCATGAGCGCCGCGGAGGTGGCGTTCAACGACACGATGTCGGGGTCGTTCAGCTGGTCGGCGGAGAAGACGTTGAGGAGCACCTGGGTGTCGTGGTAGAAGCCCTCGGGGAAGAGGGGGCGGATGGGCCGGTCGCACAGGCGGCTGACGAGGGTTTCCTTGGTGGTGGGGCGCCCCTCGCGCTTGATGAATCCTCCCGGGAATCGCCCGGCGGCGGACATCTTCTCGCGGTAGTCCACGGTCAGGGGGAAGAAGTCCTTCTCGAGCCGCTCGCCCCCGGCCACGCAGGCGGCGAGCACCATGGTCTCGCCCAGGGTCGCCATGCAGGCGCCGTTGGACTGGCGGGCGAGCCGCCCGGACTCGAACACGAACTTGCGGCCGCCGCCCAGGTCGGCCTCCACGCGATGGTGCTGAGACATGAAACCTCCCTAGAGGGAACAGGACCCGCGGAGGCCCTCTTGAAGGCGGGAACGACGAAAGGCGGCAGCCCCGCGGGCGGGGCTTTCGTCTTTCGTCAGGCCCTCTGCCTTCAGGCCTCCGGGGGTCGGTTTAAAAAATCGCCCCGGGACGCATCCCGGGCCCTGCGGGGCCCGCCATGGGTTCCGGGGCTGATCACGGTCGATCGAGCTACTTGCGGATGCCCAGCCGCTTGATGAGGGTCTGGTACCGCTCCTGGTCGGTGGACTGGAGGAACTTGAGCAGGCGGGCGCGCTGCCCGACCATCATCAGCAGTCCCCGGCGCGAGGTGAAGTCCTTCTTGTGCACCTTCAGGTGCTCCGTCAGGTGGTTGATCCGTTCGGTGATCAGGGCCACCTGGACTTCGGGGGAACCCGTATCGGACTTGTGCTGGGAGAAGTCCTTCACGAGCGCCTTCTTGCGCTCCACGGTTACGGCCATGACTTCGATCCTCCTGGTGTCGCGCTGGCGTCCGGGCGGCGCGGGATGAAGTCCCGTATCCTTCCCGCACTTGAGGCACGACGTTTAATTGGATGGGAATCATACCAGCCTTGAGGCGATTCATCAAGGAAAAACCGACGCCCCTGCCCTTGGATTGACTACTTGTTCGGCTGGGCGAGCCAGGCGCGCAGGGCCGCCGCGGACTCCTTGGGCTTGGAGGGGTCCTGGGCGGCCCCGAGGATCGCGGAGGCGGCCTCGACGATCGGGGCCGGTCCCGCGGCGGGGGCCGCCTCCAGCTCCGCCGCCAGCCAGGCGGCCAGCGGTTTCCCCAGGCGGCGGACCGCGTCCTGGGCGGCCTTCCGCGCCGCCTCGTCCTTCTCGGCCAGCGGATGGACCAGCTGAAGCGCCGCCTCCCGGAAGACCTGATCGAGGTGCTTCTTCCGCGCCTCGGGGAGGGGGGGCGGGTTGGACAGGAGCAGGCCATGGGCCTCCTGGACGAGGGCCTCGTTGTCCCCCCGGAGCTTGAGGAGGCCGAAGAGGTCGAGCTTGTTGTCCCACCAGGCGGCTTCCCCGCGGGGGAGCCGTGGATCGATTTCGCGGAGGGTCTTGACCGCGCTGTCGAGGTCCTTCATCTCCCGGTAGCAGGAGACGACCTCCCGGCGCACCGCGGCGCGGTCGGGGGCCAGCAGGAGGGCCTGGCGGAAATGGGGCAGGGCGGCCTTGGGGTCCCCGGCCTTCAGGGCGGCTTGAGCCACGGCTTCCTCCAGCGCCAGGTGCCGCGGGAGGAGCTTCTCGTCCGGCTTGGCGGGGTGGAGGCGCGCGCAGGCCTCTTCCGCCTCCGCCCGGAGGCCCCTCTTCAGGAGCGCCAGGACCAGCCGCTCGTTCGGCTCGAAGTCCTCGCCCGCCAGCGACTTCATCGAGGCCCACAGGGCCCGCCGCACCTCCGCGGAAGGCTCCCCCGCGTAGGCCGGCAGGAGCAGACCCTCGATTTCCGAGGGCGAGGCGGTCCGGCCGAGCGCCGCCGCGGCCTTGAGGCGGAGCTTCTCCTCCCGGTCCGAGCGGAAGATCCTCAGCAGTCCCTCCAGCGAGGCGGAGTCCTTCATCTTGCCGAGCGCCTCGATGGCGATCTCGCGGATGGCCGGGGCATGGGCGGGCTCCAGGTAGGGAAGGAGGTCCCCGGCGGCCCGGCGGTCCCCGATCTTGCCCAGGCTGTTGATGCACGACCAGCGCACGGTCTCGCGCAGGGTCCGGCGCAGGAGGTCCCGGAGCGCGTCCACGGCGGCGGGGGACCCGATGGCGCCGAGCGCGTCGGCGGCCTTCTCCAGGAGGACGTCGTCCTTCTCTCCCTCCAGGAACTTCAGCAGGGGCCCCACGGCGGCCTCGCGCTTGGCCACGCCGAGCGCGTCGATGGCGGCGGTCCGGACCTCGCGGACCGGGTCCCGGAGGAGGGCCAGGAGCGTGCGCCCGGCCTCGTCCTGCGCGGACGTCTTCAGCGCCGAGGCCGCCGCGATGCGGACCGCGGCGGAGGGATCGGATGCCGCCCGGAGCACCGCGGCCTCCGCCTCCGGGGACGGCACGCGCCCCAGGAAGGCGATCGCCTGGACCTTGAAGGGATCGGGCGCCGAGGGGAACCGCTTGAGGACTTCGGGGATGGCGGCCTTGCGGCGTTCGTCGGGGAGCGCCCCCGGCTCCGGCAGGGCCGCCGCGCGCACCTCGCCGTAATCGGACGCCAGTCCGGCCTCGATGAGGATGCGGAGCTCCTCATCGGGCTTGCCGGAGAGCCGGGCCTTGTCCATCTCCAGCTTGAGGATCCGCACGTGGGCCTCGGCGAGTTTCCGGCGGAGGGCTTCCTTCTCGGGATCGTCCTGCGAGGCGGCGGGGGCGGAGCGGCAATGGATCAGGAATACGGAGACGAGGACAAGGGCGGCTCTGCTCTTCATGAAACGGACGCCCAGGACGCCATTATATTCCGGCGCCGCGCTTCCTGTCAAATCTCTTGACAGGCTTCGGGGGGGGATTAAACTGAACGGCCTCCTCATGAATGTCGAACTGATTACGCGCTACGCGAAGCTCCTCATCGTCTTCGTCCTCCTCTGGATCTTCATCTGGGTCTGGAACATCATGGGGTACAGGAAGGTGGCGGGGGCCGAGATGGAGCCCACCCTCAAGAGGGACGCGTGGGCCTGGATCAGCCCCAGGAAGCGCGACCCGGAGGCCGACCTGAAGCGGGGCGACGTGATCTTCTACGAGTACAGCATCCCCACCCGGAAACAGCAGACGGAATTCGTGTCCCGCGTGACGGGCCTGCCCGGCGACCGGGTCCGGATCGTCAAGGGCGAGGTCTACGTGAACGGCGAAAAGGTTCAGGACGCCCTCCAGCCGGCGCATCGCGGTTCCGAGGACTTCGAGGAGATCGTCGTCCCGCGCGACTGCGTCTTCGTCCTTTGCGACAACCGGAAGGCCACGAAGGACATCGACAGCCGGGGGATCGGCCCGGTGGCGAAGTGGGCCATCCGGGGGAAGGCGAGGTAGGCGGCCGGAATGGCGATCGAGAAGGTCAAGAAGAGGAAGATCGAGATTTCCCCGGCGGCGGCCGCCCAGATGGGGATCTCCGGGGCCCTCATCGTCCTGTCGATCATCTTCGGGTACATCGCCTTCGTCAAGTGGCGCTTCAAGGAGAACCTGGTCTCGGGCTACGAGAACTTCGACTCCAACGACCTGGAGAACGCGCGCAAGGACCTGGAGGACGCCCTCAGGTGGAAGGCCGACCACGCGGGGGCGCGCGAACTGCTGGCGAAGATCCAGTGCGACATCGGCCAGATGGACGCGGCCGAGGCGAACTACAACCGGCTCCTCGACCAGGGCTACGCGCCGCCCCAGGTCCACGCGGGGCTGGGCGTGGTCTTCCTCAAGAAGGCGGACAAGGCCGAAGCCAAGGACGCGGCCGGCCCCCTGAAGCAGGCCCGGGACTGTTTCGAGAGGGCCTCGGGCGTGCCGGAGGCCGCCATCGGCCTGGGCCACTGCGACATCCTGCAGGCGGAGAGGCTGGGCGCCCCCGCCGACCCCAAGCGTTTCAGCGCGGCGCTCCAGCGCTTCCGGAAGATCCGAGACGACATGAACGCGAGGCAGGACTACCGGGCCCTGATCAGCCGGTGGGGCGTCGCGGACTACTTCTCGGGGCTGGGCAAGGCGCTCGCCGCCTCCGAGGCGCCCGAGGAGCGGAAGGAGGCCGCCTCCGCCTTCCGCTCCTGGAACCAGATGGCGCGCCGGTCGCCCATCCCCATGGGCAACTTCCTGGCCATGGAGACCCGCCGGTACGAGGAACGGGCCTTCACCCTCCAGGAGATGACGGGCCTCAAGGCGGAGGCCATGGCGCTGCGGCGCGAGACGGAGCTCTGGAAGATCCAGAAGGAAGCCTTCGGCGCGCTCAAGGAACCCTGGCTGTATTACACCCTGGCGCTGTCGAAGGCCTTCCTGGACGCGGGCGTGGAGGCCGAGTACGAGGGCCTGGTCCGCGAGCTGATCAACACCCAGGGATTCGAGAACCGGCTGGACATCTTCCTGTTCGACGCCAGCATGAGGACCCGGCGCGTCCTCCGGGACGAGGCCGCCGGGAACCTGGAACAGCAGGTGTTCAAGAACTCCCAGTCCTACAAGGCGCTCCTGAGCCAGGGCGTCATCAAGGACGAGTCGGCCAAGATCCCCCGGGCCCTGGCCCACAACAACCTGGGCTGGATGGAGGCCTGGCTGGGCTCCTACACCGGCAGCGACGGGAAGCTGGGGGAGGCGAGGAACCAGTTCCTCGACGCGGTGAAGATCTTCCCGGAGGACTACGTCTACAACCGGAACCTGTGCGTGGTGTTCAAGCGCCTGAGGAGGCCGGAAAAGGAGTACCTGCAGTACCTCGAGAAGGCGAAGGCCGCGCCGAAGGCGGCGCTGGCGGAGGATTTCGCCCGGTTCGAGCAGTACATGGAAGGGAAGTGACCGTCCTGGGGGATGAGGGCCTGATCTGAAGACAGGGGATCGCGGATGAACTGCCCGACGTGCGGCAACAACAACCCTTCGACGATGGCCTATTGCCAGCGCTGCGGGTCGCGGGTGGACCTCACCGCGGACGAGATCCGCGCGGCCCTCGTCGAGAAGGCCAAGGGCGAGATCCTCAAGAGCACGGAGTTCTACGCGAGGCAGTCGGTGGTCTTCGCGGTGGTGCTGGTGCTGGTCACGCTGACCCTGCTGGTCCTGTCCACGGGGGCGCCGGTGGGGTCGTACTACGTCCCGTCCATGTCCACGGGGGCCGGATACCTGAAGGTGTCCAATCCCGTCAGCATCCCCATGCAGCCGCTCGTGGTCCCGCTGGAGCCGCGGAGGAGGGGCCGATGAAGCGCTGGCTGGCCGCGTTCGCGGCGCCGCTCCTGTCGTCCTGCGTGGACACGGCGAGCTACTACGGCGAGGAGTTCGCCCTCTACTACAAGAACCCGGCCGAGGAGACTTCCTCGGAACGGGTGGACAGCAGGGAGATCGTCACCTGGAAGGCAGACCCCCGGAGGAAGAAGCGCATCGGGTACCTGTACAAGGTCGACACCCAGGTGGCCGGCTCCCGCTCGACGCGCGAGTCCTACACGATCTACAACGACACGGGCATGAAGGCCGTGGGATTCATCACGGCCGAAGGGGTGTTCTACCGCTTCGACGCGCTCGGCCGGCTGGGCGACCGCGTGGGCGGGTATCCGATCCTCCCCACCGGCCTGAAGGTCTTTTTCGGGATCCCCATGGAGGACAACGTGGATCTCGATGAGATCGATCCCTACCGGTCGGCCGGCCCGTCCTCCGAAGCCGCCCCCAAGCCTCCCGCGGAAGGGGAGGCGCCGAAACCGCCGGCCCCCAAGAAGGAGTAGGGCGGCTCTTCATTCGCGCCTGGACTGCCGGATCTCGTAGCCGTCCGCCGTCGGCGCGAACACGAGGTCGGTCCCCTCCCGCAGGTCGACCTGGCGCCGGTAATTCCGGTTGGTCGTCGAGTCCCAGAGATCGAGGCAGTTGGGCCCGGCCCTCGGCCGGACCTCGCTCTCCCATCGGGGCCAGGCGCCGTCGGGGAGCCGGGCCGTCCGGAACCGCAGGAGCATCTCGCCGTTGAGGTAGAGCTCGCAGAAGTCGCCGGGACCGGGGGACCGCTCCGCCGGGGCGAGGACCTCCAGGCGGGCGGCCACGGTGGGGGCTCCGGCGGCGGCGGCGAACTGCCGGACGAACTGGGCCCCCCGCCACGCCCGGTACTCGGGCGTCCCCTCCGCCGCGCGCGGAGGCTCCTTTTCCCCGCACCCGGCCGCTCCCAGGAGGGCGGCCGTCAGGACCGGGAGCGCCCGCGCGACGGCCGTTCTCACGATCCGATTCTACCGCCCCCGGGAGGCCTTGCCAAGGGGTGCGGACGGAGGCCGTTTCCGGCCGAAATACATATCTGATGCTTCGGCGAGCCCGGCTGTTCGCGGTCCTCGGCCTTATCCCGCTCGGGATCGGGGCGTACCTCTGGTCCCGCGGGGCGGGGCCGCTCCCCCTGGCGCTGGCGGCGCACGGCGCCGTCCTGGCCGCCCTGGCCGCCTTCGTCTTCCGGGCGCCCGGCGAGGTCCGGTCGCTGGCCCATGCCGCGGCCGAGCGCGAGCGGGAGCTGGCCCGCCAGCGCGAGGAGCTCCAGGCCCGCGTGGACCTCCTCTCCGCCGAGCGCGAGGTCAGCCTGGTCCTCAACGAGGACGTCGACTTCCGGTCCATCCTCGACCGCGTCCTGTCGATCACGTGCGACACCTTCGGCGGGGACGTGGAGCTCTGGATGCCCGACGGCGACCGGATCGTCCCCCGGGCGGCGCGCGCGGGGGGGAAGACCGGGTTCGACATCGAGGCCCGCGAGGACCGGCGCGTGCGCGCGTGCTTCGAGGGGGGGCGGATCCTCTTCGAGGCGGAGGAGGGGCGCTTCCGGGCCCTGGCCCCGCTCCAGGCGGACCGCGAGATCGTGGGCGTGGTCCGGCTCACCCTGCCGATCGAGGCGGACGCCTGCGCGCGCGAGCGGCGCGCGAAGCTCCTGGCCGGCCAGCTCGGGGAGTACTCGAAGTTCCTGGCGCTGGCGCTCAAGACGCCCGACCTCTACACCCGCGCCGTGCAGGACGGGCTCACCGGGCTCTGGACCAAGCGCCATTTCCTTTCGCAGTCCGCCCTGGCGATCGACGCCTCCCGCCGCTACGGAGAGCCGCTGGCCCTCGTCATGGCGGACGTGGACCACTTCAAAAAGGTGAACGACACCTTCGGGCACCTCGCGGGGGACAAGGTACTCCAGGGGGTGGCCGCGATCCTCAGGAACCGCGTGCGGGGCGGGAGCGCCTTCCGCTACGGCGGCGAGGAGATGGCGGTGCTCCTGCCCAAGACGGGACGGGCGGAGGCGGCCGAGGTGGCGGAGCGCCTCCGCAAGGCCATCGAGGCCCGGAAGATCGCCGGCGTCAAGGTCACGGCCAGCTTCGGGGTGGCGGAGCTGGACGCCTCCATGGCCGACTCCGCCGCCCTGGTGGAGCGGGCCGACCAGGCGCTCTACCGCGCCAAGGAGTCCGGGCGGAACCGCGTGGTCGCCGCCGATCCCCCGCCGCCGCAGGCCATCCCCACGCGCCGGGTCCAGCGGAGCGCCTGAGGGCCTTCAACGCCGCGCCGGGATCGGGTATCATGCCCCCGTGCCCGAGTTCCAGCTGGTCTCGAAGATGGTCCCCCGCGGGGACCAGCCCCGGGCGATCGAGAAGCTCGCGGAACGCCTCTCCCGCGGCGAGAGGTCCTCCACGCTCCTCGGCGTCACCGGCTCCGGGAAGACCTTCACGATGGCGCACGTCATCGCCCGGGTCCGCAGGCCCGCCCTGGTCGTCACCCACAACAAGACGCTCGCCGCCCAGCTCTACGCCGAGTTCCGCGACTTCTTCCCGGGCAACGCCGTCCACTACTTCGTGAGCTACTACGACTACTACCAGCCCGAGGCCTACATCCCCCAGCGGGACATCTACATCGAGAAGGACGCCGACATCAACGAGGACATCGACCGCCTGCGGCTCGCGGCCACCAGCTCGCTGATGACCCGGCGGGACGTCGTCATCGTGGCCAGCGTCTCCTGCATCTACGGCCTGGGCTCGCCCGAGGACTACCGGTCGATGATCGTCCCGATCCGCCGCGGCGAGAAGCTCGACCGGCACATGCTGGCGCGGAAGCTCGTGGACATCCAGTACGAGCGGTCGGACTCGGACAGCCAGCGCGGGAAGTTCCGCGTCCGCGGCGACACGGTCGAGATCCGCCCCTCCTACCTGGAGACCGCCGTCCGCGTGGAGATCGACGTCGACCGCGTGGGGCGGATCGCCGAGGTCCACGCCGTGAGCGGCGCGCCGCTGGCGGAGCACGACGAGTTCGTGATCTATCCGGCCAAGCACTTCGTCCTGCCCGAGGAGAAGGTCAACAACGCCCTCTACACGATCGAGCTGGAGCTCGAGGAGCGGCTCAAGGACCTCCGCGCGCAGGGGAAGCTCCTCGAGGAACAGCGCCTCAAGGCGCGCACCAAGTACGACCTCGAACTCCTGCGCGAGATCGGCTACTGCAAGGGGATCGAGAACTACTCGCGGCACCTGTCGGGCCGGAAGCCGGGGGAGCCGCCCGCGACGCTCCTGGACTACTACCCGAAGGGGGACTGGCTCTGCATCGTGGACGAGTCCCACGCCACCCTGCCCCAGCTCCACGGGATGTTCAACGGCGACCGCTCCCGGAAGCAGACCCTCGTGGACTACGGATTCCGGCTCCCCAGCGCGCTCGACAACCGGCCGCTCCGGTTCGAGGAGTTCGAACGGCGGGTCAGCCAGACGGTCTTCGTCTCCGCCACCCCCGCCGACTACGAGCTCGAAACGGGCGGCGGGGCCGTCGTGGTCGAGAACTCGAGGGTATACGGCGGCGGGGGCAAGGGAGGCAAGTCGCGCGAAGGCGTGGCCTTCAGCCCGGACGGCAGGCTCTTGGCCGTGGCCACGGGCGGCTACAAG
>CAYNDR010000247.1:0-3362 GCA_964395295.1 uncultured Planctomycetales bacterium
CCAACCGGGTCTGCATCATCAAGGTCGGCAAGCCGCTCAAGGGCCGGAACGCCCCGGAGAAGATCCGGGTGAACGTGGGCGTGGGGCGCGAGTGGCACCCGGACGCGCTGATGCCGCACCTGGCGGCCGGCGCCCCCGTGGTGGTCTTCTGCAAGGCCAACGGCGCGACGCAGGTCGGCATGGTCTACATCAACCGTTTTTTCTTCCAGATTTACGGCGACCCCAACGCGCCTCCGGACAAGGCCTGGTGGAACCTGACCAACGTCGAGATCCGGATGAACCGGACCTTCCACGGGACGGTGCCGGAACTCTCGAAGCTGGTGGCCAGCATCCTGGTGGGGAAGACGAGGCCTCCTCCGCCGGATCCGCGGATGACTCCGATCACACGGCAGGACGTCACGGCGCTCCCGGTCTGGGGGACGACGGAGGTGGAGGAAAAGAACCTGCCGGCGCCCTTCCGCAAGAGGCCGCCGCTCAAGCCCCGCAGTCCGGACAACCCCGCGGAGGCGTCCCCGGGGATCCGGTTCGAGTACTACGAGGGGGAGTGGTCGGCACTGCCGGACTTCCAGGCCCTCAAGCCCGTCAAGGAGGGGATTGCCGACCAGATCGACCTTTCCAAGCGCGGCCGGGACGGGGGCATGGCCCTCCGGTTCACGGGATTCATCGACATCGCCAAGGACGGGACGTACATCTTCCATCTCGCGTCCGACGACGGGAGCCGGCTTCTCATCGGCGACGTGGATGTCGTGAACAACGACGGGACGCACAAGGCCCAGGAGGTCGCGGGGGACATCCCGCTGAAGCCCGGCAAGCACGCGATCACGGTGACGTACTTCGACGGGAAAGCAGGGGACCGCGCGCTCTCGCTGGCGTACGAGGGGCCGGGGATCGCCAAGCAGGCCGTCCCGGCGTCGGCCCTCTTCCACAAGCCGTAGGCCGACAAAATAGACCGTCCGTTTTGTCGGAATCCGGCGCGGATTTATGATGTGCCGGGGATGTCCAGCGTCGAGAGGATCGCGACGCCGGGGACCGCGCCGAGGGAATCGATGACCGGCTTCCTCAGGCCGGCGTCCGCCAACGTGACCGCTACCGCCGTCTCGCTCATCCCTCTCATTTTCCGGGCGACATGGATGTCCACGACGATGCCCCCGACGGACTCGATGGCCGCCGTGATGCGCCTGGCGATCCCCTTCTTGTCCGGAGTAAGAAGCCTGATGTTGATCCGCACCGCTGATATCCCGTGAATGAACAGGGCGAGCGGCGGCGGGGCCGCCGCCCGCCCACCTCTGCCGGATCCGTCCTGATTAGGGGCAGGATTCTGGCCGGCCGCCTCGGGCTTCTTCCCGGTTTCGGCGGGCGCCGCCGCGGGGGCCGCGGGGGCGGCCGATCCGCAGGACGGCTGGGGTGCCGGCTTGTCCTGGGCCTTCGCCGGCCCCTTGGATTTGCGGACTCCCTTGCTCATGATGGCGTCTCCTCAAAGCATGGCCGAAATATTCATCTCACGCAGGGGATATCCCCCTCCCGACGCATCGCGTCAAGTGGGATATCTGGGCGTCCGGCGTCATCTCGACCGTGGCGACCCGGATGGGATGGATCTGTCCTTCCTGATCCCTGTTGGCCGTCCAGATGCTCTTGCAGATGAAGCACCGCTCCGCGTTCTTCCCGGCGCGCAGGAGCCAGGTCCGGACGTCGTTGAAGTTCGTCTCGGGCTCGACGGACTGGGCCATGTCCGATGCTCCTTAAAGAAGGCCCCGGACCAGGGGGGGCTCGGTCATGCGGACCACGGCCACGCCCCTGAGCCTCTCCACGGCGACGGCGATCCCGTGCGCGGACCAGGGTTCCTCGATGCGCACCGCGAAGGTCAGATGGGACGTCCCCGGGCGCGTCCGGTCCCTCGCGATCCACTCCACCTGTCCGCCGGCCTCCACGATCGCGGCCCTGATCTGTTCCTTGATCCCGGGGGCGTCGCCGGCGGCCGCCACCAGTCTGAGGGTGCTGGGCATCGAAGGTCTCCCTAACGCAAGATTGCCTGTTCCGGCGCGTCCAAGGACATCACCGTTTCCCACAACTCGTCCACCGTCGAGGCGGCCATGAGGCGTTCGGCGTTCTTCGAATGAGACAGAGAGGCCGAGAGGCGCGTCAGCATCCGGCGCTCCTCCGGCGGGGGGATCGCCCGGCCCAGGTAGAGGAAGATCACGTGGGCCAGCCTTCCGTCCGGGGCCTGGAAATCCAGGCCGTCCCGCGAGAGGCCGATGGCCATCAGCGGTTTCTCGATTCCGGTCAGGCGGGCATTGGGGAAGGCCAGGCCCCGCCCGAGTCCGCTGGGGAATCGGTCGTGGCGGCGCAGGACTTCGAACAGGCATTGCTCCGACTCCAGGGGCGTGAGCCCCCGGCGGCTCGCGATCAACTCAACCAGTTCACGCAGGGCGTCGGTACACAGTTCAGACTTCAGGTCGGCGAGGATGAGTTCCTTGTCCATGATGTCCCGGATCGTCATCGGGCCCGTCCCGATGGGAGAACCCTGGGGGGCGCAAGGACGGGCGGTTGATCCGGGGCGATCGTCTTCTGCCATTGGCCGGTCGTAGATGCAAATGGTTTGCCACGAATTTTACGGAAGCGACCGCAACGCCTTGGGTACGAGCGGGATGCGATCCGGCGTACCGGGCCCAGGTGTTGTCCTGCAATAATTTGCGTTTGTGGTGCCAAGTATTGCGTGGGGTGTTGACATCGGGCGGGGAAGGGGGGTAGATTCGGCGTCATGTTCCGGGCCGATTCCCAGCGCTGGTTCTTCGAGCGGCGGGACGTCCGTTACGGACTGGCGACGGTCTTCCTGGTGGCGACGCTCCTGGCGTTGCTGGTCCTCCTGGACGTGGCCCGAGGGCGTCCCACGCGGCAGGACGCCTTCCTGCTGGGATTGACCATCCTGACCCTGGGCCTGACGGGGGCGGGGCTGTTCCTGGTGTACCGCGCCTATTCGGAGACGCGCGACCGCCTGAAGTACGTCAAGCTCTACGCCTCCGACATCCTTCAAAGCCTCCCCATCGGCGTCATCACGAGCGACATGGCGGGCACCCTCACGAACGCCAACACCCGCGCGCAGGAGCTGGCCGGGATCGGGGAGGACGCGATCCGCCGGCCGTTCCGGGAAATCCTGGGGCACGCCCCGCCCCTCCTGGAGCATCTGGAACGGCTCGTCCGGAAGGGGATCGAGTACGGCGGGGTCGATGTGGACGGGCGACCCGTGGCGGGAGCGGAGGTGGAGATCCGACCGGCCGGCGGCGGCGATGTCCGGGCCGTCACCACGGATGCCGGCGGGCTCTACGCGATCCTCCTCCCGCCCGGCGTGTACGCGGTGCCGGCGG
>CAYNDR010000247.1:3372-9712 GCA_964395295.1 uncultured Planctomycetales bacterium
CGGGGTCGATGTGGACGTGGACATCGGCGGGCGGAAGCGCACGCTGCGGCTCGACGGCCGTTTCCTCATGAGCGGGAGCGGCGACCGGATCGGCGCCATCCTCCAGCTCCAGGACGTCTCCCAGCTCAAGCTCATCGACCAGGAGATGCAGAGGACCGAGAAGCTCGCGGGCCTGGGCACGCTGGCCGCGGGGATCGCGCACGAGATCAAGAATCCCCTGGCCGCGCTCCACATCAACGCCCAGCTCCTGGAGGAGACGATCGCGCCGGCGTCCGCCGCCCCCAAGGCGGGCAAGTACCTGGGCGTCATCCAGTCCGAGATCCGCCGCCTCCAGGGCATCGTGGACAAGTACGTGTCCTTCGCCCGGCCCCGGGGGATCGAGCGGGCCCCCGCGACCCTCGACGGGATCCTCGATGCCATCCTGGCGCTCGTGGAGCCGGAGTGCCGGAAGCGGAAGATCTCGATCGCGCGGGAGGGATTCGCCCCCGATCCCCCGCGGTACCTCCTGGACGAGGGTCAGCTCCAGCAGGCGATCCTCAACATCGTCATCAACGCGGTCCAGGCGATGGAGAAGGGCGGCACGCTCACCTGCCGCCTGGGCCGGAGCGGGGACTTCGCCTCCGTGGAGATCGGCGACACGGGGCCCGGCATGCCCCCGGAGGTGCGCGAGAGGATCTTCAACCTCTTCTTCACGACCCGGCAGGGCGGGACCGGCCTGGGGCTCTACCTCGCCCAGCGCATCGTGGCGGAACACAAGGGCTACATCGACGTCCGGACGGGGCCCGGAGGCACCGCGTTCACGATCGCCATCCCCGCCGAGAGCGCCGCATGATCCACGAACAGACGCCGGTCCTCGGCGGCGACGACGACGACGCCGACGGCGACGGCCTGCGCGACGCGCTCGGCCCCGCGGAGTACGACATCGACACCGCCGCCGACGGCGAGTCCGCGGTCCGCCGGATCCGCCGCAGCGGCTACCACGTCGTGGTCACCGACCTGCGGATGCAGGGCGCCGTGGACGGCTTCGACGTCCTGCGGGAGGCCCGCGAGCGCGACCCCGACACCGCGGTGATCCTGATCACGGCGTACGGGACGGTCGAGGGCGCCGTGGAGGCCATGAAGATGGGGGCCCGCGACTTCCTCCCGAAGCCGATCGACATCAAGCACTTCAGGGTCCTGGTCCAGAAGGCCGTGGCCAGCCTCGCGGTGGTCCTGGAGAACCGGGAACTGCGCGCGCGCCTGAAACTGCGCGAGGGGGGGCGCGTCGTCGTGGCCAACAGCGAACCGATGCGCCGGGTCCTCGACACCCTGCTTCAGGTGGCCCCCAGCCAGGCCACGGTCCTGCTCCAGGGGGAGAGCGGCACGGGCAAGGAACTGGCCGCCCGGGCCATCCACGAGCACAGCCCGCGCAAGGACCAGCCGTTCGTCATCATCAACTGCGGGGCGCTCCCGGAAACCCTCTTCGAGAGCGAGATGTTCGGCCACGAGGCGGGCGCCTTCACCGGCGCCACCCAGTCCAAGAAGGGCGTCTTCGAGCAGGCCCACGGGGGCACCCTGTTCCTCGACGAGATCACGGAGATCTCGGAGAAGAACCAGGTGGACCTCCTCCGCGCCATCCAGGAGGGGGAGATCCGCCGCGTGGGCTCCGACCACGCCGTGAAGGTGGACGTCCGTCTCGTCGCGGCCACGAACCGGGACGTCAAGGCCCTGGTGGCGGAGCGGAAGTTCCGCGAGGACCTGTACTACCGCCTGAGCGTGATCCCGGTCCTGCTTCCCCCCCTGCGCGAGCGGCGCGAGGACATCCCGGTCCTGGCGGAGCTTTTCCTCAAGGAGATGTCCCTGGCGCACGGGAAGCGCCCCAAGGCGCTCAGCCCCTCGGCGATCGAGACCCTGTGCTCCTACTACTGGCCCGGAAACATCCGTCAGCTCCGGAACGTGGTCGAGCGGCTCGTGCTGACCTGCTCCGGGGACACGATCGCCGCGCGGGACCTGCCGGGCGAGATCCGGTCCGCGCCGCGGCCGCTCACTTACAACCTGGGCGAGAACCTGGGACGGGTGGAGCGGGAGGTGATCCAGCGCGCCCTGGATGAGGTCGAGGGCCACCGCGAGAAGGCGGCCCAACTGCTGGGCGTCAGCGTCCGGACCCTTCAATACAAGCTCAAGCAATTGAAGCTCCTCTGAGCCTGCAACTCATTGCACGTCTCCGCAGTAGTCAACCACGGGGCGGAGGCTGCCGTTTACTACCCCTTGCGTCCCGGGCGGTTAGATGCGGATTTGTGGCGTCCGGCAATGCCCGCTTGGCATCATCCTTGCGAATCATCCCCTCATGAGTCCCCTGCGGCGGATCCACCTGGCGGACTGCCTGGCGGAGTCGCGGATCGTCGTGCGGATGGGCGCCATCCCGCTCGTCAAGGCCCTCCTGCAGTTGGCGGAGCTCGTCGTGCGGGATGGATTCGTGAAGGACCCCCTGGGATTCTACGGCGACCTGTCGAGCCAGGTCCCCGCGCCGATCGCCCGCGTGGGGGAGGGCAACGGTTCCTACGGCCTGTGCGTCTACCAAGTCTGCTCCGCGGGCGTGCGGAAGATGGCGGCGGCGATGGCGCTCTCTCCGGAGGGAGTGTGCCTGAAGCGGGGGCACTCGGCCCGCATCGTCGTGCTCGTGGCGAGCCCGGAGGGGCCCATGCCTCCGAACCTGGCCCTGCCGGCCCGGGCGGTGTCCCTGCTCGGGGGGGAACCGGTGCGGCGGGAGCGCCTGCTCGCGTGCGCCGGGCCCGCGGAGATCCTCGCCCTCATCGGCGAGTTTGAGAGGCTGTCCGAGACCCCGGCCCAGGCGCGCTGAGCCGCGAATCCTCCCGGCGGACGTTCTATAGAAGGACACCGAAGGGAGGATTGATGATGAAGACCACGGTCCGGGCGGCTTTCCTGGCGTCCTTCGTCCTCGCGGCCTGCGCGTCCGCCCGCCCGGAGGCGAGGCCCGGCAAGTTCGCCGTCTTCTTCGGCACCTATACCGGCGGCGAGAGCAAGGGGATTTATATCTGCCACATGGACGCGGCCACGGGCGCCCTGGAGCCGGCGGGCGCGTGCGGCGGCGTGGCGAATCCCTCCTTCCTCGCCCTGCACCCGAACGGCCGGTTCCTCTACGCCGTGTGCGAGACCGGGAGCTTCGGGGGGAAGAAGTCAGGCTCCGTGGCGGCGTTCTCCGTCGAGCCGAAGACGGGGGGCCTGACGCTCCTGAACCAGGAGGCGGCGGAGGGGACGAGCCCCTGCCACATCGTGGTCGACCGGGAGGGGAAGAACGTCCTGGTGGCCAGCTACTCCAGCGGCACCGCCGCGGTCCTGCCGATCCGGGAGGACGGCCGCGTGGGGGCCGCCGCCTGCGTCGTGAAGCACGAGGGATCGGGCGCCGACAAGCGCCGCCAGGAGGGCCCGCACGCGCACTCGATCAACCTGGACGCGGCGAACCGCTTCGCCTTCGTGGCCGACCTCGGGCTCGACAGGGTCATGGTCTACAAGTACGACGCGGGGAAGGGCACGCTCGCGGCGAACGACCCGCCCTCGGCCGCCGTGGCGCCCGGCTCCGGCCCGCGCCACTTCGCCTTCCATCCCAAGGGGCGGCACGCCTACGTCATCAACGAGATGCGCTCCACGGTGACCGCCTTTGAATACGACGGGGCGCGCGGCGCGCTGAAGGAGGTCCAGACGGTCTCGACCCTGCCGGAGGGCTTCCAGGGACAGAGCTCGACCGCGGAGGTCCAGGTCACGCCCGACGGGAGGTTCCTCTACGGCTCCAACCGCGGGCACGACAGCCTGGCGATCTTCTCGATCGACGCGGAGACGGGGAGGCTCACGCCGGCGGGGCACGAGCCCACGCAGGGCAAGACCCCGCGCAACTTCGGCATCGATCCCACGGGGACGTGGCTGTTGGCCGCGAACCAGGGGTCCGATTCGGTCGTGGTCTTCCGCATCGATCCGAAGACCGGGAAGCCGGGGCCCACGGGGACGGTCCTCAAGGTGCCCAAGCCGGTGTGCGTCAAGTTCCTGGCTCTGCCCTGATTGGTCTGGTCCCTCCTCCCCGGTTCGGATAGAATCGGCGGATGCCCGGCACGTTCCTCTTTCCGCCCGGCGCCACGACGGCCATCGGAAGCCTGCCGCACGCGGACCCCGCGGCGGCCGCGGCCTTCACGCTCGACGGGGCCTGCGACATCCCGTTCTGGCCCCAGCTCCCCCGGCGCGACTTCCGCGAGGGGATGGTCTTCCAGTACGCGGAAGGCTTCCCCGGCCTTGTCTTCGACGAGGCAGGGAAGCGGGGCCGCGTGGACCGGGGCGGGGCCTTCATCGATGATCTGACCGCCTTCTACGAGCGAATCCTGAATCCGGCGGCGGAATTCCCGCTTTCTCCGGCTCACGCGGCCGGCTTCTCCGCCTTCCTGGAGCGGGTGAGCCGGGCCCCCCGGCGCCCCGACTGGGTCAAGGGGCACGTCACGGGCCCTCTCACCTTCACCCTGGGCCTGAACGTCGAGGACGGCCGCCCCATCCACGCCGAGCCCGAACTGCGCGAGGCGGCGGTCCGGCTCCTGGCCCGGCGCGCCGCTTGGCAGGCGCGGCGGCTGCGCGAGGCGGCTCGCTGGGGCGTCCTCCTCTTCATCGACGAGCCGATCTACTCGGCCCTCGGCACGGCGGCCTACCTGTCGGTGAAGCCCGACGACCTGAAATCGACCGTCGGCGAGGTGTCGGCCGCGATCCGGGCGGAAGGGGCCCTCGTGGGCCTCCACTGCTGCGGGGACGCGGACTGGGAGGCGGTCCTCGCCTCGGACATCGACGTCCTGAGCTTCGATTCGTGGAACTACGGGGAATCCCTGGCGCTGAGGGCGGTCGCCGTGCGCGCCTTCCTGGACCGGGGCGGCCGCCTGGCCTTCGGCGCCGTGCCGACCGGCGAGGACATCGCCGGCGCCGACGAACGCGCGATCGCGGGCGCCCTGGACCGGGCGGTCGCGGCGCTCGTCTCGAGGGGGGTCCCCGAGCGCGCGCTCCTTGACCGGTCGCTCGTCACGCCGAGCTGCGGCTGCGGGAGCCGGAGCCTCGACGAGACGGCCAAGGTCTTCCGGCTCCTGCGCGCCGCGGGTGGGCGTTTTTCGGCCTGAGGATCGGAGGGGACGGAGAAGACGGAGAAGACGGAGGATTAACCACAGAGGGCGCAGAGAACGCAGAGAAGAATATATTCTCATGGAGAGAACGGAGGAGACGGAGAATCCAACCGCGGCGCGACCGAGCCGGAGGGGATTATGGAGGCGGTTGTCGCTCTTGAGGGATCTTAGATTGAGCCGTTGGTGCGCGCGTCTGCGGCCCTCCCCGGGAAGGGATGTCATTCACGGAGGTCAGGCATTTGGATCAATCGATCCCTAGTCCCGGTGGGCCAGGTCCTGAGGGGGGCGTCTTCCGGCACTGCTTCACCTCCTGGAGACCGTGCAGCTCCTCGGATCGATCCAGCCCCGCGCGCGGCGGATGAGGGTACTCTGGGACCCGGGCTCGCGCCTTCCGGTTTCGACCGCTGATCGTCCAGCGCGCATGGACCCGGCGGACGGAGTTCCGGGCCTCGCGTTTTCGGGTTCTTTACTACTAACGATAGACTTCTTGTCTTCGCGAGAAGATTTCCCGCAGGGTGATCCATCTCCGGTGATTCCAATGACTTGCGCGAATTCGCGTCCCCCTTCCATAGCCCGCGGGATCAATCGCTCAATGGCAAAATCTACAATCCCTCAATGCGCGGCAACGGCCGCAACAATCCTTTTGGTTGCGGCTCGGCCGCGCTGTGCGCTCTGCGCTCTCTGTGGTTAGACTCCGTCTCCTCTGTCCTCTCCGGCGCGCCGGTCGATGCCGTAGCTCTTGAGCTTGGCCTGGAGCGTGGAGGGCTTGAGCCCGAGGATCTCCGCGGCGCCGCCCGCTCCGTAGATCTTCCCGCGCGAGGCCTTCAGCGCCTCGACCAGGCGGGAGCGGACCGTGTCCCGCAGGGTCGGGGCGGGGGAGGGCGCCCGGGAGAGCGCGTCGGCCTCCAGGAGCGGGTCCAGCGTCAGCACCGCGCCGGGGCAGCCCAGGCCGAGGTGCCGGACGCGGGGCTCCGGTGGCCCGTTCGCTACGTGTGCAAGACGCGCGAGGTGGCGGAGCACCGCGAGGGTGCCCCGGCCGACGAGTGGGCCCGCGTCGAGACGGCCTGGGGCCACGACGGGTACGGGAACGTGGTGCGCGCGGCGCAGCTCGGCGTGACGTCGGTGGGCGGCGCCGCCTGCCGCCCCTGCGAGGACACCGGCTACACCGGCACGCCGTGCGGCCCCGACTGCCTGGG
>CAYNDR010000248.1:0-7910 GCA_964395295.1 uncultured Planctomycetales bacterium
TCACCAAGCACGCCTGGGCCTACCGCCAGATTTCCCTGCTCCTGCGCCGCCCGCCCGGCCGCGAGGCCTACCCGGGAGACATCTTCAACCTGCACTCGCGCCTGCTGGAGCGCGCGGCCAAGCTCAACGACAAGCTGGGAGGGGGGACGCTCACCTCCATCCCGATCATCGAGACCCAGCTCGGCGACGTCTCCGCCTACATCCCGACGAACGTGATCTCGATCACCGACGGCCAGATCTACCTCGAGCCCGACCTCTTCAACGCGGGCGTGCGGCCGGCGATCAACGTGGGCATCAGCGTCTCGCGCGTGGGCGGGAACGCCCAGACGCCGGCCATGAAGAAGGTGGCCGGGAAGCTGCGGCTCGACCTGGCGCAGTACCGGGAGCTGGCCGCCTTCGCCCAGTTCGCCAGCGACCTGGACAAGGCCACGCGCGACCAGCTCACGCGGGGCGAGCGCCTGGTGGAGATCCTCAAGCAGGACCAGTTCCAGGCGATGCCCGTGGAGCGGCAGGTGATGATCATCTACTGCGGCACCGGCGGCGCGGTCGACGACCTGCCGCTGGACCGGGTGAAGGCCTTCGAGGCGGGCTTCCTCGACTTCATGGCCAGGAACCATCCCGCGGTGGGCGAGGCCATCCGGCAGAGCCGGAAGCTGGAGCCGGAGACGGAGGCGCGCCTCAAGAAGGCCGTCGAGGAATTCAAGGCCCAGTTCGCGGGAAAGAAGGGCTAGATGCCGGCGATCCAGTCGGCCCGGGCCATCCGGCGCAAGATCCGCGCGGTCGGGAACATCAAGAAGATCACGCGGGCCATGCAGATGGTCTCGGCCTCCAAGCTCAAGAAGGTCCAGGAGCGCCTGATGGAGCTCCGGCCCTACTCGGACAAGATCGTGGAGTTCCTCCGGGACCTCGCCGGCCAGGTGCGGGACCTCCGCTACCCCCTGTTCCTTCCGCGGGAGGAGGTGAAGTCGGTCGGCCTCGTGGTCATGATGTCCGACAAGGGGCTCTGCGGGAGCTACAACTCGAACATGATGCGCCACACGCACCGCTTCATGGAGGAGCGCGGGAAGCCCGTCCGGGCGGTGGCGATCGGCCGCAAGGCGGCCGAGTTCTTCCGCAAGCAGGGGATCGAGCCCGAGGCCTCCTACGTCCAGCTCCCCGCCCAGGTCCCCTTCTCCCGGATCAAGGCCATGGCGCGGGGGCTCGTGGAGATGTTCGAATCCCGCCGGGTGGACGAGGTCCACCTCCTCTTCACCCGCTACGTGAACGCCCTCACGTTCCGGCCCGGCCATGTGAAGTTCCTGCCCATCGAGCCGGAGGCGGCCGAGAAGGGGAGGCGCGCCGCCCTGGAGTACGAGTTCGAGCCGGAGCCCGGGAAGATCCTCGACCGCCTCATCCCGCGGTACGTCGAGGTCTCCTTCCACCGGCTCCTGCTGGAGTCGATGTCCAGCGAGCACGCCGCGCGGATGAACGCGATGAGGAACGCCACGGACAACGCCACGGACCTCATCGACAACCTGACGCTCGTCTACAACAAGGCCCGCCAGGCGGGCATCACGAAGGAACTTCTGGACATCGTGGGCGGCGCGGAAGCGCTGAAGGGATAGGAACATGGCAGACAACATCGGCAGGGTCGCGCAGGTCATCGGGCCGGTCGTGGACGTCTCGTTCGAGTCCAAGCTCCCGCCGATCTACTCGGCGATCAAGATCCAGGACCCGGCGCGGGGATTCGACCTGACCTGCGAGGTCGCCCAGCACCTGGGGAACAACATGGTGCGGTCGGTGGCGCTGGCGCCCACGGAGGGGCTCGTGCGGGGCATGGCGGTCCTCGACACGGGCGGCCCCATCAGGATCCCGGTGGGCCGCTCCACGCTCGGGCGCGTGATGGATCTCCTGGGAGCGCCGGTGGACGGCCTCGGGGAGATCAAGGGCGATGACACCTTCCCGATCCACCGCCTCTCCCCGCCCCTGGTGGACCAGGAACCCACCCCCAAGGTCTTCCAGACCGGCCTCAAGGTCATCGACCTCCTCTGCCCCTTCCCCAAGGGCGGGAAGATCGGGCTCTTCGGCGGCGCGGGCGTGGGGAAGACCGTCCTCGTCCAGGAGCTCATCCGCAACATCGCCGTCGAGGCGGGCGGCGTCTCCGTCTTCGCCGGCGTGGGCGAGCGCACGCGCGAGGGGAACGACCTGTGGCTGGAGATGCAGCACGCCAAGTTCAAGGACGCCTCGGGCAAGGAGCTCCGGGTCCTCGACAAGACGGTCATGGTCTTCGGCCAGATGAACGAGCCGCCCGGCTCCCGCCTCCGCGTGGCGCTCTCCGGCGTCACCTTCGCCGAGTACTTCCGCGACGTCGAGGGCCAGGACGTCCTCCTCTTCATCGACAACATCTTCCGGTTCGTCCAGGCGGGCTCGGAGGTCTCGGCCCTCCTGGGGCGGATGCCCAGCGCCGTGGGATACCAGCCCACGCTGGCCACCGAGATGGCGGCGCTCCAGGAGCGCATCACCTCGACCAAGAAGGGGTCGATCACGTCCGTGCAGGCGATCTACGTGCCCGCGGACGACATCACCGACCCGGCGCCGGCCACGACCTTCACGCACCTGGACGCGAACGTCGTCCTGGACCGGAGGATCGTGGAGCTGGGAATCTACCCGGCGGTGGACCCCCTGCGGTCCGTCTCGCGCCTGCTGGAGCCCAAGGTCGTGGGCGAGGAGCATTACCGGGTGGCGCGGGAGGTCTGCCGCATCCTCCAGCGGTACCAGGACCTCCAGGACATCATCGCCATCCTGGGCATGGAGGAGCTCTCGGACGAGGACAAGCGCGTGGTGGCGCGGGCCCGGCGCATCCAGAGGATGCTCTCCCAGCCCTTCTTCGTAGCCGAGCAGTTCACGGGCACGGCCGGCCGGTTCGTGCCGCTCAAGGAGTCGATCCGGGCGTTCCGCGAGATCATCGAGGGCAAGCATGACGGCCTGCCCGAGCAGGCGTTCTACATGGTGGGGAGCATCGACGAGGTGGCCGAGAAGGCCAAGCGGATGTCCGCCGGGTAGCGAACGTGCTGAAGACGCTGTTCGGCGCCCTGCTGGGGATCGGGGTCCTGGTGCTCTCGATGGCGCTGATCCTGAGGAAGGGCCTCTGGGGCCCCCTGATCCTGCTGGGCCTGGCGGCGCTGTACTTCGGGCTCACGGGGCTCTGGGAGCTGGTGAAGATGTATGGAAAAAAAATACAGGATCGAGATCGTCACCCCTGAGAAGCTGGTCTTCTCGGAAGAGGCGGAGTCGCTGGTGGTCCCCGCCGAGCGCGGGTACCTCGGCGTGCTGGCGGGCCACGCCCCGCTCCTGTGCACCCTGAGGCCCGGCGAGATCTCCATCCGGCGGGAGGGGGCGGACCTCCGCTTCGCCACCAGCGGCGGCTTCATGGAGGTCACCCCGAAGAAGGCGACGCTCCTGACCGAGAGCGTGGAGGAGGTCTCGACGATCGACGCCGGGCGGGCCCGCGAGGCGATGGGGCGCGCCCGGGAACGGCTGGCCTCCCGCGACGCGTCGGTGGACCGGGCCCGGGCCCAGGCCGCCCTGGAACGCGCACGGAACCGCGCCCGGCTGGCGTCCAAATACAAGAGGGGCTAGGCCCCCGCTTCCGGAATCGGGCTGGCTATGGTGCTTTGGCTGAGGCTTTCGGGATGGACCTGCTTCCTGCTGGGCGGGGGGATCTTCCTCTTCTCCGGCGGATTCGAGGACCCCAGGAATCCGATCCCCTGGATGGGGATGTTCACGGCGCTCCTGGGGATGATCCTGACGAGTTCCTCGAACCTGGCGGCCCACTTCGAGCGGATGCGCAAGCTCAAGGAGCAGGCCGCTCAAAGCAAAGAGCCCCCTCCTTCACCACCTTCCGCACAAGGTTGACGCCGAACGCGTAGGGCACCTCCCGGAAGTCCTTCGCGTCCCAGACCACGAGGTCCGCCCGCTTCCCCGGCTCCAGGCTCCCCGCCCGGTCCCCTTCCCCGCACGCGTAGGCGGCGTTCACGGTCGCGGCCGTCCACGCCTCGGCGGGCGACATCTTCATCTGGGCGCAGGCCAGCGTCATGATCAGCGGCAGGCTCAGGGCCGTGCAGGAGCCGGGGTTGAAGTCGGTCCCGAGCGCCACCGGGACCCCCTCCTCGATCATCCGGCGGGCCGGGGCGTAGCGCTCCAATCCCAGGAAGCAGGTCGTGCCGGGGAGGAGGACCGCGATCGTCCCGGCGCGCTTGAGGGCGCGGATCCCGCGGTCCGTCACGGCCCCCAGGTGGTCGGCGCTCACGGCCCCGAGCTCCGCCGCCAGTTCCGCCCCCCCCGACGCCCGGAACTCCTCGGCGTGGAGCTTGAGCCCCATCCCCGCCTCCCGGGCCGCCCCCAGGATCGTCCGCGCGTCGTCCACCGAGAAGACCCCGACCTCGCAGAAGACGTCGCAGAAGCGCGCCAGCGGGGCCGCGCGGGGGACCATGACCTCGGCGACCTCGCGCACGTAGTCCGCCCGCGCCCGGCCCGGCGGCACCTCGTGCGCCCCGAGGAACGTCGGGACGCAGTCCAGGTCGCGGATCGCCTCGAGCGACTTCAGCTCGTCCTCGAGGGCGAGCCCGTATCCGCTCTTGGCCTCGACCGTCGTCGTCCCGTGCTCCCTCATGAGCTTCAGGCGCGCCCGCCCGGCGCGGACGAGGTCCGCCTTCGAGGCCGCCCGCACCAGTTCGACCGTGGCGTGGATTCCCCCTCCCGCCCGCCCGATCTCCTCGTACGGGCGGCCCGCCGCGCGCATCTCGAACTCGGCCTCGCGCGTGCCCATGAAGACGAGGTGCGTGTGGGGGTCCACGAGGCCCGGCGTCACCAGCGCCCCGCGGGCGTCGATCGTCGCCTTCGCGGCGTACATCCGCCGGAGGGCCGCGGTGGGTCCGACGTCGAGGATCTTCCCCCCCTTGACCGCCACGGCGCCCCCCGGGAGGATCGCGAGGTCGGAGAGCTCCTTCCCCGCCCTCGGGCGGCGCGGCCCGGCGAGCGTCACGAGCGCGCCGGCGTCGAGGACGATGAGATCGGCGGGGGTTTTGGGCATCCGGGGATTATAGCACCGGCCCTCAATCCGGCTTTAAAAAGGAAAGGGCGGCCGTGGGTGAGAGGCCGCCCCGGACTATATGGGTAAGAGGCCGTAAAGAGCGATCACCCATAACTACCCATATGGGTAACTTCATGGGTAATTCTACCTACGATACGCTCCGGGTCAACGCAAATTTCAAAAATAATGCTCGCGGCCGGGCAACCTCCTGGGGCGCTCCGAATCCTCCGCGATCCGGGAGGCCGGGCCCTCACGACCTCAGCTGGCCCTCGCCCAGGACCACCCACTTGAGGCAGGTGAGCTCCTCCGCGCCCATGGGGCCGCGCGCGTGGATGCGGCCGGTCGAGATCCCGATCTCCGCCCCCAGGCCGTACTGGCCGCCGTCCGCCAGCCGCGTGGAGCAGTTCCACATCACCGACGAGGAGTCCACCTCGTTGAGGAACTTCCGCGCCGCGGCCTCGTTCGCCGTGATGATCGCGTCCGTGTGGGCCGATCCGTAGGCGTTGACGTGGCGGATCGCCTCGTCCACGTCCTTCACCACCTTGACCGCCATCACGAGGTCCAGGTACTCCTCCGTCCAGTCCTGCTCGACCGCGGGCTTCATGCCGGGCACCAGCCTGCAGGCGGCCGCGTCTCCCCGCAGTTCCACCCGCGCCTCCTTGAGGCGCCGGGCGATGATGGGCAGGAGGCGCGGCGCCACCGCCTCGTGGATGAGAAGCTTCTCCGCCGCGTTGCACGTGGCCGGCCGCTGGACCTTCGCGTTGAGGACCACCGAGGCCGCCATCGCCTCGTTGGCCTCAGCGTCCACGTAGACGTGGCAGTTCCCCTTGTAGTGCTTGATCACCGGGATGCGCGACTTCTCGGCCACCGACCGGATCAGCTCCTCGCCTCCCCGCGGGATCACCACGCTGATGTACCGCTCCAGGCGCAGGAGCTCGTCCACCGCCTCGTGGCCGCCCTCCACCATCTGGACGGCGTCCGCCGGGAGGCCCTCCTGGGCCAGCGCCCCCTGCAGGCACGCCCCGATCATCCGGTTCGACCGGACCGACTCGCGCCCCCCCCGCAGGAGCACCGCGTTCGACGACCGCACGCACAGCGCCGCGGCCTCCGCCGCGACGTTCGGGCGCGACTCGAAGACCATCAGGATCACCCCGAGCGGGACCCGCACGCGCCGGATCCGGATCCCCGTGGGCCCGATCCTCTCGTCGGCGATCCTCCCCACCGGGTCGGGGAGCGCGGCCACGACATCGAGGCCCCTGATCATCTCCGCCACGCGGCCCTCGTCGAGGCGCAGGCGGTCGATCTTCGCCTCGCTGAGGCCCTCCTTCCGGGCCTCCGCCACGTCCTGCTTGTTGGCCTCCAGGACGTCCGCCAGGCGCGACCGCAGGCGCGCCCCCATCGCGCGGATCGCCGAGTTCTTCACGTCGGGCATCGCCCGCCGGAGCGCCACCGCCGCCTCCCACGCGCGCCGGGCCTGATCTTCGCAGACGCTCATAGGATCACCCCAGAATGACCATGTTGTCCCGGTGGACGATCTCGTCCGACGGACGACATCCCAGGATCCCCTCGATCTCCTCGGTGCGCCGCCCCATGATCCGCCGAAGGTCCTGCGCCGAATAGTTCACCAGCCCCTTGGCGACCGCGCGGCCCGACCCGTCCCGGATGAGGACCGGATCCCCCACGTCGAAGTCGCCGTCGCAGGCCGTCACTCCCACGGAAAGCAGGCTCCGGCCCTTTCGGCGGAGCGCCTCCGCCCCGCCCTCGTCGACCGTGAGCGCCCCCGCCTCCTTGAGCGTGTGGGCGATCCAGCGCTTGCGGTGGTCCAGCCGCGTGCCGCTCGGCCAGAAGAGCGTCCCCAGCGGCTCGCCGTCCAGCAGGGCCGCGAGGGAGTGCTTCTTCCCGTGCGCCAGCAGGAGGCACCCGCCCGCCGCGGTCACGACCTTCGCGGCGCCGACCTTGGTGGCCATCCCGCCGCTCCCCAGCCCGGAGGTCCCCCCCGCCGCGGCCTCGATCTCGGGCGTCACCTCCGGGATGTCCGCCAGGGGGCGGCCGTCCTTGTAGAACGCGTCCACATCGGACAGGAGCACCGTGGCGTCGGCGTCCACCGCGTTGGCCACCAGGCCCGCCAGGGTGTCGTTGTCCCCGAAGCGGATCTCGTCCACGGCCACCGTGTCGTTCTCGTTGATGACCGGGAGGACGCGGTGCGCCTCCAGCGCGATCAGCATGTTCCGCAGGTTGAGGTAGCGGCGGCGGTCCTGGAAGTCCTCGTGCGTCAGCAGGAGCTGGCCCACCGAGTACCCCAGCGGGGCCAGGAAGCTGTTGTACGTCTGCATGAGCAGGGACTGCCCCACCGCCGCGGCGGCCTGGAGCTCCGGCATCGTGTCCGGCCGCTTCTGGAATCCCAGCGGCCCCAGGCCCGTCCCGATCGCCCCCGAGGAGACGAAGACGACGCTGCGGCCCCCGCCCTTGAGGCGGACCATCTCCTCCAGCAGACGGCGGATCGTGTTGAGGTCGAGCCTCTGCCCCTCGTCCAGCAGCGTGCTCGTCCCCACCTTCACGACCACGCGCTTCGCCTTCCGGAGGAGATCGCGGCCCATCGCGGCGGCATCTTAACAGGCCTCCCCCGCACAAGTCAATTGCGGGGGTCCTGCCGGGGGGTATAATGGAGGCCTGAAATCCGCCATGCCGCCTGCTCCGGACGCCGAGGCCCTCCGCGGCCGCCTGAAACTCTTCCTGACCTCCCTCCGGCCCCGCCTGGCCCGCGGTGAGACGCACCTGGAGCGGCTTGGCAGCGTGGAAAATATAGAGAATCCCTTCTTCCACAAATACAACAGCTTCA
>CAYNDR010000248.1:7920-9646 GCA_964395295.1 uncultured Planctomycetales bacterium
TGTCGTTTTGGAGCCGGCGCCCGTTTGGTTTTTTTTTTTGATGATACGGCGACCACCGAGATCTACGCTGCTTGCTACACTCTTTCCCTACACGCCGCTCTTCCGATCTCGCCGTCGCGGCGGCGGTCCTCTGCACCCTCCTGGCCGACCCCAAGGCCGGGCGGCTCGACGCCCTCGCGATCGAGCACGGGCTCCTCCTCGCGCCGCACCTCGATGTGGTCCTGGAGCCGCTCGGAGAGACGATGGGCCTCCTCATCGAGGCCTGCCTCTCCCTCCAGGTCCTGGGCCCTGCGGAAATGAGGGAGGCGCTCGCGAAGTTCGTCCGCGCGAACGGGAAGCCCCAAGGGACCGGCCCCGCCCCCGCCGCTGCCGCCGCCGCCCCGGCGCCGCGCGCCCCCAGGCCCCTCCCGGCGGCGGTGGACAAGCTCCTCGGCGCGGTGAAGGCCCTCTGGTCCCCGCCGGCCGGCCTGAAGAAGATCAACGAGATGCTTGAGGTCCCCGGCACGCCCGTGGACAGGATCTCCGGCGAGATCGAGCGGGACCCGCCCCTGGCCGCCGAGATCCTCCGCGTCGTCAACGTCCTCAGCGGCGCGGGGGCGGCCTCCGTGAAGCGGGTGATCGTCATGCTGGGATACCCGGCCCTCCGCCGGATCCTGGGGCCCTCGGCGCTCCTGGCCCGGCTCGCCCAGCCGCCGCCGCCCGCCCCCTTCGACCACCGCGCCTTCTGGGCCCACTCCCTCCGGGTCGCCCACGCCGCCCAGCTGGTCTCCCGCGCCGCCCGCCTGGGCGAGCCCGAGGAGCACTTCCTGGCCGGCTTCCTCCGCGACATCGGAAGGCTCGTCGTGGCCCGCGTCCTCCCCGCCCGCTACAAGGCCGTCCTCGAGGCGACCGCCCGCGGCGCGCCCCTCGACGAGGCGGAGAAGGCGGCCCTGGGGACGGGCCACGCCGAGATCGGCGGCTGCGTGGCCGAGCGCTGGGAGTTCCCCCCGGGCGCCGCGGAGGCGGCCCGCCACCACCACGATCCCCCCGCCGCCCTGGAGGACCTGGAACTGCCGCGCAAGGCCGCCGTGGTGGCCGCCCTCTGCGCGATCATGAAGGAGACCTCCCGCCCCGCCGACTGGCTCCCCCTCCTCCGCCTGCCGGAGAACCGCCTTTCGGAGATCCGCCTCCAGGCCGCCCGCCTCTCGGAGGACTCCCTCCACGCCTACGGGATCGCGCCGCCATGAGAATCCTCGCCTTCCTCCTCTTCCTGCTGGCCCCGGGAAAAGGACCCGTGAAGACGGGCCTCGACGTCCTGGTCCGCGACGGATTCAAGCCGCTCCGGGGCGCCCGCGTGGGGCTCGTCACGAACCACAGCGCGATCGATTCCTCCGGAACGCCGGCCATCGACCTCCTGGCCGCCGGGAAGGGCTTCACCCTGGCGGCGCTCTTCTCCCCGGAGCACGGCCTCCGCGGCCAGGCCGACGCCGCCGTGGCCGGCGGGAAGGACGAGAAGACCGGCCTCCCCGTCCACAGCCTCTACGGGAAGACCCGGAAGCCCACGGCCGAGATGCTCCAAGGCCTCGACGTCCTCGTCTTCGACATCCAGGACATCGGGGCCCGCTTCTACACGTACATCACCACGATGGCGCTGGTCATGGAGGCCGCGAAGGAACACGGCAAGCGGGTCGTGGTGCTGGACCGCCCCAACCCGATCGGCGGCGTCGCGGTGGAGGGGCCGATCCTC
>CAYNDR010000249.1:0-2250 GCA_964395295.1 uncultured Planctomycetales bacterium
CGCGGCGGAGACGCGCGCCGCGGCGCTCCGCCTGGTCTCGGCGGACCAGGAGCCCGCCGCGAGGATCCTCTCCCAGCTCGAGAAGGCGGAGCAGGAGCGGATCGCGCTCGAGATCGTCCGCCTGGAGTCCGACCCGCCCGGCCGGGAGGAGCGGGACGCCGTCCTGCGGGAGTTCGCGGGCCTCCACCTGGCCCAGCAGTACGTGGAGCAGGGCGGGATCGCCTACGCGCGCCAGATCCTCGACCGGATCTACCCCGCGGAGGAGGTCCGCCGCATCATCGAGACGGTCGAGGCCTCCACGAGCCCCTCGCCCTTCAGCTTCCTCCACCGGGCGGACGCCGAGAACCTCGTCACCTTCATCGCCGACGAGCACCCCCAGACGGTGGCGCTCATCCTGGCGCACCTGGGCCCGACCCAGGCGGCCGGGATCCTGGAGGGCCTGCCCCCCCAGAAGCAGAAGGAGGTGGTCAAGCGCCTGGCCACGCTGGAGCACACGAGCCCGGAGGTGGTGGAGCAGGTGGGGAAGGCGCTGGAGACCAAGCTCGCCTCCTTCGTGGCCCGCGAGTTCCGCAAGACGGGCGGCCTGGAGGCCGCCGCCGAGATCCTCAACCTCGTCCAGCGCTCCACCGAGCGCACCATCCTCGACGGCCTGTCGGAGGAGTCCCCCGAGATGGCCGAGCGGATCCGCCGCCTCATGTTCTCGTTCGGCGACGTCCTGCGCGTGAACGACCGCGGCGTGCAGAACCTGCTCCGGAACATCGACATGTCCCAGCTCGCGATGGCGCTCAAGCACGCGCCGCCCGACATCAAGGACAAGTTCTACCGCAACATGTCCAAGCGCGCCGCGGAGCTCGTGCGCGAGGAGATCGAGTTCCTCGGCCCCGTGCGGCTCTCGGACGTCGAGGCCGCCCAGCAGGCGATCGTGGAGGTGGTGCGGCGCCTGGAGGACCAGGGCGAGCTCATCATCGAGGGGCGCCCCGGGAGCGAGGAGATCATCGTGTGAAGGACGTCATCCGGCCGTTCGACCTGCGCTCGTTCGAGGACGAGGCCCGGGCGCTCCTGGAGGAGGCGCGCGCCCGGGCGGGGGAGATCCTCCGCGAGGCCGAGGCGGAGGGGCGGAAGGCCCGGGAGGAGGCGCGGCGCGAGGGCCGGGAGGCGGGCCTGGCGGAGGGGCGCGAAGCGGCCGCCGCCGCGGAGCGCGAGAGGGTCGGCCGGGAGACGGCGGGCCTGGCGGACCTCCTGCGGGCCGCGGCCCATGGGGTCGAGGAGCGGCGGGACGAGCTTGCGGCCGCGGCGGAGCGGGACCTCGTGCGCCTGGCCGTGGCGGTGGCGGAGAAGATCGTCCGGGCCGAGATCCGCGGCGGCCGCGCCGTGGCGGGGGCCGCGCTCCGGCGCGCGGTGGAACTCGTGACGCGCCGCCACCGGCTCAAGGTGCTCCTCCACCCGGACGACCTGGCGATGGCGGAGGCCTGCCTCCCCGCCCTGCGCGCCGACTTCCCCGACCTCGGGGCGGTGGAGATCGAGGGGAGCGGGGCGGTGTCGCGCGGCGGCTGTGTCGTGGCGGCCGCGGAGGGCGCGGTGGACGCGGACCTGCGCACCCAGCTGGAGGAGATCGAAAGGGGCCTGATCGGATGATCTTCCAGCGGCAGATCGAGCGGCTGGCCGACCTGGAGCCCGCCCGCGTCCGCGGGCGGGTGAGGCAGGCGGTGGGGCTCGTGGTCCAGGCGGAGGGCCTGGCCGCGCCCGTGGGCGCGCTCTGCGAGATCCTCCCCTCCGGCCTCCCGGCCGTCCGCTGTGAGGTCGTGGGATTCCGCGACGAGGTCGCGCTCCTCATGCCCCTGGGGGAGATCGAGGGCGTGCGGCGCGGCGACGAGGTCGTCTGCCGGGCCCGGTCCCAGCGCGTCCCCGCGGGCCGGGGGCTCCTGGGGCGCGTGATCGACGCGGAGGGGAACCCGATCGACGGCGGCCCGCCGGTCCTCGCCGAGCGCCGGGTCCCGCTCCAGGCCCGGGCCCCGCACCCGATGGAGCGGCCGAGGATCGCCGAGCCCCTCGGCACCGGCGTCCGCGCGATCGACGCCCTGCACACCTGCGGCAAGGGCCAGCGCGTGGGGCTCTTCTCCGGGTCGGGCGTCGGCAAATCGGTGCTTATGGGGATGATCGCGCGGGGCACCAGCGCCGATGTGACGGTGATCGGTCTGATCGGCGAACGAAGCCGCGAGGTTCGAGAGTTCATCGCCCGCGATCTGGGGG
>CAYNDR010000249.1:2260-3065 GCA_964395295.1 uncultured Planctomycetales bacterium
TGGGGATGTGCGCGCGGCACACCTCGGCGGACGTCTCCGTCGTGGCGCTCGTGGGGGAGCGCGGCCGCGAGGTGCGCGACTTCGTCGAGAAGGACCTGGGGCCCGAGGGCCTCAAGCGGAGCGTGGTGGTGGCGGAGACCTCGGAGCGCCCGGCGCTCCTGCGGGTCAAGGCGGCCTTCGCCGCGACCGCGGTGGCCGAGCACTTCCGCGACGAGGGCGCGGACGTCCTCCTGCTGATGGACTCGGTGACGCGGATGGCCAACGCCCAGCGCGAGATCGGCCTCTCCGCCGGCGAGCCGCCGGCCACGAAGGGCTACCCGCCCTCGGTCTTCGCCCAGATGCCCCGGCTCCTGGAGCGGGCGGGCCGCTCCGCGAAGGGCTCGATCACCGGGTTCTACACGGTGCTCGTGGAGGCGGACGACATCGCCGAGCCGGTCGCCGACGCGGCGCGGGCGATCCTGGACGGGCACGTCTGGCTCTCGCGCGGCCTGGCCCACCGGGCCCACTACCCGGCGGTGGACCCCCTCGAGAGCGTCTCGCGCCTCATGATCGACGTCGTCCCGCCGGCGCACCTGGAGGCGGCCTCGCGCGTCAAGGCGCTCCTGGCCGCCCACCGCGGCGCCGAGGACCTGATCAACGTGGGGGCCTACGTGAAGGGGAGCAATCCCGAGATCGACCGGGCGGTGAGGGCGCACGGCCCCATCATGAAGTTCCTGCGGCAGGGGATCGGCGAGAGGGCGGGGCTCGAGGAGACCCGGAAGGCCCTCCTGGAACTGGCGGGGGAGTACGGCGGTGGCTAGGGCGT
>CAYNDR010000249.1:3075-9644 GCA_964395295.1 uncultured Planctomycetales bacterium
GGGACGGAGTATTCGACGGCGGTGGACGCGACTCAGCGCGGCCTGGCGGAGGCGAGGCTCCGGGTCCTCGACCAGAACCGGAAGCTCCTGCGGATGCTGGCCGAGCGGGATGAAGGGAAGGCGTCCCTCCGGGAGATGAGGATGAAGGAGCTGGACCTCGGGCGCCTGCGGCTCCAGCAGGACTACCTGGAGTCCCTGGAGCGGCGGATCCGGGGCGAGTTCGACCTCCTCCAGGAGATGGTCCGCGCGGAGATCGGCCGGCGCCGCGCGCTCACGGAGGCCGCGCGGGGCGTGAAGGTCCTGGACCGCCTCCGCGACCGCCGGTTCCAGGAGTGGGCGCGCGGGCTCGACCGGCAGGAGCGGAAGTCCCTGGACGAGGCGGCGCAGGGGATGGAGCGCGCGGTATGATCCGACGGTGGCTGGAGAAGGCCTGGGGCGCCTGGCGCGGGGCCGCGGCCGCGGGGGGGCTGTTCCTGGCCCTGCTGGCGCTGGTCCTCCTGGCCTCCGGGACCGTCGCGCCGGCGCGGCTCCGGGACGCGGCCCGGGTCCTCGCGGGGAAGGGGCCGGCCCCGGTCCCGCCGCCCCCGTCGCCGGGCGAGGCGGAGTGGAAGCGGCTCGAGGAGACGCGGCGGCAGGGGGAGGCCGTCCTCCGGAAGAGGAGGGCCGAGGTCGAGAAGCTCGACGCCGTGGCCTCCGCGCGCCTGACCGGGATCGAGGCGGAGCGGCGGCGGCTCGAGGAGGCGCGCCGGGCGAGCGAGGAGGCGGAGGGGCGGCTCCGCCGCCGGGAGGAGGCTCTGGCCTCGGCGGAGGGCGACGCGGAGGTGCAGGCCAACCTCCCCATCTTCTCCCGGATGGACGGGGCCTCGATCCTGGCGCTCGCGAGGGGCTGGGACGACGCGCGCCTGGCCCGGTACCTGCGCGCGATGCGCCCGGGGAAGGCGGCGGAGGTGCTGGAGGCCATGAGGCTCGACCCGCAGTCCGGGGAGCGGGCGGGCCGGGTGATGGAGGAGCTGAAGCGGCCCCCGGGAGAAGGGCCGAAGTGAGGGCCTCCCGGGTGCCGATGAAGGAGGAAAGGGGCCCGCGTGTCGTTCCCGGGCCTCCGGAGGCGCGGCGAAAGCCATGATCAAGGTCACCCGTCTCAACGGCAAGGAGTTCGTGCTGAACGCGGACCTCGTCCAGTTCGTCGAGGATACCCCGGACACGGTGATCACCCTCGTCAACCACGAGAAGATCGTGGTGAAGGAGTCCCGGGAAGAAGTGGTGAAACGCGTGATCGAGTACCAGCGGAAGGTCCGGGGTCCGCAGGGCTGATCGAAAGAGGAAGGACGGGGCGTCGTTGGACACGGCCACCATCATCGGGCTGGCGCTGGGCTTCCTGCTCATCGGCGCGGGGATCGCGATCACGCCGGGGGGAAACCTGGGATTCTTCCTGGACGCGCCCTCGGCCCTCATCACGATCGGCGGGGCGGCATGCGCCACGCTGGTGAACTTCCCCTTCCGCGACCTGCGCAACCTGCCCCAGCTCCTGCGCCTGGCCTTCAAGGCGCCGGAAGGCTCGCCCCGCCGGCTCGTGGCGGATTTCCGGCGGTACGCCGACATCGCCCGGCGGGACGGGATCCTGGCCCTCGAGGGCGTGACCCACGAGGTCAAGGACCCCTTCCTGATCCGGGGGATCCAGCTGGCGGTGGACGGCACGGATCCGGAGGCGATCCAGTCGCTCATGCGGACCGACCTGGAGAACATCGTGGCGCGCCACGAGCGGGGCATCCGGGTGCTCCGGCAGTTCGCGACCTACGCCCCCGCGTTCGGGATGCTGGGCACGCTCATCGGGCTGGTGATCATGCTGGCCCGGGTGAAGAACCCGGACATGATCGCCCCCGCGATGGCGGTGGCGATCGTCACGACCTTCTACGGCGTGATCCTGTCCTACCTCGTGGCCCAGCCCCTGGCCGAGAAGCTGGTCCTCCGCAACAACGAGGAGGCGGCGACCAAGGAGATGATGATCCGGGGCATCATCGCGATCCAGTCCGGGGACAACCCGCGCGTCGTCGAGGAGAAGCTCCGGATCTTCCTCCCGCCCCAGGCCCGGGAGACGGGGATCTTGCCCTGGCGCCCGGGGGGCGGGACGCGCGCCGGGGCGGCCGAGGGAGGTGGACGTGCCCACGAGGATCCCGCACGAGGAGCACCGGAATCCCTTCTGGATGTTCACGATGGGCGACCTGAGCAACCTTCTGCTGGTCTTCTTCATCGCGCTGTTCGCCCTGATGAGCATGGACAAGTCGCGGTACGTGAAGCTCCAGGAGGACCTGGGCCGGGCCGGCGCCGCCGGCCGCGCGGGCCAGACGGGATCCGTGGCCGCGGTCTCGGGGGACCCCGGGGCGATCGCCCTGCGGTCGATGCTGGAACAGCCCGCCGCGGCCGCGAAGGTCTTCCAGGCGGAAGGCCGCACCGCGACCGTCCAGCAGCTCCCCGAGGGGACGGTCCTCACCCTCGGCGGCGAGGAGGGCGGCTTCCGGGAGGGGGACTGGCGCCTCGCCCGGCCCCAGCAGGAGATGCTCGCGGAGCTCAAGAAGTGGATGGCCGGCCGGAAGAACGTCATCGAGGTCCGGGGCCACGCCTCGGCGAACCTCCAGGACTCGGCGGTCCTGGACGCGGAGGGGCGGGTCCGCCCCTTCTCCCCGGCCGACCTGGAGCGCGGGGACCGGCACGCGGCCGCGAACCACTCGTTGCTGTCGTGGCTCCGGGCCCACGAGGTGGCGAAGTTCCTGGGGGCCGAGCACCCCGACCTCGGCGACGCGGTCCGGATCGCCGAGACCCGGATCCGCGCCCGCGCCGACGGGTACACGCGCACCGTGGCCGACAGCGCCGATCCCGTCCTGCGGGCCCGCAACCGCCGGATCGAGGTGGTGGCCACGAGCGAGCTGGCCGAGAAGTAGCGTTGGACAGGGGATGGCGGAACGGGTAATCTGGGCGGAGCCATGAGAGAGGAAGCCAGGCCGGACGAGGTCGACGAGCTGATGAGACAGCTCGGGGTGGACCCGGAGAGGCTGCCGAAGCCCCCTCCCGGCACGCTCGAGGCGGCCCCTCCGCCCGGCCCCTCCGAGGCGCCTCCCCCCCCGGCGCCGGCCCGGGCGGAGTTCGAGCCGCTGGCCCCCTCCGCGGAGGCGCGGCCCGCGGCGGGGCTGGACTTCCTGGGAGACGTGAACGTCCAGGTCCGGATCGAGCTGGGGCGGACGCGGCTGAGCGTGCAGGACATCCTGAAGCTGGGCTCGGGTTCGGTCGTCCCCCTGGAGAGCCTCACGACGGACCCCGTGGACGTCTACGTCAACGACCGCCTGGTGGCGCGCGGCGAGGTGCTCGTGGTGAACGACAACTTCGCGGTCCGGATCACCGAGGTCGTGTCGCCGCCTTCGGCCGGCAAGCCGGAGCCCGCCGGCGCCTGAGGGGCGCCTCGGGCGGGCGAGGCCACGGAGGAGACGGAGAACGGTTGCTCTTCCTCCGTGTCCTCTGTGTTTGTTCTTCTCCGCAGACTCCGTTGCCTCTTTGCTTCATCCTTGACTGCGCCCGTCCGCGGGTTAGCATACTCCTATGCCACAACCCCCGGGTTCCAAGGCCGGCGACGACGTCATGGCCCGCATCGACGAGCTTTCCAGCAAGCTCGAGACCGAGCGCCGGATGCGGGAGATCACCAACCACATCCACGCGGTGTCGCTGGACGAGGTCATCCTGTCCGCCCGCGAGGACATCCAGCGCCTGGTGGGGTGCCAGCGCGTCACCATCTTCGCCAAGGACCCCGGGAAGGAGGAGATCTACTCCCGGCACATGGACGGGCACGAGATCAAGGAGATCCGGGTCCCCGTCGGGGCCTCCAGCCTGGCCGGGTTCGTGGCGCTCAAGAGGAAGTCCGTCCGCGTGGGGGACGTCTACGACCCGAAGGCCACGGCGTCCGTGGACCCGGGCCTGAAGTTCGACCCCTCCTGGGACAAGAAGACGGGCTTCCGCACCCGGCAGGTCCTGGCGGTGCCGATCCTCAAGGACACGAGGCTGTTCGGCGTCATCCAGTGCATCAATTCCGTCGACGGCCAGCCGTTCCGCGGCGACCACGAGGCGATCGTGGGGGACCTGGCCAAGACCCTCGGGATCGCCTTCGCCAACCAGCAGAAGATCTCGACGCGGACCTCCCCCTACGACTACCTGGTCAAGAGCCAGATCATCAGCCAGGAACAGCTGGACCAGGCGGTGCTCCTGGCGCAGAAGAACGGCTGTTCGGCGGAGCACTCGCTCCAGACGAACTTCCGGGTCCCCAAGGAGGAGATCGGCCGGAGCCTCTCGGAGTTCCACCACTGCCCCTTCCTCTCCTACTCCGCCGACTTCCCGATCCCGCAGGAGCTCCTGGAGAAGTTCACCGTCGACTACCTCAAGCACCACGCCTTCGTCCCGCTGGCCAAGGCCGGCAACCGCGCCACCGTCGTCATGGCCAACCCCAAGAACCTCATGCTCCGGGACGACATCGCCCGGCGGCTGGGGCTCGACGTGATCGTGAACGTGGCCGTCAAGGAGGACATCAACGACTTCATCGACTACTTCCTGGGCCAGAAGCCCGCCCAGGCGGTGGCCTTCGACGAGATCATCGACGAGATCGAGAGCGAGCAGAAGACCGCCGCGGCGGCGTCGTCGTCCCCGGAGGATCCGGTCAAGGAGGACGACGCCGGCATGGTGCGCCTGGTGAACCAGATCATCGAGCAGGCCCACGAGAAGGGCGCCAGCGACATCCACATCGAGCCCTACCTCGACGGCGACGTCGTCGTCCGGGTCCGCGTGGACGGCGTGTGCGGGGAGCACGCCCGGCTCCCCCGCAAGTTCGGCCGGAACATCGTGGCGCGCATCAAGATCATGTCGAACCTCGACATCGCCGAGCGGCGCATCCCCCAGGACGGGAAGATCCGGTTCAAGAACTTCGGGTCGAAGGACATCGAACTGCGCGTGGCGACCATCCCCACGACCGGCGGCCTGGAGGACGCGGTCATGCGCATCCTGGCGGCCTCGAAGCCCCTGCCGCTGGAGAAGCTCGGGATGGAGGCGGACAACCTGGAGAAGTTCCAGCGCGTGATCCAGGAGCCCTACGGCATCATCCTCTGCGTGGGGCCCACCGGGTCGGGGAAGACGACCACGCTCCACTCCGCGCTCGGATACCTCAACAAGCCGGACGTCAAGATCTGGACCGCGGAGGACCCGGTGGAGATCTCCCAGACGGGGCTCCGGCAGGTCAACGTCCAGCCCAAGATCGGTTTCACCTTCGAGAAGGCGCTCCGGTCGTTCCTCCGCTGCGACCCGGACATCATCATGATCGGCGAGATGCGCGACCTCGAGACCGCCGGCGCCGCGATCGAGGCCTCCCTCACCGGCCACCTGGTCTTCTCGACCCTCCACACGAACAACGCGCCCGAGACGGTGACGCGGCTCCTGGACATGGGCATGGACCCCTACACCTTCGGGGACTCCCTGCTGTGCGTCCTGGCCCAGCGCCTCCTCCGGACCCTCTGCAAGGAGTGCAAGGAACGGTACGCGCCGGCCGAGGAGGACTGGGCGAAGATCCGGCACGAGTACGGGGACGACGAGGGATTCGACCGCCTGGACCGCTCCAAGGCGGAGCTGGCGCGCCCGAAGGGGTGCGAGCGCTGCAACCGGACGGGCTACCGCGGCCGGCTCGGCATCCACGAACTGCTGGTCGTGGACGACGAGATCCGCCACCTCGTCTACGAGAAGGCGCTCTCCTCCAAGGTCCGCGCCGCGGCCCTCAAGAAGGGCATGGTGATGCTCAAGCAGGACGGCCTCCGCAAGGTCCTCCGGGGGCTCACCGACCTCGCCGAGGTCCGCTCGGTCTGCATGAAATAGCCTCCATGACAGCCCGAGCGCGGTTCCTGGCCGGCCAGTCCTTCCCCCTCCGCTGGGTGCCGAAGGGCCTGGATTTCGACGACTGGGGAAAGCTGGAGCCGCTCTTCGACCACCTCGGCAAATCCTCCTCCACGAAGGACCTCGCCGCGTGGGTCCGGGACTGGAGCGAGCTGGAGTGCGCCTTCAACGAGGAGTCCAGCCGCCGCTACGTCGCGATGACCTGCGACACGGAGGACAAGGCAAAGGAGAAGAAGTACCTCCACCTCGAGACCGTCATCGTCCCCCGGGCCAAGCCCCGCTGGCAGGGCCTCAAGAAGCTCTACCTCGAGCACCCGCGGCGCCGGCGCCTGCCCCGGGCGGTCTACGGCGTCATGGACCGGTTCCTCCGGAACGAGTTCGAGCTCTACCGCGACGAGAACGTCCCGCTCGAGGCCCGCGACACCGAGCTCCGGCAGAAGTACCAGAAGATCGCCGGGGCCATGACCGTCGCCTTCGACGGGCGGGAGCAGACCCTCCAGCAGGCCTCCCGCGTGCTCGAGGAGACCGGCCGGGGGCGCCGCGAGGAGGTCTGGCGCCTCATCGCCGAGCGCCGCCTCCGGGACCGCGACGCCCTCGACGGCCTCTTCGACGAGATGGTGCGGCTCCGCACCCGGATCGCGCGGAACGCCGGCTTC
>CAYNDR010000250.1:0-3776 GCA_964395295.1 uncultured Planctomycetales bacterium
CGCCTCCCAGGACGCCCCGCCCGCGGAGGGACCTTCTTCCGCGAAGATCCGGAGGCGGGAATTCGGGAAAGTCGACGGCAAGACGGCGTACCTCTTCACCCTCACCAACGCCCAAGGCACGGTCGCGAAGATCACCAACTACGGCGCCATCCTCACGGAGTTCTGGGTGGCCGACCGGAAGGGCCAGAAGGCGGACGTCGTCCTCGGATTCGAGACGCTCGACAAGTACCTTGCCGGCCATCCGTACTTCGGCGCCATCGTGGGCCGCTGTGCGAACCGCATCGCCAAGGGCAGGTTCACCCTCGACGGCAAGGCCTACCAGCTCGCCGCCAACAACGGCCCCAACCACCTCCACGGCGGGGTGAAGGGCTTCGACAAGCACGTCTGGGACGCCGAGGCGAAGGAGACCGCCGAGGGGCTCTCCGTCTCGATGTCCCGCACGAGCCCCGACGGCGAGGAGGGCTACCCCGGGACCGTCAAGCCCACCGTGGTCTACACCCTCACGGACGCCGACGAGTTCAAGGTCGAGATGACCGCGGTGACCGACAAGCCCACGATCGTGAACCTCGCGCACCACTCCTACTGGAACCTGGCGGGGCACGCGTCGGGCGACATCCTCGATCAGAGGCTCCAGATCAACGCCGAGACGTTCACCCCCGCGGACGACACGCTGATCCCGCACGGCACCACGCCCCCCGTGGACGGGACGCCGTACGATTTCCGCCGGGGCATGGCCATTGGGGCGGACATCGACGTGGCGCCCGGCGGCTACGACCTCAATTTCGTCCTCAACGGGAAGATGGGCGAACTCCGCCCGGCGGCCGTCCTGAGGGACCCGACGTCCGGCCGCCAGATGGAGATCCTTACCACCGAGCCGGGCCTCCAGTTCTACAGCGGCAACTTCCTGGACGGCACGATCAAGGGCAAGGGCGGGGCCGTCTACGGCAAGCACCAGGGCCTGTGCCTGGAGACCCAGCACTATCCCGACTCGATCAACCGGCCGGCCTGGCCGTCCGTCGTGCTCCGCCCCGGAGAGACCTACCGGCACTTGATGATCCACAAATTTACGATAAAGTGACATGAGACGCAGGCCATGGGAGGCCGTGACTTCCAAGCCCGGAGACGGCAATGATGCGTGTCGATGTAAAGCCAGAACTCCTTCGCTGGGCCTGCGAACGGGCTCGACTTGATCCGGATGAACTGGCCCGCCGAATCCCGCAGCTTCATGCATGGGAGCGCCGCAAGGCGCGTCCGACGCTCAAGCAGATAGAGCGCTTTGCCAAGGCCACGCGTACCCCCGTAGGTTGCCTCTTCCTCCAAGAACCTCCCATTGAACGCATCCCGATCCCGGACTTCCGCACCATCGGCAACGAAACCCTCGAACGTCCGAGCCCGGATCTGCTCGACACCGTCTACATCTGCCAGCAGCGCCAGGAGTGGTATCGCGACTTCGCGCGGTCCATGGGTGAGAAGCCGCTTCCTTTCGTGGGCTCCGTGGATTTGACGAACGATGTCGAGTCGACCGCGGCAAGCATCCGGAGCGCACTTGGATTCGATGTCGAAGAGCGCCGACTGATGCCGACTTGGACTGATGCGCTGCGCCGCTTCATCGAACAGGCGGATGCCCTGGGCATCCTCGTCATGTGCAGCGGCGTGGTGTTGAACAACAACTACCGGCGTCTTGATCCCGGCGAGTTTCGCGGATTCGCGATGGCGGATGACCTGGCACCGCTCCTGTTCATCAACGGCGCGGACACCAAGGCGGCCCAGATGTTCACCGTCGCACATGAGGTGGCCCATATCTGGCTCGGCGAATCCGGGCTCTCCGACATCGGGCCGGCCTCCTCGCCGTCGCACCGCGTCGAGGTCTGGTGCAACCGAGTGGCTGGCGAGCTTCTAGTGCCGCTTTCTGTCCTGCGAAAGGAGTATCGTAAGAACGACCCCTTGCGCATCGAGGCAGACCGTCTTGCGCGCCGATTCAAGGTAAGCACGCTGGTCATCCTGCGCCGAATCCACGACGCCGGCGGCCTCACGAAGGATCAGTTCCGGCAGGCATACCGGGAGGAGATGGAACTTCTGCGGGCTATCACGAAGAGGAGCGGCGGGGATTTTTACCTAACCCAAGCGGCACGAGTCAGCAAGCGTTTCGCGCGCGCCCTTGTCGTCAGCACGCTGGAGGGTCAGACGCTGCATCGCGACGCCTTCCGCCTTCTCGGCTTTTCCAAGATCGAGACCTTCCGTGAGCTCGGGCGAAGCCTGGGGATCGGATCCTGATGCCCTATCTCCTGGATGCCAACGTCTTTATCCAAGCCAAGAACCTCCACTATGGTCTGGATTTCTGTCCGGCCTTCCGGGACTGGCTCGTCGCAAGCAATGCGGCAAGTCAGGTATTCAGCATTGAAAAGGTCGGCGATGAGATCGACGCCATCAGCGATGAGCTTTCTTCCTGGGCCGCTCAGCGAGGGCCCGGGTTCTTTCTCAAGCCGGACCCCGCGATGCTTCCCGCTCTCGGTTCAGTCAGCATCTGGGCAACGCAGCAAGGCTACGAACCTGCCGCGGTGAGCACATTCCTCCAGGTGGCGGATTACTACTTGGTAGCCCACGCGCTCGCCCACAAACAAACACTGGTCACCCATGAAGTCGCATCCACATCGACGAAAAGAATCAAGATTCCCAATGCTTGCATAGGTCTCGGAATCAAATTCATGACGCCCTTCGAGATGCTTCGCCACGAGCGGGCCAGATTCGTGCTGGGCTCAGGACCCTGACGTAGACACACGGAGCCACTTAGTGCCGCCGCCGTGGCGGAAGGGAACCCGCCCCCCCCAGCGCCCCGACCAGGATCTCCGTGACCCGGCGCCGCAGGCCCGCCACGGTCCCCTCGCGCGATCCGGCGACGTTCAGCGTGGACACGCCCTCGCGCTCCGCCCAGTCGCGCACCATCCTGACCGCCCCCGCGCGATCGACCCGGCCCAGGTCCACGTGCAGGACCGGCTTCCCGTGCTGCTTCGCCAGCTCGATCGTCAGCGCGCTCCCCCCCGCCGCCGGCCCCACCGTGAAGACGACCGTGCCGTCCGCCCACAGGACGTTCCGCTCCGTGCGCTCGGGGTAGTCGGAGGACCCCGTCTCCCGGAGCGGGTACTTCGCCGGGATCGCCCCGTCCTCGGCGCGCCGCCCTTTGGGGCACCACCCGCCCCGGGGAATCCCGAGCTTCTCGGCGGCGTCCAGGCCGCCCCGGTCGGCCCCCGTCTGGCCCCCCGAGATGATCTTCCGCACCCGCTTCCGAGCCATGCCCTAATCCATCACCATCGTCCCCTTCCCGGCGTCCTTGACGAACTTGATCTGGCGGTCCACGTAGGGGCCGAACGTGTCGTCGTGGCTCACGACGAAGACCTGCGTGAAACGCGCCTCCACCTGCGCCTCGCGGATCGCGGAGGCCAGGCGCCGGCGGCGGGCCTCGTCCAGGTGGATCGTGGGCTCGTCGAAGATGCAGAAGGGAGACCCCACGAAATAGCGGGCCATGGCCATCTGGATCGCCAGCGCCGCCGACATCTGCTCCCCGCCCGAGAGGTTCGCGAAGGGGTAGTCCGCGCCCCCCTGCTTCAGGCGGACCTCGTAATCCCTCTCCCAGACGAGCCGGCCGGGCTGGTCGTGCAGGATCCCGAAGATCCGGTTGGCCTGCGCCGCGATCACTCCGCCTTCCGCGTGGACATCAAGGTCGCGAGGGCCGTCGACGAGAAGGAGTTCCGCTTCCTGGGCGAGCTCGAGCGCTACGA
>CAYNDR010000250.1:3786-9608 GCA_964395295.1 uncultured Planctomycetales bacterium
TGCGCCGAGATCACTCCAAGGAGCCGCTCGGAAACCCGCGGCCCCAGCGCGCGGAGGATGTCCCAGAGGTCGTCCAGCAGGGACTGGAACCGCTCCAGCCGCCCCTTCCCCTTCTCCCAGCGCTCCATGCCGGCCTCCTGCTCCCGGAGCTTCGCCACGCTCGCGGCCAGGTCCTTCCGCCTCTCCTCCTGGTTCTTCCGCTCGTTCTCGGCCGCCGCCAGCTTCCCGACGACTTCCTCCAGCTCCATCCCGACCCTCGACGCCTCCTCGGGATCGTAGGACGCCGCGAGGCGCTTCCGCTCCGCCTGGAGCCCCTCGTGCCGGGACCGCGACTCGGCCACGAACTTCTCCATATCCGCCGCGGCCTTCTCCCGGTTCTTCAGCTCCCCCGCGACCGGCTCGTTCCGGACGTAATCCTCGTGCGCCTTCCGGTGGGCCTCCTGCTGGGCGCGCGTCGCGGCCAGATCGTCATCGAGAGACTCGTAGTCCTTCAACTGGCGTGAAAGCTTCCCTTTCTCCCGGCCGCGTTCTTCCAGGTCCTTCCTCTTCCCGCCGAGGTCCTCCTCCTTCTCCGAGATCTCGCCGCGGAGGTCCTTGAGGCGGCCCCGGGCGTCCTTGACTCTCTGAAGGGCCGCGTCGGCGACCTTGCGCCTCCCCTCGGCGGCCGTCGCCGCCTTCTTCTCCTCCTGCTGGAGCCCCTTGAGATCCAGCCCGCGGCGGCTCATCTCCGCGTCCAGCTCCCTGGCGTAGCGCTCGAAGGCGGAGAGATCCAGCTCCCCCTCGTCCCCCGCGGGGAACTCGGGTGGTTTTCCCCAGAACGGTTTCCAATCGGCCAGGGACCGCCGGGCCTTGGCCCACTCCCGCTTGACGGCGCGCCGCGCCTCCGACAGCTGGATCTTCTTCTCGCGCAGTCCCTCGAGCTTCTTCTCGGCCTCCGCCGCGGCCTTGGACGCCTCCTGGGCCTTCGCGAGATCCTCTTTCGTCTCCCGGATATGCTTTTCCAGCTCATCGATCTTCGCCTGGAACACCGCGGGCTTGACGCGGTCGCAGGGCTCCTTGATGAACGGACACACCTGGCCCGCGAGCTGCTTCTTGTACGCCTCCTGGTCCTGGACGGCCGCCTCGGCCCGGGCCAGCCGTCCGCTCAGGGAGCGCTCCAGCTTGCGCGCTTCCTCCGCGCCCCCAGCCGCCCGCGCCACCTCGTCGAACGAGGCCAGGGACTTTTCGATCCTGCCGCATTGATCGAGCCCGTCGCGGATATTTCCCGCGGCCGCCGCCGCGTTGCCCAGGCGTTCCTTGAAGTCCGCTTCTTTCTTGCGGTCTTTCTCGAAGGCCTCTTCCCGCTTCTCGCGGGCCTGACTGGCGTTCTCCGCCCCGCTCCCCGCCTCCCGGGCCGACGCGTCCTCCTCCTTCCCCTTCTTTTCCAGCTCCCGCACCTCTTCCTGGCCCTTCGACTCCGCCTCGCGGCGCCGCGCGAGGTCTTTCTCGATCCCCTCGATGGCGGCCTCGGCGGAATTGATCTTCTTGTCCAGCTCATGGGACTTCCGGACGAGCCCGTCGCGCTCCGAGCGCCTCTTCTCGAGGGCGGCGGCACGCTTCTCCGCCTCGGCATAGGCGCGATGCCCCGCTTCACTCTCCGCGCAGGCCCTGGCCGCCGCCCGGGAACGCTCCGCCTCGACGATGCCCTGCCGGAGCGCCTTCTCGCCCTCCCCGATCTCGGTCTCCACCCGGACGGTCTTGCGGTCGCACTCCTCGATCCCGGCCTTCAGGGCCTCGAACGCCTTCTTCTTCCGGTCCAGATCGGATCGCCTCCCGGCCAGCTCGCCCGCCTGGGCCGCCGCGGCCTTGAGGCGTTCCTCGACGTCCGCCAGTTCCTTGGGATCGCCCTGGTGGTCCTCGATGTACGCCCGCGCCCCCTCGATCTTCTTCTCCAGCTCGTGGATCTCGTCCGCCGCCATGCGGTTCTTGACGTCCTTGCGCTCCTCCGCGCGCTCGCGGTAGACGTGGACGTTGATGATCCGGTCGAAGATGCCCTTGCGGCCGGCCCCCGCCATCAGGAAAAGCGCGGTGAACATCCCCTGCCGCACGCCGATGATGTGCTGGAAGACCTCGGGGAGCTGGCGGGGGTCCGCGATGCGGAAGCGGTCGCACAGGAAGCGGACGACGTCGTCGCGCTTCTCGTGGATCGACACCTCGTCCTTGTCGTAGACGACCCACGTGTTCGTGGAGCCCAGCTTGCGCACCACCTTGAAGACTTCCCCCTGGTCCTCGATCCAGACGGCGACGGTCCCCGTCTTCGCCCCGCGCCGCACGAAGTCCTGCCGGTTGTAGGTCAGGACGTCGAAAAGGGCGTAGCCCAGCCCCTCGATGAGGGTCGATTTCCCGGCGCCGTTCATTCCCGAGAGGAAGTTGACGCCGTCGGAGAACTCCACCTCGGGGACGTCCTCCCCGAAGGACTTGATGTTCTGGAGCCGCGCCCTAAGGATTCTCACGGCGCTCCTCCAGCAGAGGGCCCGCCCGCTGGGACAGGTCGGCGTAGAGCTCCTCGTCGGTCCGGGCCCCGAGGACGGCGCGAACGAGGTCGCGCAGGAGGTCGGCATGCCCCTCGTAGCGGCCCTTGTCGGCGATCAGCCTGTCGATCTCCTCCCTCTCGATGACCTCCCGCGGCAGGGACGCGGCCTCCTCCGCCACCTCCCCCTGCCGGCGCCCGAAGGCGGGGACGACTTCGGCGGCCTTGCAGGCGGCGGCCTTGACGACGGCCGCCTCGACCGCCTTGCGGTCCACCTCCGCGACGTTGAAGGCGGGCAGGCCCGTGAGCTTGAGCTGGACGGCGCCCTCCGGGGCGGGCGGCCAGGCGCGCGCGAGATCCTCCACCCGCTCCATCAGCGCCTCAAGGCTCTTCAGGCCGTCGCAGGAGAGCGCCGCCAGGCGGACGGGGCGCTTCTCCACCGCGCCGGGCTTCGCCTCGAAGCGGCCGTCCGAGGAGACATCAACAAACCAATACCCTTTCTTGTCGCCATACCTGGCCTCGTCGAGGGTCCAGTGCTCCAGGGAGCCGGGATTGTAGGCGTACCCCCCCACCTCGTACCGCTTGTGCATGTGGCCCAGGGCCACGTAGTCCACCCGGCCGCGGACGACGGCGAGCGCCTCGCGATCGATCATGCCGAACTCCTCGGCCATCCCGCTCACCCCCGCGTGGAGGAGGAGGATCGTGAATCCCTTGCGCTCCAGGAGGGGCGCCAGGAGCTCCAGCCGCCGCGCCGTGGAGGCCCCGAACCAGCCCGCGCCGTAGATCCGCGCCCCGGGGAGGTCGAGCCAGTTGCCCGAGCGGTCCGCCTCGGTCCACTCCTTCATCACGGGCCGGCCCTCGCGGAACTCGGTCCGGAGGAGCCGCAGGAGCCCCGTGCGGTTCAGGTAGGTGAGCCACGAAGGGCGGCTGTCGTAGGAGGAGACCACGTCGTGGTTCCCCTCGATCGCCACGGCCGGGATCCGCGCCCCCGCCAGCCGCCGGAGCCCCTCCTCGCCCTCGGCCAGGTGGTTGGGCTCGATGCGGGACTTCTCGAAGAAGTCGCCCGCGACCAGCATGAAGGAGGCCTTCTCCCCGATCGCGACGTCGACGGCGCGATTGAAGGCGTCCGCGAAGTCGCTGGAGGGGAGGGCCCCCTCCAGGCGGTCGTTGCCGATGTGGACGTCGCCCACGTGGATGAAGCGCACCTTAGCCATCAGGGTCCCTGCCCGACATCGCCGATCTTCCCCTCACCATTCCGGATTGCCGAGAGTGTAGCAGTAGGGCGGGCAGAGTTCGAGGAAGACGGCGCGCAGGGCCGTGGCGTAGACGGGGCCGCCTTCGCGTTCGGAGAGATCCTTCGGCTCCCACGATCCCTGGCGGCAGGAGGCTTCTTCGCGGTTCTGGCCAGCCTCCACGACCTTCCGGATCCTGACCCCCATCCGGCGCCATAGCATTCCGCCATCCCCATCATAGGGTGACAGGGCTTGGGCGGAGAAGTACCAGCGGTGGAGGTTGCCGCCATCTCCGCCCCAGATCTCCGGCGTCAACAGGAATCCGGTGTTGGCGGCATCCTCGTACCAGCGACGCGCCCTCTCGTGCGCCTTTGGAGGCACCTCCATCCCCGAGAGCGCCGCGGATTTTATCGTCATGACCGCCCATCCGATCCACCAGGGATCCTTCCCCGGTCCGGCGCCGGGGAGGCGCCACCCGCCCCCGGCGTCTACCACGGTCGCGGCATGGGCCACGGCCTTGCGGGCTTCGTCCGGAATCAACATCGCCTTGCCGATCCCGTGCGCCTCGCATAGGGCCAGGGCCGCCAGGCAATGGTTGGGCGGCGGGGCGCCCCGCGGCCCGATGCAACCCTCGGAATCCTGGTTCTTGATCATCCAAGAAAGCGCCTTGCTGATCACGTCCCTAAAGGCGATCCCGTCCCAGGCGTCCTTTGTCTCTATCGTGTAGCCAGCCCCGAGAAACGCGAGCGTGGCAAGGCCGGTGACCCCCGCGTCGAGGTCCTCCCGGCCATCCCCCTGCGGGCACTCGCCGCGCGGACTTACCTTGCAGCGCGCCATGCGGCGCCCCGCGCTCCACGAACCGTCCGGATTCTGGTGGCGGATCAGCCATCCGAGCGCCAGATGGACCGAGTCTTTCCCGCCGGGAGGCGTGCCGTAGCGCCCCCCGCCACCCTTTTCGGCACCGAGGCCGTCGTAGATGCCCTTTCCCCGAAAGGGCTTGTCTGATACGAGATCCACTGAATCGCCATACGCCTTGCTTTCCGGCTCATTATGCCGGAACACCCCCGGGCTCCTCGATGTCCGTTCCCTCTGAAAAGGCTTCCCGAGGGCCTCCCTGAAGGGGAGCTGCCCGGAATCCCACATAGGCGGATCGGTCCACTCCAGTTCGGGCCAACGGCGCCAGGGCCGCATCCGGATCGTCACGACATGATCCTCTCCGTATTCCTCCTCCCCGTCCGATCGGTTGCCTAGGGTATAGGGATTGGCATATCGGAACCTGAAGGGATTCTCCCCGCATGGCGTGGCGAACCAGCAGGTGATAACGAAGAACGTCCAAAGGACGAAGGATCCGATGGCCACCTGACCGTGAAACAGGACGGCGAAGACGAAGGAAAGGACCCGGATGACGCGGGGGCGGCTTGTGAAGTGGGGCTTGGGCCGGTCGACCCTCACTGCCTTTCCGCCTGACGGCCCATCGACCCGGATTTCGACCATCCTGTCCGGCGCCGCTCGGCGCCGGTCCTCCCTGGAGTCCATTTTATAACATTATTCCAGCGAACCGAAGAAGGCGAGGAGGTCCCCGGAATCAGCAGGCCCAAGCCCCTCCGCCCGCAGCGGTTCGCGATTCCAGATCGCGGTCTCGGTCGGATTGGCACTCAGAGCCCTATTCGGTCCCCTCCCCGCCCTCGGCCGGAGTTTCGTGCGTAGCGGATGTCCAGACTGGCGTGAACGCGCCAGACAGAGCACAAAGCGATCGGCGGATCGCCGTGTCCGATCGGTAGCGCCTCAGGATTCTGTACCAACCCCGACACTCCCTCCGGCGTCCTCCCTGCGTGAATAGGCATCGCCCCCCAGTTATCGTATCGATCCTACATGAGCATCCCGGCAATGGAGTCGACGACCCGGCGTACCGGCGCCTTGCCCTGAGGTCGCATCTGCCGTCGAAACAACAACCCGGGGCACAACAGAGAATAGGGCGTCGACGAACCGGCGACTTGGATCACTTTGAAGGGGGCAGGTCGAGAAACCGTGACGATTATCATGAACCCTACAGGTGTCAATATCGTTTTAAACGCAAAGGA
>CAYNDR010000251.1:0-6784 GCA_964395295.1 uncultured Planctomycetales bacterium
GAGGCCCTGGTCATGGGGGAAGGCGACACGCGGCCGGAAAAGACGGTGGTGGTATCCAGGGGGGGCCGGGGGTGGGTGCTGGTGGATTTCTAAAACGGGACGGGCAAGGTAAAGGTGGAAATCCCGGTCCATTCGTTCGCGGCGGCGGCCGGGGAGATCGACAGGTGGTTTTGGAAGAAATCCCCTGAGCTCCATCCCATGCTCCGCTTCGAATCCACTGAGGTATCCAGGAAGGACGCCTCGACCTGGTCAGTGACGGGGAAACTCGATGCCTTTGGCAGGACAGTGACTCTCTATCTTGAGCCCGTGGTGAGGAAATTGCATGCGGAGCAGTTCGTGCTGGCCGGCATCGAGGGCAGGGAGGCCCTGGGATTCACCGCGTCCTTCAAGTTCAGGTTGTCCGAACTTGTGCCGAACCTCACCCAGCCCGACAGTGATGACTTTCCGTGGACCCTGAAGATCGACGTCCTGGCGGAGGCCGAGGAATAGGATCGCCGCAGATCCACCCGATGCATCCCTTGATGAGGGGCGAGGCCACCGTCTATCATGGCGGGATGCGGATCGCCGCCCTCACGCTGGCCGTCCTCCTGGGGTGCGGGCCCGTCCGGGCCGGGCGGCCGGCGGGGGAGTTCCGCGCCGGCGCCTGCGCCGTGGACGTCATGCCGGCCAAGTTCCCCGTCCTCGTGAGCGGCGGGTTCCTCGAGAGCCGCGCGAACGGCCCCGCGGGCTCCCTCCACGCGCGGTGCCTCGTGCTCGACGACGGCGCGATCCGCGTCGCCGTCGCCGTCGTGGACACGCTGATGATGACCCGCGAGTTCTGCGACGAGGTCAAGGAGCGGGCCGCTCGGATCACAGGCATTCCCCCCGAGCGCATCCTCGTCTCCGCCGTGCACACCCACTCCGCCCCCTCCGTGATGGGCGCGCTGGGCACCGGCGCGCAGGAGGATTACGTCCCCGTCCTCCGCGACGGGATCGTGCGGGCCATCGAGCAGGCGGCGAGGAATCTGGCGCCTGCCCGCGCGGGCTGGACCGCGGTCGAGGCCCCCGGGCACACGAACTGCCGCCGCTGGATCCTGCGGCCCGACCGCGTCGCGGCCGATCCCTTCGGGCAGAGGAACGTGCGGGCCATGATGCATCCCGGCTACCAGAGCCCCAACCACATCGGGCCCGCCGGGCCGGTCGATCCCGCCCTCACGCTCCTGGCCGTCCAGGCGCCCGACGGCCGCCCCGTGGCGGTCCTGGCCAACTACTCGATGCACTACTTCGGCGCGCCCGCCGTCTCCTCCGACTACTTCGGCCCCTTCTGCGGCGCCCTCGCCCGGCGGATCGGGGCCGGGCCGCCCTTCGTGGCCCTCCTGTCCCAGGGCACCAGCGGCGACCTCCACTGGATGGACTACAGCCGCCCCAGGAAGAACGTCCGAATGCAGGATTACGCCGAGGCGCTGGCCGAGATCGCCCACGGGGCCTATGCGAAGATCGAGTACCGCGACGGCGTGACGCTGGCGATGAGCGAGAAGAAGGTCCGGCTCGGCCGCCGCGCCCCCGACGAGGCGCGCCTGGCCTGGGCCCGGCCCATCGCGGAAAAGATGGGCGGCCGCCCGCCGAAGAACCAGCAGGAGGTCTACGCCCGGGAGGCGCTCTTCCTCCACGACGAGCCCGCGCGCGAGATCAAGCTCCAGGCCCTCCGCGTGGGCGACCTCGGCATCACGGCCATCCCCTGCGAGGTCTTCGGCATCACGGGGCTGAAGATCAAGGCCCGGAGCCCCCTCCGGACCACGATGAACATCGAGCTGGCGAACGGCGGCGAGGGCTACATCCCTCCGCCCGAACAGCACAAGCTCGGGGGCTACACCACCTGGCCCGCGCGCACCGCGGCGCTTGAGGTCGAGGCCGAGCCAAAGATCGTGGAGGCCGTGCTCCAGTGCCTGGAGGAGGTCGCGGGCCGTCCGCGGCGCGAGGCCGTCGTCCCCAACGGCCCCTACGCCCGGGCCGTCCTGGCCTCGAAGCCGCTGGCCTACTGGCGGATGGAGGAGTTCTCCGGCCCCGCCGCGGCCGACGCCACGGGCCGCCGCCCCGCCGCCTACGAGGACGGCGTCGCCTTCTATCTTGATGGCCCGGCGTCCGCCGCCTTCTCCGGCGAGGGGGTGACCAACCGTTGCCCGCACTTCGCGGGCGGGCGGATGAAGACGGACCTGAAGGCTGGCGATGCCTGTACGGTCGAGCTGTGGTTCTGGAACGGCCTGTCCGCGGACGCGACCCTCTTCTCCCTCGGCGAGGGCACGTCGCTGGGCGTCGGCGGCCGGCTCGTCCTCGGGGCGGCCTCCGGCGCCACCGAGATTCCCCTCAGGACCTGGCATCACGTCGCGCTCGCGCGGGACGGTTCGAAGATGGCTGTCTACCTGGACGGCAAGCTTGAGATCTCCGGCGAGGCGGCCGCCGCCGGCGGGACGCTGTGGATCGGCGGGCGGGCCGGTTTCGAGGGGAAGATCGACGAGGTCGCGGTCTTCGGCCGCGCCCTCTCCGCCGACGAGGTCGCCGGGCACTTCGCCGCGGCGGCCTGGCGGCCTTGAAAGGGGGGCGGTCATGATCGCCACATGCCTCGCGGCGGTTTTCGCGTTGGCCATCCAGGACCCCGCGCCGAGGCGCGCGGAGCTCCGGGTCGGGATCGACGAGGGCGACCTCCGCGGCGCCGACGGCCGCGCCCTCCAGGCCGCGATCGACCAGGTGGCGGCCCTGGGCGGGGGCACGGTCCGCATCGGCCCCGGGCGCTACCCGCTCCGCAACGCGCTCACGCTCCGCAGCGGCGTGGACGTGGCCGGCGAGCCGGGGAAGACGGTCCTGGCGGTGTGCGACGGCGTCACGAGTCCGCTCGCCTGCGACGGCGACTGCAACGAGCGCCAGGTGACGCTGGAGAATCCCGAGGGCTTCCGCGTGGGCGACGGCGTCCTCGTGAAGGACCGCCGGTCCGGGGGCGGGTTCGCCGTGACGACGGCCACGCTCACCGGGCAGGTGGACGCCAGGACGTTCCGGATCTCCGCGCCGCTTTACCTGGACTACATGATGGCGCAGAAGGCGTCGGCCTCGCTCGTCTTCCCGGCCGTGGGGGGGTGGAACGTCCGCAACGTCACGATCTCGGGCCTCTCTGTCGAGGGGAACCGCGAGAAGACCGTAGCGACCGACGGCTGCCGGAGCGGCGGCATCTATCTTTTCGAGTGCCGGTCGGTGGCGATCCGGAACTGCGCGGTCCGCGGGTACAACGGCGACGGGATCAGCTTCCAGGTCTCGGAGGACGTCGTCGTGGAGGACTGCCTGGCGGAGGGGAACGCGGGGCTCGGGCTCCACCCGGGGAGCGGCTCCCAGCGGCCGGTCCTGAGGCGCAACCGATCGGTCGGCAACGGCGGCGACGGCCTCTTCGTCTGTTGGCGGGTGCGGCGCGGGATCTTCGAGAAGAACGAGCTCCGCGAAAACTCGGGCTCGGGGATCTCGATCGGCCACAAGGACTCGGACAACGTCTTCCGGGAGAACGCGATCGTCGGCAACGCGAAGGCGGGGATTTATTTCCGCGACGAGACGGAGCCGCAGGGGGCGCACCGGAACGTCTTCGAGAAAAACACGATCCTCGACAACGGCCGCGCGGCGGGGGAGAAGGCGGCGGCGGTGGTCATCCGGGGCCACCACTACGGGCTCGTCTTCCGCGGCAACACGATGGGGAACGCCGAGGCGGGCGGCCCGACCGCGGTGGGGATTTCCGCGGGGAAGGACGCCAGGGACCTCGTCAGCGAGGACAACCGGTTCCAGAACGTGCGGGTGGAGAGGGAGGATCGGCCCTGAAGGCTGCTCAGGGCCGGATCCATGCCGGCAGGTTGATGGTCTGGCCCTCCTTCAGTCCGCCGGACGACAGCAATGGGTTCTCCTGCTGAATTTCTTTCAGCTTCTTCGCGCGTTCCGGCCCGATATAGCCGTAAAAGGATATCTTGTCCATGAGCGACTCCCAGGTGTCCCCTTTCTGCGCTTCATAGGTCCACGGGCCGGTCCACTCGATCTCCATGGGAGGTGGGCCGCCGAGCCTGCCCTGGCGATGAAGGTCCAGGATCAGGTGCGCTTGGCGGTCTAAATCAAAGGACGGATTCATGGCCGCTCGATGGTCCACCCGTATGTCGAAGGGCAGGGGCGAAGCGGACCCCGTGCCCTTGTCGGAAAGGCTGAATTGATAGTCCTCGCTCGCCCCGTAGATGCCCCCGCTCCAGGCTACATACTCGCTCCCCTCCCACAGGATCTCGCAACCTCCGTCGGGCCGCTGCCAGAGGAGGATCGCGAGGGTGGACTGGTTCCCCTTGGCGCCCCCGGGAGCGGAGGTGCAAGCCACCTTGAAGACCGTCCCCCATGACTTCGAGGTTCCGACGAGCTCGGCATAGTTGTTAGGGCCGTCATGGAGGTTCGTGGTCGGGTACTTGGCCTTGCCATGGACGAAGAGGCTCTCAAGAGGCGATCCCGACCATTCCTCGGGCTCGCTCAGCACGACCCAGAGAGGCGCGCCTTCCCTCCGGATCAGGAAAGGCTCCGCCATCTCGAAGGACCACGAGCCGTCGTCCTCCTTTCTTGACCAGACCAGCAGATAGGAGTCCCGGGAGAGGACCGCCGAGGGCCGCGACTTGAGGACCAGCTCCTCCCAGGAGCCTGCCTGGAAGAGGATCCGGCATCCCCTGGGAATGTCGTCCAGGTCTTCGACGTGAGGATTCCGCGTGACGCCGCACGCCGCCAGGGCCGCCAGCAGGGAGGCAACGACCCGCACCGCCTTGATCCTGGACATGAATCCCCCTCTCATCAGTCCCCCGGATTATAGCCCATGCCGGGAGGGAAGGGGACGCCCCGCTCCTCTTTTCCATCCCCGATCCCCTTGACTTTATTGTATCTTATGATATAACACTAGTGTGATATTGAGAGATACATTCATGGAGGTCTTCCGGGACCCGCGGCCGCCGGGGGCGCGGGGGGGCGAGATCGCCCGCGAGATGGCCGGGAGGGTCCCGGCGCGCTCGGCCCAGGCGCTGGTGCTCACGGGGGCCCGGCGCTCGGGGAAGAGCGTCCTGCAGGCCCAGCTCATGCGGCGGGAGAAGGGGGCGTTCTACTGCAATTTCGAGGACACCCGGCTCTACGGGCTGGCGCCCCAGGATTTTCCCGCCTTCCTGTCCGCCCTCGAGGAGGCCGCTCCGGCGGGGGCACCGGTCTTCCTCGACGAGGTGCAGGAGGCGCCGGAGTGGCAGAGGCTGGTGCGGTCGCTCCTGGACCGGGGGCGCACCGTCTGCCTGACGGGCTCCAACGCCTCGCTCCTGGGCCGGGAGCTGGGGGCCAAGCTCACCGGGCGGCACCTCTCGTACGAGGTCTTCCCGTTCAGCTACAAGGAATACCTGGCGTATACCCGGAAGATCGCGGGAGCCGCTTCGCTCTCGGCCTACCTGGACGACGGCGGATTCCCGTCCTACCTGCGGCAGCGCGACCCGCAGGTGCTCCAGGAGCTTCTGCGGGACATCGTGCAGAGGGACATCGCCCGGCGCCACGGCCTGCGCGAGACGCGCCACGTGATGAACCTCGCGCTGTTCCTCCTGGCCAACACGGGCCGGCCGTTCTCGCTCCATACTCTCGCCAAGGGGCTGGCGATCCCCACGGTGGCGCAGTGCTCACGGTACGTGGAGTATCTCCAGGACGCGTACGTCCTCTTCGCGGCGCCGAAGTTCAGCACGTCCTTCAAAAAGCGCGTCGTCGCCCCGAACAAGTACTACGCCGTGGACAACGGCCTGCGCCGGGCCAACTCGCCCCAGCCGAATCCCGACGTGTGCCATCGGCTGGAGAACGCGGTGTTCCTGGCGCTGAGACGCCGCGGAGGCTCCGTCTGTTATGCCGGCGAAAAGGACTCCTGGGAGTGCGACTTCGTGACCGACCGAGAGGCGATCCAGGTGTGCGCCCGGCTGACCCCCGAGAACCGGCGGCGCGAGGTCGAGGGCGCCCTGCGCGGCGGCCGCCTTCCGGGCCGGCGCCGCCCGCTCATCCTGACCCTCGGCCAGCGGGACCGCCTCGCCACGGACGGGGTCCGGATCGAGGTGCTCCCCGCGTGGGAGTGGCTCCTGAGCTCCTCCCCTCGACGGGGATGAGCCGGGGGCGGACGAGTTCTCGCCGGGGAGGAATAGCGGGCCCCCTCCCGGCGTCCAAGATGGCAGGGTGAATCAATGAAGATGTTCCGCCGGCGTTTCCTGGCCCTGTTCCCGGTCCTGGCCTGGCTGGCGATCCCGCGCGCCTCGGCCGAGTTCATGGCCCCCCAGGACGTCCCCGTCGAGAGACTGCTGAAGAACACCGCGGCCTATGTCGAGGCGAATCCGAAGGACCCCCAGGGGTACTACGTGTTCGCGAGGGTCAACGCCCTGGCCCATGTGCTGAAGGCCGACAAGCTGAGATGCTATGAGAACAGGCAACCGGGGAACCTGCCTCATATGGATCTGCCCTTCGGACCGCGCTGGCCCGATGGCGGGGCGGACGGGGGGATGGGGGAGCGCGGGGGAGGCCGGAACCCGGGCGGGGAGGAGGCCGGGAAGCACCTGCGGGATGCGATCGAGAACTTCCGGAAGGCCATCGCGCTCGATCCCAGGAACGGGCTCTATCGCCTCGGCCTGGCCTACGTCCTGGAGAAGGGCGCGTCGGAGGCGGCCGGCTTCCCGCCGGGCGTCGAAGTTCCCAAGCTCGCGGAAGAGGAAGCCAAGCTCAACGCGCTCAACCGGAATCCGGGGGAACA
>CAYNDR010000251.1:6794-9500 GCA_964395295.1 uncultured Planctomycetales bacterium
AAGGAAACAGGGGCGCTGGTCCGTCAACTGGGCGGCGAGGATCCCGGCAAGCGCGAGGCCGCCCTGGAAAGGCTGATCGCTCTCGGAGCCAAGGGGGCCGCCGCCGTCCTCCCGCATTTCCGCCACGAGGATACCGAAACGCGGGGCCGGATCCGGAAGATCATGGCCCGGTTCTGGACCGGCCTGTCGCTGGCGGAGTACATCCAGGCCTACAGGCTCTCGGTCGACGCCGACCTCAAGCACGGTCGACTGCCCCTGAGCGGATTGGAACGGCTGGTCAGCTACGAGGCCGGGACGGTCATCCTGCGCCTGCTCCGGGGGCGGACGCCGACGGAAGAGGAAACGAAGCTGGCCACGGAGATCCGGGAGAACCTGAAGAAGCTCGAGGATCTGCCCCCCGGGCCGATCACGCCCGTCATCTTCTCCCTGGAGGGCGCGGGCCGCGTGGGGGACCTGCTCGCCGAGGGCGTCACGGCCCGGTTCGACCTCGACGGCGACGGCAGGATTGAGGAGTGGCCGTGGGTCCGGCCGGACACGTACTTCCTGGCTTGGGACCCCGCCGGCACGTCGAAGATCGCCTCCGGCCGCCAGCTCTTCGGGTCGGTGACGTGGTGGATGTTCTGGAACGACGGCTACCACGCCCTCGACGCGCTCGACGACAACCGCGACGGCCGGCTCTCGGGCAGTGAACTGCGCGGGCTCGTCGCCTGGCAGGACCGCAACTCGAACGGTCGATCCGATCCGGGCGAGGTCGTCCCGGCGGCGGCGCTGGGGATCGAGTCGATCCGCGCCCGGGCGACGCACCACGACGGGACGTGCCCCGTCAGCGCGGACGGCCTGCGGCTCCGCAACGGCCGGGTCCTTTCCACGTTCGACTGGGTCACGGAACCGGTCCGTCCGGCACGTCCTTAAATCGTTGGGGCGGGGTCGTGGTATAATTCCCTTCGAAGGACCCCATGGACCAACCCCAGCCCCCGCCGCCCCGGCCCGACGATCCGACGCGGCCCCTGCACGCCCCGCCGCGGCGCGCCCCGGAGGAGCGCCCCACGGTCCCCAACTCGGGCGAGACCGACGTCCTGATGGGCGCCGGCGGGTCCCGCGGCGGACTCCCCGCAAGCCGCCCCGTCGCCCCCGTCCTCCCCGGCCTGGAACTGCTCGACAAGATCGGGTCGGGCGGCTTCGGCGTGGTCTACCGGGCGATCGACTCGAACCTCGACCGGCTGGTGGCGGTGAAGATGATGCGGACCGAGCGGGGGGCCGACGCCGAGGGCCACGCCCGGTTCGCCAGCGAGGCGGTCATCACCGGCAACCTCCAGCACCCGAACATCGTGCCGGTCCACGCCTACGGGCGCGACCCCGAGGGGCGCGTGTTCTTCACCATGCGCATCCTCGAGGGCCGGACGCTCGCGGGGATCCTGGACGCCCTCAAGCGCCGCGACCCCAAGGCCGCGGACGAGTTCCCGCTCCCGCGGCTCCTGCAGGTCTTCGCGTCGGTCTGCGACGCCGTGGCCTTCGCCCACGCGCGGGAGGTGATCCACCGCGACCTGAAGCCCGCGAACATCATGGTGGGGGACTACGGGGAGGTGTACGTCCTGGACTGGGGGCTGGCGCGCCTGGAGGGTTCCGACGAGCCGCCGCCGGCGCCGGCGGGGCCGCAGGCCCCCGAAGACCGGTTCAGGAGCCGGGTCTCCCATTTCAGCGCGCTCACCGTGGAGGGGACCGCGGTGGGCACGCCGGGCTACATGTCGCCCGAGCAGGCCGCCGGGGAGGTGCGGTCCCTGAGCTTCCCCAGCGACCTCTACAGCCTCGGCGTCATCCTCTACGAGATGCTGACCCTCCGCCTGCCCGTGGCGGGGAAGACCATCGAGGAGATCCTGCGCGCCACGGTCGAGGGCCGCCTCCGCCCGGCCGCGGCGGCCCGCGGCGGCCGCTGGGTTCCGCCCGAGGCCGCGGCGATCGCCCGCAAGGCCCTGGCCCTGCGCCCGGCGAAGCGCTACCGGGACGTCCAGTCCCTCGCGCGGGACGTGCGCCGCTTCCTCGAGGACCGCGAGGTGAGCGTCTGCCCGGACGGCCCCGTCAAGAAGCTCCTGAAGTGGGCGCGGCGCAACCGGGCCGCGGCGGGGACGCTGGCCGCGGCGACCGCGACGTCGGTCGCGGCGGCGATCGTCATCCTGGCGGTGGCCGGCCGCAACGCCCGGGTGCAGGCCGGCCTCTCCGAGGCGAAGGTCCGGGCCGAGGCGAAGGCGCGGGAGGAGACCGAGGCGCGCCTGAAGGCCGAGCAGGCGGACCGACTCCGGCTCCAGCGGCGCGCGGAGGCCACGCGGTCCTACATCGTGGGGCAGGACCTCCTGCGGCGCGGCGCGGCCAACCGCGCGTTCCTGGAGAAGGCCCTCGCCGACTTCACCCGGGCCGTCGAGCAGGACGACACTTTCATCGACGCCTTCCGCGGCCGGGCGCACGCCGAGGAGGCCACCGGCCGGTACGAGGAGGCCCTCAAGGATCTCCTCCGGGCCAGCGAGCTCACCCGCGAGCTGACGGGCCTGGAGAACCCCGAGATCCTGCAGCGGGCGGGGATGATCTGCTATTACCAGGAGCAGTACGAGAAGGCGAAGGAGATCTTCGACCGCGCCGCGAAGGCCGACCCGAAGAACGCCTACGCCCGGATCGCGGCGGGCGCGATCCTCCACCTCACGGGCAAGACCGACG
>CAYNDR010000252.1:0-9484 GCA_964395295.1 uncultured Planctomycetales bacterium
GAATACCGCCGTCGTGAACGCCAGACACAGCTCCCGGCCGACCGGCCGGAGTGGGTCCCCCGGGCGATCCTCTACTCCTTCCACCCCGGCGGCTCGATCGGGAGCAACTGGAACGACCTGGGCGGTTTCACGGCCGCGGCCGACAGGCTGCTCCCCTCCCTGGGGCGCCTGGGGGCCGACGCCGTCTGGATCCTGCCCGTCGAGCAGAAGAGCCCCTACTGGCCGTTCGACTACTACAAGTTCGCGGACGGCCTGGGCACGGCGGAGGAGTACCGCCGCTTGGTGGCCCGCGCCCACGAGCTGAACCTGCGCGTCCTCCAGGACCTCGTGCCCCACGGCGGAAGCCCGAAGGCGGTGCACAACGTCCAGCATCCCGAGTTCATGCTGCGCCGCGAGGATGGCGCGACGCTCAACTACTGGCTCAACGACTTCGCCTGGCCGGGGTGGCAGGACTACATCGCCAAGGTGGCCGACCACTACGTGCGCCAGTACGGGATCGACGGCTACCGGATCGACGCCTGCTACGGCTCCAAGGAGACCAACTGGAATCCCGACGCCCCGCACGTCCGCGCGAGCCGGTCGGGGATGTGGGGCGGCCTCGAGATGGTCCGCCGCATCCGGCAGGCGGTCCGCGCCCTCAAGCCCGCGGAAGGGGCGGTGCTGGCCGAGGTCGAGAGCGCGCGGCACCTGGCCGTCTCCGACGCCGAGTACGACTTCGGCTTCTGCTACACGCTGTGCCACGGGTGGCGGCGCCTGCCGCCGGCGGAATTCGCGGCGCAGATCCGGGAGTATCTCGAGGAGCAGAAGTACGCCGAACCCGCGGGGGCCGTCCGCCTGCGCCACGTCGAGAGCCACGACAGCCTGCGCTCGGAGCTCTGGTACGGCATCGAGGGGATGCGGGCGATGTACGCCCTCAGCGCGTGGATCGACGGCATACCCATGGTCTACCAGGAGATGGAGCGGGGGCACGGCTTCGAGATCGGGCGGATCAACGCGATCCGCAAGGCCCGCCCGGAGCTCGCGTCGGGCGAGGCGTTCTACCGGGCCGTGGAGTGCGACGCGCCGGGGGTCTTCACGTGCCTCCGCAAGCTGGGCGACCGGGCGAGCGTGGTGGCGATCAACTTCAATCCCGATCCCGTCCGGGCGAAGCTGAAGTGGCCTGGCGGGCAGGGGGAGGCGGGCCTGCGGCCGCTCGAGTACGTCGTCCTCCCGCGGCCGGAGGGGCCGGCGAAGGCGACAGGCGGTCCGGCGGCCGCGCCGAAGGCGGCGCTCCAGGGCGACGGGATCGCCTTCGATGGGGCCGCGGAATGGTTCGTGGACACGGTCGGCGGGCGGCTGCACGACCGCTTCGTGCCTCTGCGCGGGTCGGGCAAGCCGGGCCACGGCGGGATCTACTGGCGGACGCAGGGGACGGACGCCCTGTGGGAGAACCGGACTCACCCGCTCCACCCCACCCAGGGGTGCCTGGGGGTCCGCGGACCGGAGGGCGGCTGGACGGTCGTCCGTTTTTCCGGTCCCGCGCCGGCGGACCTGCGGCTGGTGGAGCGGCCGGCCGGCCCGGCCCTGACGGGGCTGGGATCGGCGAAGCCGCAGATCGCCGCGGCCGCCGTGCCCCCGGCGCCCGACGCGGCCTCGCCGGTGAAGCTGGGGGACGTGACGCTCCGCTGCGTGGGCCCGGACTTCATCGTGGGCAACGCCCATTACGCGGCGACGCTCAGGCGGCAGGGCGGGGCGATCCGGCGCCTCGCCTCGGCCGGCGGCGCGTCCCTGGCCCTCGACCACGACCTCTACGGCGACCAGGCGTACTTCGAGCATCCCGAGGAGAAGCGGATGGCCGCCTCGAACGACGTCGAGTGCGGGATGCGCCTCTGGACCGACGCCGCCGGCCTGCACATGGCCTTCGAGGGGCAGGTCCGCGGCTTCAACCGGTTCGTCCTCAAGCGCCCGCCGCTCTGGTATCGCGTCGAGTACGTCTTCGACGGCTCCCCCTCCTTCGAGCAGAGGTGGGCCTTCCGGGCCGAGAAGGGCTTCAAGGACCAGCAGGCGTTCCTCTCGGCGGTCCTGTCGCTGCCCGAGGCCGACCGGTTCCGCTTCCTCCGGGGCGGCCAGGTCCTCGCCGAGGATGCGCTGGGGGACGCGAGGGCGCGCCGGGGGGCGGGGATCCCGGAGCGCGTGGAGTTCCTCAAGGGCGGGCGCCGTCTCTGGGCCCTGAACGGCCTCCAGGTTCCGCCGGACCGGGCCTGCGGGATCTTCGTCCAGGGCCGCCAGTTCTTCGTGGCGTTGCTGGATGGCCCGGGGTCCGCCCTTGACAAGGATGTCTGGTACGAGTTCCGCGCTCGATGGGAGGCGTCCGGCCCCTGATCTCCGGGGCCTATTTCCGCTTCCGGACCACGAGGTATTGGGGCGCGCCGGTGAGTCTCACGGCGGCGACGCCGCCCCTGGCCTCTATCGTGGAGGCCTCGCCGTAAAGCTGGACTCCCTCGACGCGACCGGAGGCCTCGACCTTGATGGAGACCTCGTGCGGCACGGCCTTGTCCGGACTCTCGCCCGGAGGCGGACTGGTCCACGCGACGAACGTGAGCTCCCCGTCCGGCCCCGCGAAGGAGAGCACCCAGTCCTGGGCCGACTCCGTGGATTCACGCCTGCGGAGGCGGCAGCCCCGCAGCCGGTCGATCAGCACCTTGCCCGCTCGGAAGGCCGGGCTCGGGACGTCGTCATTGAAGATGCCGAATCCCTCCCTGGAGTTCTTCCATTCGTACCAGTTGGTCAGCCGCAGGCCCTGGGAGAAATCGACCAGGTACTGGCGCACCAGGTGCCAAGCCTGGTATTCGCGCATCATCGCGGGATCGCCCCCCGTGTATCCTTCAGCCTTGCTGGTGGGGAATCCCCGTTCCGTGTTCAGCATGGGGAAGTCCCGCGGCGCGCCGTGCCTCGCCATCATGTCCCGCACCTTGTCATAGGCCTCGACGTAGTCCTCCGGGCGACGCAGGGAGTAGGGATGCACCGACCATCCGTCGATGCCGGACCGGAGGATGCCCCCGGCGAAACAGGCGTCGATCCACTTATAGGACTCGGACCACAGGCACGAGACGGAACCGGCGACAATGGTGCAGGCCGGGTCGGCGCGGCGCATCGCCGGCACGGCCGCCTTGACCAGCGCCACGTATTCGGCCGCGTACTCCTCCGAGTTCCCCTTCTTCCCGTGCCGGCCCCAGAAGGTCATGGTGTTCGGCTCGTTCCAGATCTCCCAGATCACCCGGTCGTCCTTGAAGTGCCCGGCCACGGCGGCGGCGTACTGCGCATAGGCTTCGCGCCCCCCGTCTCCGCGGACCGGTCCGTACAACTTGTTGCCGAACGCCAGGACCCCGAGCACCCGCAGGCCGCGGTCCCGGATCTCCTTCATCACCGGGTCGTGGCCGCTGAAGTCGTACACGCCTTTCTCCTTCTCGATTCCCTCCCAATGGAAGCCGCGCCGGACGAACTTGAGCCCCAGTCCGGCGATCTGGTCCAGGTCTTTCGAGGTGACGCCCTTGGTCTGCATCCCGAAGGCCATCGGGACCGCCGGTTCGGGGAAGCCCGCCGCGCGGTCCTGCGGTGTTCTATCGTCGCCCTCCGCCGTGCCGAGCGCCAGCCAGATCAGGATCGCGGCGGTCATATCGCCCCCCTCCGGGGATCCGGCAGGAGAGCGCCTCGTCTCAGGGTGGGGGTCTCCTGTCCGGCGGCCCGCAGGAGACAGGTCAGGATCGCGGGGATGACCGGTACACGGCTCATCCCGCACGCCCCTCCGGGGAGGCCCGCCGACAGGGTGTCCCCGGCGAGCCTTGCCCGCTCACTGCCTCAGGTACATCGCCTGGTTCAGCCACAGCGCCTTCCCGCCGCCGTCCATCCTGTACTCCGCGTTCCAGGCCTCCCCCTTGTCCGACCGGAACGTCAGCAGGGTCCCGCGCTTCACGACCGTCCCGCGGTCCCCCCCCTCCAGGTACGCCTCCGCGCCGGAGGCCGACGCCGACGACATCGAGCTCTTCGTGAACGTGCCGTTGGGGTAGATCGTGAGCGACGCGCTCGAGGAATAGGAGAAGAAGGTGCTCCCCGTGCCGGTGGACTTGTAGCTGTCGAGCACCCAGGTCCCGCAGAGCGCGGGCTCCAGGGGAGACTCCTTGACCGTGATGCTCTGCGCGGTGATCTCCACGGCGCGGCCGTACGTCTTGAAGGCCTCCTCCGTGCCGATTCCCAGGACCGCGACGGCGACGTCCTTGCGCCGCACGTAGACGACCCGCGCGGCCATCGGCTTCCCCTGCCACTCCGCGTCGTAGGACTTGACCAGCGCGGGGTCGCCGCCGAAGGTGGCCTGCTTCCCGTCGTGGCGCGGCCGGAAGGCCGGGAACATCCGGCGCACGCGGGCGGGGCCGAGCGTGAAGAGCTGTCCCAGCTCCTCGGCCGAGGGCGTCCCCGCGAAGACCACCATCTGGAAGTCGTCCTCCTTCCCCTCGGGGCTGGTGACCAGGATGATCCAGTTGCCGTCCTGGCGGCTCTGGATCTTCCAGCCGTCGAACGTGGCGATCGTCCCGGCGGGGAGCTGGTGGATCTTGTAGGCCAGCGGGTCCTTGCCGGAGTTCACCTTGACCTCCTTGTCGGGGGCGGGAGGGGGGGCGGCCGGGGGCGTGCCGGGCGCGGCGGGTGCCCGGGCGCGGCCGGCCGCGACCTGTACCGAGCCGTCGTCGAAACCCCTCACGTCCCGCAGCCCGGCCGGGCCCCGCGCCATCGCCGCGGCGAGATCCCCGCCTTTCAACGACGTCGATACCGCGAAGACGGCCTGCCCGTCCTTGAGCGAGGTCGTGCCCACGGCGCCCACGCCCGGGATCCTGGCGAGTTCCGCCCGGACCGCCTCAAGGTCTCCGGCCGCGACGCCCGAGACCGTCACCGTGACCTCGCGCGCCTTCGGGGCGCACGCCGCGAGGATGGCCAGCAGCAGGATCGAGGTCATCCGCATGTTGGAGCTCCAGGGACCGGCCATCCGGACATGTCCCGGGGATCATTATAAGCCCGGGGGGCGGATTCGGGGAAGGCTCGGCTGATCGCCTTTGCCATCCTTGACGGGCCCCGGGCCTTTCGGGATAAGGGATCGGAGGTGCCCCCCATGATCCTCAGAGCCCTGCTGGCGATCGCCGCCCTCGGCGGCCTCGGCGCGCGCGCCGCCGACCGGCCCAACATCATCGTCATCCTCTCCGACGACATGGGCTACTCCGACCTCGGCTGCTACGGGAGCGAGATCCGGACTCCGAGCCTCGACGCGCTCGCGGCGAACGGCCTCCGTTTCACCCGGTTCTACAACACCGCGCGCTGCTGCCCCACGCGCGCCAGCCTCCTCACCGGCCTCTACCCGCACCAGGCCGGCGTGGGCCACATGATGGAGAACCGCGGCGAGGACGGCTACCGCGGGACGCTCAACCGGCGTTGCGTGACGATCGCGGAGGCGCTCAAGCCCGCGGGCTACTCGACCTACATGGCCGGCAAGTGGCACGTCACGCCGCCGGCCAACAAGGACCACTGGCCCCTCCAGCGCGGCTTCGACCGGTACTACGGGACGATCCAGGGCGCCGGCAACTTCTTCGATCCCTACACCCTCACGCGGGACAACCAGTTCATCAGCCCCTATGCCGACCCGGAATACAGGCCCGAGACCTACTACTACACCGACGCCCTCAGCGACCACGCGGTCCGCTTCATCGCGGACCACCGGAAGGACCGCGCCGGCCGGCCCTTCTTCATGTACCTGGCCTACACGGCGGCGCACTGGCCCATGCACGCGCTCGAGAAGGACGTCGCGAAGTACAAGGGGGTGTACGACGCCGGCTACGGCCCGGTCCGCCAGGCCCGGTACGAGAGGATGAAGAAGCTCGGCGTGATCGAGGACGGCTGGAAGCTCTCCCCCCAGGCGGAGGAATGGGACAAGGTGAAGGACAAGGCCTGGGAGGCCCGCTGCATGGAAGTCTACGCGGCGATGATCGACTGCATGGACCAGGGGATCGGCCGCATCGTGGCTCAGCTCAAGGAGGGGGGCCAGCTCGACAACACCCTGATCCTCTTCCTCCAGGACAACGGCGGATGCGCCGAGGGGATGGGCCGGGCCGGGGAGGGGAAGCCCAGGCCCGAGAAGCCTCCCTTCCCGCCCATGGCCCCCGACGCGCTGCAGACGACCATGGTTTTCAAGCAGACCCGCGACGGCTACCCCGTGCGCCAGGGGGCGGGCGTGATGCCGGGCCCCGCCGACACCTTCATCGCCTACGGCCGCGGCTGGGCCAACGTCTCCAACACCCCCTTCCGCGAGTACAAGCACTGGGTGCACGAGGGGGGGATCTCCACGCCCCTCGTCGTCCACTGGCCGGCGCAAGTCAAGGCCAGGGGCGAGCTTCGCCACACCCCGGCGCACCTGATCGACCTCATGGCCACGTGCGTCGACGTGTCGGGCGCGGCGTACCCGGCCGAGTTCAAGGACGGGAAGATCAAGCCGATGGAAGGGACGAGCCTCGTCCCGGCCTTCCGGGGCGAGCCGGTCCGCGAACGCGCCCTCTTCTGGGAGCACGAGCGCAATTGCGCCGTCCGCCGGGGGAAGTGGAAGCTGGTCGGGAAGAACCTCCTCGGGCCGGACGGGCCGAAGGAGGACCGCTGGGAGCTCTACGATGTCGAGGCCGACCGCACGGAGCTCGATGACCTCGCGCCGCGGCAGCCCGACCGGGTCAGGGAGATGTCGGCCCTGTTCCTGGAGTACGCCCGGCGCTGCGACGTCCTGCCCCTCCCGAAGGGCGGGAAGAAATAGCCGCCGCTAGCGCTTCAGGGCGGCCTTGATCTCCTCGATCCCCACTCCCAGGGTCGCGCGGGCGATCGGGTCGAGCGCCGCCTCCGGCCCCTGGAGGTGGATCGTCCGGTGGAGGTGCGTGATCGTCTCGCCGGGCTTCAGGGCCGCCGCGGGCGAGGACGTCTCCAGCTCGTAGAACGGCCCCAACTGCTTCCCTCCCGGGGTGACGGGCCCGTCGTTGTAGCTGTTCACCACGTCCCCCGCGAACGGCTCCTTCTGGAGCTCCCACATGGAGTTCACGTAGTCCGCGGCGCCCGCGGGCTGGTTGAACTGGACGAGGGTCAGGAGCTGGTTGGCCGCGTCGTAGCTCCCCGCCACGGGCTTGACGCGCTTCGGCGGGATCCCGATCTTGCTGCGGTGCTTCCCGTCGCCGCTGAAGAAGAGGACCTTGTCCTTGACGGCCAGCCGGTCGGCCGGGACCTTCCCGAAGTAGGAATCGTTCACGATGGGGCCGAGCTGGGCCTCGGGTCCCGCCGCGAAGGGGATGACGACCGTGGTGGCGGGCGAGGGCTTGAGCATGCCCAGGATCCAGATCGAGGGGAGCCCCGTCTCCTTGACCCAGGGGGCGCTCCCGCAGTTCGTGACCTTGTTCTCCGTCTCGAAGGCCACGGACTTCACGGCCGCGGCGGCGGGGAGGCCCAGGTGCTTCCAGAGGTCGGCCGCGGAGAGCAGGCGCACCTCGCGGTTGATCTCGATGTCGAACGTGAAGGCGGAGTAGTTCGCCAGGCTCACCCGGCGGCGGAAGCTGGCGCGGTCGGCGGCCTTGACCACGAGCCCGAAGGGCTCGGTGTCGATGCAGGCGGGGGTGAACCAGTGCTCGAAGTCGAAGGGGACGCCCTTCCGGAAGAAGATGGAGAACTGGCCGCCCTCGGGCCCCATCCAGAACCGGTCCTCCCCGCCGTAGCAGTTGATGTGGGGCTCGGCCTTCTTCGAGGCGATGAGGTCGTAGTTGATCCAGCCGGCGCTGAGCCCCTCCGGCCCGGCCGGGGAGCTGGTCATCACGTGCCCCTGCATGGAGGGGACCACCGCCACCTGCGCCAGGCCGTCGGCGCCCTGGAGGACGATGACGTCCGTGTGCTTCTTCAGGAACGCCACGTCGTCCCCGAAGGTGCCGCCCGTCCGCTGGGTGCCCATGGAGGCGCATCCTGAAAGGAGAATCATGGAAAACAGGCCGTACCGGGTCTTCATCGGATTCCTCCCTGTTCCGTCACGTGACGGCATTCATACCACAAAGCCGGTTTCCGGGCCAGCGAACTGTTGCCGTTGCTGTGGCGCACCGGCGGCAACAGTTCGCTTGCGTCGGCGCGGCCCCCGGACTAGAGTGTCCCCGATATGAGCCAGAAGATGAAGGCGGCCCTGCTGACCGGGATCCGGGGACTCGAGATCGGGGAGGTGCCCCGCCCGCGGATCGAGCGGGACACCGACGTCCTCCTGCGGGTGCGGGAGGTGGGCGTCTGCGGGTCGGACGTGCACTACTACACGACGGGAAGGATCGGCTCGCAGGTGGTGAAGTACCCCTTCCCGGTGGGGCACGAGACCGCCGCCACGGTCGAGGAGGTCGGCCGCGCGGTCGGGCGCGTGAAGCCGGGGGACCGCGTGGCGATCGAGCCCGCGATGTCCTGCGGACAGTGCGACCAGTGCCGGGCCGGCCGCCCGCACACGTGCCGCAAGACCCGCTTCCTCGGCTGTCCGGGCCAGGTCGAGGGATCGCTCTGCGAATACGTCGTCATGCCCCAGGACTGCTGTTACCCCGTGCCGGACGGCCTGACGCTGGAGCAGGCGTCGCTGGCCGAGCCGCTCTCGATCGGCCTCTACGCCGCGAAGCTCGCCGGCGACCTGGGCGGCCGGAAGGCGGCGATCCTGGGCTTCGGCCCCATCGGGATCGGCGTCTTCCTGGCGGCGCGGGCGGCCGGGGCGGAGGCCGTCTGCGTCACGGAGCCGATCGCGGCGCGCGCCGAGCAGGCCCGCCGGCAGGGAGCCGCGTGGGTGGGCGATCCCGCACGGCAGGACGCGGTCCGGGAGATCCTCTCCCGCGAGCCGCTCGGGATGGACTTCGTCTTCGAGTGCTGCGGGAAGCAGGAGGCGCTCGACCAGTCGATCGACCTGCTCAAGCCGGGAGGGAAACTGCTCTTCATCGGGATCCCCGAGGTGGACCGGGTCTCGTTCGCCTGCGATCCCCTCCGCCGCAAGGAGATCTGCATCCAGAACGTCCGCCGCCAGAACCACTGCATGCAGGCGGCGGTCGACTTCCTCCACCAGCGGAAGGGGGTCATGGACTTCGCCCTCACGCACCGGTTCCCGTTCGAGCGGACGAAGGAGGCCTTCGACCTCGTGGCGGACTACCGGGACGGCGTGGTCAAGGCGATGATCCACGTGGCCTGAGACGGCCCGCCTCGCTATACTGTCCGTCGTGAGGCGCTTCGGGCTCTTCTCGTTCAACGTGGTCCTCGGCGTGGCGATCGCCGCCGCCTTCGCGTGGCTTATCGGGCCCCGCTCGTTCGACCTCGACGGCTTCCAGGCTTCGTTCCTGGCGGCGTGGTGGGCCGGCGTCCTCGTGGGCGGGACGGTGGGGCTCGGCGCGACCGTGGGGCCTCGCCCGGCGCTCCCCCTCAAGAAGTGCGTGATGTC